>CAYFHQ010000203.1:0-1533 GCA_964342805.1 uncultured Peptostreptococcaceae bacterium | reverse complement strand
TATGCTGCAGATGAAGTATTCGCGACTGGCACTATGGGTGAATTAACACCAGTCATGGAAATTGATGGACGTAAAATCGAAAGCACTATCGGATCAGATATTCGTAATCAATTGTCCATATTCATGTTTGATAATTTACGCGAACGATGTGAGAAGCTTTAAGTGAACCTGCTACATTTGACTGGACAGTAAGTAAAGCTTCTAAAGCTAAATTTACTGTATATGAAAAGAGAAAGGAGATACTTCGACAAGGAGTATAAAGAAATGGCTGTCAATTTGTGTTTGGCAGGGAAGTCTCCAACGGAAGTTGCGCATGAGCTCGGGATTAAACCTGATCTGGTGTGCAGATGGAGACGTGAATATGATCGTTTTCAAGAGGGTAGTTTTTCGGGTCATGGCAATGCCAATATGACCCCAGAGCAAAAGGAAATAGCCAGGCTTAAAAAGGAGTTAAAGGATGCTCAAATTGAACGAGAGATTCTAAAAAAGGCCATAAGCATCTTCTCCAAGGGAGACAACAAATATTCAAATTCATAAAGGGTTATAACCACATATTTGGTGTTGAGAAGATGTGTAAAGTTTTCAAAGTAAGTCGAAGTGGTTATTATGACTGGATGAACCGTAGGCCTTCCGGTCGAGCCATAGAAAGGTCAGAACTGATCGGTCAGATCAGGACAATTTATGAGGCTAGTAAACGCAGGTATGGGAGTCCTAAGATTACCGATGAACTACGTGACCTTGGTTGGGTTGTCTCTCGTCCTCGTGTGGCCCGGATCATGCGTGAAGAGGAGCTTAGGAGTATAATCTGCAAGAAGTTCAGAGGGATGACCACAGACTCAAGGCATAACCTTCCAGTGACTGGAAACATCCTGAACAGGGACTTTGACGCTACAGCTGCTTCTCAAAAATGGGTATCAGATATTACGTATGTCCCAACAGCCCAAGGATGGGTTTACCTGACCATTGTGATGGACTTGTTTGATCGAAAGGTGATCGGATGGTCTGTCAGTATATCGATGACTACTCAGGCCACCACATTGGCTGCTTGGAGGATGGCTAAGCAAAACAGAAGGATAGGGCCTAATATGCTATTCCATTCAGATCAGGGTGTTCAGTACGCCTCATATGCTTTTAGTGATGAACTCAAGAGGTTTGGAGTTCTCCAAAGCATGAGTAGAAAGGGAAACTGCTGGGACAATGCCGTAGCAGAAAACTTCTTTAAGATATTAAAGTCTGAATTGGTCAAACATGTCCGGTTCCACTCAATCCTTCAGGCCAGAAAAGAATTGTTTGAGTTCATTGAAATTTGGTACAACAGAAAAAGAAAACACGAATACCTGGGATATAAAACTCCCGAACAATACGGAAATACTAATTATTCAGAATGCGCTTAACCATCTGTCCAATTTTTTGTTGCAATTCCAGACGTCAAGTGAGAACCAGGCGCTAACCAGGTACTAGACCTATTGGGCGATTGGATACTTGACATCCCATCTTAAAGTTTCAGATAGATATTCGGGAGTCAGTGTGTCG
>CAYFHQ010000202.1:0-1582 GCA_964342805.1 uncultured Peptostreptococcaceae bacterium | reverse complement strand
TTCATTATAACTTAACTCTTTAGAATTGGTGTCAAACTCTTGGGTCCATTATAGAGGATGGTGGAAGCGGGTCTTCTTGACCTAGATAAAGATGTAAACACCTATTTAACCTCTTGGAAGCTGGCAGACAATGACCATACCAAGGAGAATCCAGTTACTTTGAGGGCGCTTCTGTCCCATACTGGAGGCACTACGGTTTCTGGCTTTCGAGGGTATGCAAATGATGGTTCAATACCCAGCTTGGTGGAAGTTCTTAATGGTACCAATGACGCTAACTCAGACAAGGTTGAAGTGGACAAGGCTCCTGGGCTTTCCTACAGGTATTCCGGTGGGGGGACGACCATTATCCAGCAAGCCTTGATTGATCAGTTGAAGAAACCATTCGAGGAAATCATGAAGAAATGGGTTCTTGATCCTCTGGGAATGGACTGCAGTTTTTTCCGTAATGAAAAACTAACAGAAGAACAGACCCATCAGATTGCTCTGGGTCATGATGTCCATGGCAAGGCCATTCAAGGGGGCTATCATGTGTATCCTGAAATGGCCGCTACAGGACTATGGACAAAACCTGAGGACATGGCCAAGTTTATTATAGGTGTACAGGGTTCTTTAGAAGGTGGAAAAGAGGCTCTACTCAGTAAGAATCTTGCTGAAGAAATGATCACACCCTTGTTAGCAGGGGCTTATAGTTTGGGTTTTGAACATTATAGCCATGCTGGCGACCAAATGATTGGCCATAGTGGTAGTAATATGGGTTATAAGTGCGGAATAGAGTTTCACCGGTCAAAAGGTTTTGGCATTGTACTCATGACCAATGGAGACATGGGATACGGTATGAAGCTCCCCTTCTTACGGAGTGTAGCCGTTGCCAATGGTTGGAGTGGGTTGGTCAGTGGAGACTACACATTACAAGAGGCTTCTGATGAAGTGATAGGGCTGTTTACTGGTCGGTATCGGATAGATGTTGACACCAGCTTGGAAGTCTATGTTCAAGAGGATGTCTTATGTTGTGAGCAAGTTGGTGAAAAGACTCGACGGTTTGATTATGTTGGGGAGTGCACATTTGTGAGCCAGGATCGTGAAGTGATGTTGACTTATGATCCTGTGAGCCAAGAACTCATGGTGGATGGCGAAAAACTTGATCCACTTGCTGAAAACGAACTTTTGGCCCTAGACTATGTCAAGATGGGGAAGCCAGACCTTGTCCTTGCAACCTACGGCAAACTCTTACAGGACAACCCTGCCATAGGCTCAGGCCTAGATCGTAAACTAGGCGGCCTGGCCATGGGCTTGGGGAAAGAAGGGAATCCCCGCTTAGCTGCTAGTATCATGGAAGTTGTGCTAGGTCTTTATCCAGACTCAGCCATCGGTTGGGATATGATGGGACGGTTTCGCTTTGACCTGGAGGAATTTGACCTTGCGGTTGAAGCTCTTGAGCGGGCTTTGGAGTTGAATCCAAAGTTGAGTGGGTCACAGGTCTTATTAGACCAAGCTAAAGGAAAGGTGAACGAATAGAGAAGGTTGAGGGGTGCTCATATTGGGCACCCTTTAATGTTGAAAACCACCCCAACATTATTATTCC
>CAYFHQ010000201.1:0-1595 GCA_964342805.1 uncultured Peptostreptococcaceae bacterium | reverse complement strand
TTTGATTTATGAAACATTGTATTCACAAGGGATTGCTATTATGCAATTTCCTCGATTGAATGGGGTGCGAATTTGGTTAGATTTTTTCGAAGTATGAAGTTGAGACAGAAGATGACTGTGGGGATATCCATCTCCATGGCCCTCCTGCTGATTTCATTGAGTTTCGGACTTATGGGTCTGTATACCAATGGGGAACAGTTTGAGGATTACAGCCAAGTGGCAGAGGAAAAAAATCTGGCCACAAAAATTGACGCTGAGCTGCGGACCAGTCGTATGGTCTTCAGGCAGTTTCTTGCCCAGAGTGACGATAGCTACCTCTACGCCTTTGAGGACGCCCAAAAGTCCATGCAGGGCCTGGTGGAGGCCTACAAGAAAACGGCCACTGACCCCACCGCCTTGGAACAGGTGGGGATGATTGAGGAAAAGCTAAACGCTTGCGGGCAAAGTTTCCAGAAAATCAGAAACTTAGACGCAGAAATGAGTACCTACTATACGTCAACAGCGGCAGCTGGATTTGATGTCCTGGACGCCCTAGACGACTTGGAGGACCTCACCTATAGCCGGGGTGAAATCGTCGAGTCCAAGGCAGTGGCCAAGGCCGTTTAGAACATGTTGGTTGCCAGACTCCACGCCCAGAAGTTTTTTACCTTCCACGAAGAAACGGAGTATGACCTTTACCGAAAGGCCTTTCTAGAATACCAAAGGAACCTGGACTTCCGCCTCCACAGTGACTATACGGACGAAATTGGGGTCATGTCTGGCCACTTCAACCAGTTCATGGTTCGCCTCAAGGAACTCATGGCAGAAATCAAAAGCCAAAACTGGATGAAAACTGCCCAAAATGAACTGAACGAACTCCTGAGAGAGCAACAAGACCTTTCAGATATGTCAAACAGCATCCTGACCTTCTTGTGTACCTATATGAAGGCCCCCATTGGTGCCCTCTATTTGTCCAATGAAGACCAGTCCCTTAACATGGTGGCCACCTATGCCTTTACCAACCGCAAGGGCATGGCCCAACACGTCCAGCTGGGAGAAGGCTTGATCGGCCAAAGCGCCCTTGATAAAAAGCCCTATGTCATAGCTGACATTCCTGTGGATTATTTGGCGGTTCAGTCTGGGCTGGGAGAAGCTGCACCCAAGTCCGTGATTGTCCTCCCCTGTGTCTACGAGGGAGAAGTTAAATGTGTCATTGAGCTGGGGAGCTTGGAGACCTTTACGCCACAAGCGGTCCAGCTACTGGAGTCCCTGGCAGACTTCATTGCCATTACCATGTACTCCACAGAGGTTCGCATGAGAATGAAGGAACTCCTGGACAAGACCATTCAGCAGTCTGAAGAGCTGCAAATGCAACAGGAGGAACTCCGCTAGTCCAATGAGGAGTTGGAAGAACGGACCCACCAACTGGAACTCCAAAAATCGGATCTGGATCGTAAAAACAGCGACATCATGACCTCGAGACAAGAGATCATTCAAAAGGCAGAAGAATTGGAATTAGCCAATAGCTATACGTCTGAGTTCTTGGCCAATATGTCCCACGAGCTAAGAACCCCCCTCAACAGCATTCTGGTTCTCTCCCAGCTCTTGTCCCACCG
>CAYFHQ010000200.1:0-1609 GCA_964342805.1 uncultured Peptostreptococcaceae bacterium | reverse complement strand
GGATTGGACTACTTCATGTGTCTGAAAATGGACTACTTTATATTACCATTCACATCATAACTACTGAACTTGAATTTCGTGTCTTGACAAGCGTGTACATTATACATTATAACGTGTATGGTAGGTGACGGCATTAACGACGCCCCTGCCCTCAAGACAGCCCATGTGGGCATTGCCATGGCCGGTATAGGAACAGACATTGCAGCAGAGTCTGCCGACATTGTGTTGGTTAAGGACGATATTAGCAAGCTACCCTATGTCTATGACCTATCAAAGTCTGTGCTGAAAAAGATCAATCAAAACGTGGTCCTTTCACTGGCCCTGAATTTTACGGCCATTGGTCTAGCTGCCTATGGACTTATCGGTCCCATCGGGGGCGCCCTGGTTCACAATGTGGGATCGGTCTTGGTAGTGATCAATGCGGCCTTCTTGCTGAATCGTCGGTCTGCATTTTAGCAAGGGTTAGGTCTAACCTTACGGCCTGTCACATCATAAAAGCAAGTTCTACATAACATCAAAAGGCGATGGCTCCTCAAATGGAGCTATCGCCTTTGTTTTGTTGGAATGATTAGTTTTTTACGTACTTCCCTTTATGGGAGGATGAAGATATTCTTGAGAAGTCATTAAGTCTTCACGGACTAATCCTGGTTATACTCTAACAACTGTGCTCCATTCTGTGGTTTTTATGGTTATAATCAAAACATTGAGTTGATAAATAAAGTTTATATGGGTACAATCAAAAAACGAGTTGTGTACTAGAGAATATCGTATACAATGAACTTGTTCGACGAGGCTACAAAGTCTTTATTGGAAAATTAAAAGATCAAGAAGTTGATTTTGTCGCTGAACGGGGAACTGAAAAGATATATATTCAGGTTACCTTCAAGATGGAACTAGAACAGACAATTCTACGGGAGTTCAGCCCCATACTCCGCATTAAGGACCATTTTCCTAAACTCGTCATTTCCATGGATAATAAGTTCAAAGATAACTATGAGGGTGTAAGACACATGCACCTACTACAATTTTTAATAGATGAACAAATATAAAACGAGGGATTTCTCTCGTTTTTTTTTGTCCGAAGAACTGCATTCCCAGCTCGTTTCCTCCTCACCTTCCTAAGCAAAACAACCTCTTCAGTCAAACAAATTGTCAGAACCACATTCAAGACCCCACGGGCCATATGTTCTAAGCCAAACTGACCTATGAACATGACCACAAAGACGTGGGCATAATAAATCCGGCCGCTGGAAATGCTGCACCAGGAGGACAGGGCATTGTGAATAGGTGGTCCTTGGACTTGGCTTGGACCAGGATGGTGAAGAAAACAAAGGAAAAGGGCAGGACCGGCAAAATAATATTGTAGTCAAGGCCCGGTCGATAGGGTAGAGGACGTACCCTTCTAAAACCACATAGGCAAAGGCCGTAACCAAGGCATGCCACTTAAATTCGAACTGGATCTTGTCCTGATATTTGCCGACTAGAGCACCCAGTGTCACGTAAATGAGACCAAAAAAGAGGCCGTTTCTTGTGGTATAAAAGAGGTCGAAGTAGTGGTGTAAGCGGTCAAGTAAAATGTACAACTTTGGCCACAAAATGTTCATTTATT
>CAYFHQ010000199.1:0-1748 GCA_964342805.1 uncultured Peptostreptococcaceae bacterium | reverse complement strand
GGGAGATCAAGCCCGGGGCATAGGTAAAGGGCTTGTTGACCTCTCCCCGCCGCTCTGGAGGTATGTCACCCCTTAGGGCCAGGACATTGTGGACACCAGCCTGATCTAGACCGTCTAGGGTTGCGTTTACCTCTTCCACTGAAGAAGTTGCACAGGTTAGGTGGGCAATGGTTTCAATACCCATTTCCTTTTTGACCCGGGAGGCAATGTCCACGGTCAAATCCTTGGACGTCCCCCCTGCCCCGTAGGTCACCGATATAAAGTCCGGTTCAAGGTCTTTTAACTGATCAATGGTCTCAAAGATCCCCTCGATGTCCAGGTCCCGCTTGGGCGGAAAAACCTCAAATGATATGGATGGTTTCTTTTCTTTTAATAGGTCTCTAACTAACATAAATACCCCTGATTTTCTCTACTTCATTCCATTAGCCGGTTAGCGCCCAATTTGGTCTTGGGTCTCTATCTATTCGTTCTATGAAGCTGCCACCAAGTGGACATCACCAATCAATCCGATTTTCTCCCCTAGGATCACGAGGGCCCCTTCTATGTCCCTAAGGCCTGAGACCCACTCTAGGGCCTGATCAATGTCACCTTCCTCTTTGACCCGGTTGCCCAGGGCCGTAGCGCAGGCATCAGCCAGAAGCGGGTCCTTACTGATAACAATGGCTGCGTCAGCCTGGCCAAAACTCAGGGAGTGTCCCACAGTCCCTGAAGACGTACAAACCCCTATTCCTTCTGGAGCTGGAGGGACCAAGAGGGCCAGTTGTTCAGACAAGGGTGAGCTTCCCGCATGAATAAGGACTTTACGATGCGCCCTTGAGCGAATATAAAGGTCTCCGCCATTTTCCAACATGAGCTCAGGATCATGGATGAGGTCGGCTACATACTGGTTGATTGCACTGGCAACCGAAGCCATGGGACCAACCCCTGCCTTGTGGCTCGCTTCCTTCATCCAGGCCACCAGGTCGTGGGCTTTCACATTGTTGGCCACCGGTTCCAAACTTGTTGCAAATTCAGGCTCTTGTTTGATATGAGCCCCAATAATGCCCCTGGCTTGGTGAATGGCCTGGTTGACCCCTTCGACAAGGTCCCTTGTGGCATATACCTGTATATCTGTCTCGTTACAGATGACCGTTTGCTGCCGCCAGTCTCCGTCTGGCACAAGGTAACGGTAGTCCCTAGGTTCATATCCTTTGGCCATTGAAGTCCACCTCATTGCTAATGGCCCTCAAGGGGCAGGTACGTAGGCAGATATTGCAGCCGACACACTTGGTGTCCGTGAAAGATAGTTCCCAACCCGTGTTGTGGCCCAGCTGGAGCGCATCGGTTCCACAAGTGGAGGTACAAAGACCGCAGGAAACACAGGTGTCCTGGTCGATTTGGATGGTGGAATGTACAAAGTCAGCTTCTATCCCCTTGCCAGTAATATGCTCCAGGGCCAAGGCAATGGCGGAGGAGTCTCCATTGACCTCGGCCAGGAGGTGGCCTGCCAGGTTGGTGTCAATATTGGCCTTCAGAATGTTGACTTGTAAATCAAAGTCCTTGATCAGTGTATAGATAACGGGTTCTTGGGCCCGTTGGGCTGGAAAGTTAATTAGGAGTTTACTTCTCATTGACTTGGTCCTTTCTTGGTTTCACTAGGGGGGTTACTTTGCCTTGTAGGTCAAAGAAGGAGATGGGCTCCTGGAGGGTAAAGGACCCCTGTTGAATCTTCTCCTTTAGGTCGTCTGCAATGTCCCTTGACTTCTTTA
>CAYFHQ010000198.1:0-1966 GCA_964342805.1 uncultured Peptostreptococcaceae bacterium | reverse complement strand
GTTCATTATAACTTAACTCTTTAGAATTGGTGTCAAACTCTTGGGTCCATTATAACATGGCCAAAAGAAGCATGATAAGGAGTAGGGGGACTAGAAGTTTTCTGTTCATGGCTATTCTCCTTTAATAGTTTCTCAAACTGGTACACTATCCAAATATTATCAAAGAAAGGAATTATAATCAAACGATTTTAACAAGTTTTAAACCCATAATTTAGTGTGTTAACTTGTAAAGTTTTGCAATTAAAAACCAACCTCGATAGATAGATTTTAGGTCTACCTAAATGAGGTCGGTTCAAAAGCTGGGTCACATGTCTATTAAGTCCCACAAAAAGTCTGATACACACGCTCGCCCTTCCCTGGAGGCTGGGTGTAGGTAAGTGGATGGTCGTCAAAAGGAGATTCAAGAACCTTCAGTAAGTCGTGCAGGGGCTGGTAGTCACCTTTTTGGGCATCCCTTAAGACCTGTTCCACTCGATGGTTCCTGGGAATCACGGACGGGTTATGGGTCTTCATGATCCTCAAAGCTTCTTTCAAACTTATGTTGGAAGCCTCCAACCTCCTATGCCATAGGGTCTTCCACTGGGCCAGTGCATCTAAGTCCAACATGGGTAGATTCCGAAAGGTATTGGTAAAGTCCAGGCCTTCTTTTTGCATGATCTCAAGAAGCTCTTTTATGAGAATCAGGTCTTCCTCTATGGGTTCAAGGATACCTACTTTACTGGCAAATTGTTTGAGGTAGCTCTTTCGGTAGTAAGTCCCAAATGTCTTCAAAATGTTTTCCGCTATGTGAATGGCCTCCTCCTCAGCGTTTGAGAAAAGGGGGAGGAGGGTCTCTGCAAACCGGGTCAAATTCCAAAGGGCAATGTTGGCCTGTTGGTTGTAGGCGTATCGTCCCCCTTGGTCAATGGAGCTAAAAACCGTGTCTTCCTTGTAGGAGTCCATAAAGGCACAGGGGCCGTAGTCTATGGTTTCTCCGGCAATGGACATATTGTCTGTGTTCATGACGCCGTGGACAAAACCAATGGACTGCCAGCGGGCAATGAGGTCAGCTTGTTTTTTTACCACTTCCTCAAGGAAGGCTGTGTAGCCTTTGACATAGGGGTAGAGTCTTTCAATGGTATAGTCAGCAAGTACCTTGACCCTGTCCTTAGTAGCCGCATACTGGAAGGTTCCCACACGGATATGGGCCTTTGAGGTCCGTACCAAAATAGCACCCTCATGGACTCCTTCCCGGTAAACTTTTTCGCCGGTTGTCAGGACTGCCAAACTCCGGGTGGTGGGTATCCCCAGGGCGTGCATGGCTTCAGATATAATATATTCTCTCAACATGGAAACCAAGGTAGCCTTGCCGTCTCCACGACGGGAATATTTTGTGGGGCCTGATCCTTTAAGTTGTAGGTCAACAAGACCCTGGTCTGTTTCCAGCTCACCAAGGAGGAGGGCACGGCCATCTCCTAGCATGGTGAAGTGGCCAAACTGGTGGCCAGCGTATGCCTGGGCAATGGGCTCATGCACGATCCGGTTGCTGGACAGGTAGAGATGGCCCTCTGTGCGGAGGGTGTCCAGGTTTAAGTTAAGGTCCATAGCAAGCGCATCATTTAAAAGAAGAATTTGTGGGTCGCTGAACATAACGGGCTCCACAAAGTCGTAGAAGGTTGGGGGTAGGCTTTGGTAGGTGTTTTTAAAGTGGAACATGGGACCTCCTTTGATTATGGTTCTCAGTTAATTATACCATGTTTGTATACATTCAAACCGTGAGGCCTGATTATCCCATCCTCCCCAAGGTATAAATGAAACAAACCAAGGACCAAAGGAGGCAGGAAATGACCTTTAACGAAATTATGACCTTTCTCGAAGAACACGGCACAGAGCAGGTACGAAAGATCTTTCGCAACCATGGCCTGAAAAGTGAATTGAGGAAATTGCATAATAGCAATCCCTTGTGAATACAATGTTTCATAAATCA
>CAYFHQ010000197.1:0-2006 GCA_964342805.1 uncultured Peptostreptococcaceae bacterium | reverse complement strand
CTGCTGGCAGGGAGAGACCTGCAGCTTGTTCGTGGCCCCCAAACTTGGTAAAGAGGTCTGAACAGTGTTGTAGGGCCTCAAAGAGGTTGAAGTCCCCAACGCTTCTGGCTGACCCCTTGGCCACACCCTCTTCAATATTCAAGATGACCGTTGGTCGGTAGTATTTTTCAGCTATACGAGAGGCCACAATGCCAATAATACCTGTATGCCAGTTCTCCCCTTGGACGATCAGTACCTTGTCCCGGTTGGGATCGAGGTTTCGGTCAATGTAAGCATTGGCCTCTTCTAAAATGTCCTTTTCAATGGACTGGCGGCGGTCGTTCAAGTCACACAGTTGCCCGGCCACTTCTACAGCCCTTTCCTTGCTTTCACAAGTCAGCAGCTCTACCCCCAGCTCGGGAGACCCAATTCGGCCGGCCGCATTGATTTTTGGGGCCAGAACAAATCCAATATGGCCACCATTAATGGTCCGGTCCTCTAAGGAGGAGGCCTCAATCAGGGCCTGCATGCCCAAGTTGCTAGACTGGTTCATTTCCTTGAGTCCATACTTGGTGATGATCCTGTTTTCATCGGTTACAGGTGCCACATCGGCAACAGTACCCAAGGCAGCGATCTCCAGGAAGGTGGCTTGGTGGGCTGCGAACTGGTCACCCAGGAGGGCCTGTACCAACTTAAAGGCGATACCTACTCCTGCCAACATGTCATAGGGATAGCTACATGCGGGTTGTTTTGGGTTCACCAGGGCATAGGCGTCTGGAAGGACAGCCTGGGGTTCGTGGTGGTCTGTGATGATCAGGTCTATACCCAGTTCCTTGGCAACTTGAGCTTCTTCCACTGCAGTAATACCACAGTCTACGGTCACTACTAGGGTTGACCCCTTGTCACTGATGGTTTTAAGGGCACCACTATTAATGCCATATCCCTCCTCCTGACGGTTGGGGATATAAAAATCCACTTCGACCTGGATCATCTTGAAGTAAATAAGCAACAAAGAAATCGACGAAATGCCATCCACGTCATAATCACCATAAATGGTGATTTTCTCATTTTGATCAATGGCCTGCTCAATTCGGGCCACGGTCTCTTCCATACCCTTAAGCAAAAAAGGATCATAGAAGTCCTCGGTCGTTCCATGGAGGTACTTTTGTGCCTTTTGTGCTGTGTCGATTGAGCGATTGATCAGGATCTGGGCGATTTCTGGCCTAACATTTAAGTCTTGGGCTAAGGTATTCGTTGAAAGGGCATCGCCACTGGGGCGATGCCATATCTTTTCGTAAAGTTTCATAGTCACCTGCTATTGGTTGTTTGTTTGGGCTTCAACTTGCTCGACTTTGACAGGTTCTTGGCTTTGCTCTGCTACTTCCTGTCTTTGCTGGAGGAGCATGTTTTTATCCAGTAATTCTTTTTCTAGGGTTGCAATTCGCTTTTCCAGTTCCTTTATACGGAAGCGTGTCTTGACCTTGGCAATCAGGTCAAACAAGTAAATAATCACAGCCCCGATGGCTGTAGATACTAAAATGACAACAGCCTGTGAGGTGACAAATGATGCAAAACCTAGGTTTACACTGACCGGGGCCCCATTCATCAGGGCGAACACGGCAATCAGTACTGCAAACAAAAGGGATAAGATAACGGATAATTTCATAGGAATCCTTTCTACTGGAGTTTACCTTTGCCAGTCAACGTGTCCACGTCAATGCGAATAACCGTAACGGCTGCCATTGCCTTTTGAATATACGCATCTCCAGCTTCAATGTGTTTAGGAGAGTATTTCAGCACTAGACCCTTCAAACCCTTTAATTTCTCGTCACCGTCTACAATTTGGCCTTTACCCAATGCGATGGCTGACTCAAACAAGGTAGAAAATGATTCAGGCTGAACCTGAGTTTTTCCTACAACGGTAAAACTCACATTGGCTGATTGCTTGAGCGCTTCGAGCTTTTTACCCTCGTTGGCACAATGGATGTAGATCGCCTGGTCTTCATATGTATAGTTGACAGGAATGC
>CAYFHQ010000196.1:0-2010 GCA_964342805.1 uncultured Peptostreptococcaceae bacterium | reverse complement strand
CCTTCGGGTCAAGGCCCCTTCTCCCAACATATCTTCAAACAAACTCTTGATCCAATCAATGTCGTTGAAGACCTGGGCCAGGTTGGCTCTTTTTTGGTCTATGGTGTCCCACTGGTCGCTTTGGAGGGCTGTCTTTAGCTCTGCCAGATGGATCAGGAGGTGCTTGACCAAAAAGGCCAGTCTTCTATAGGTAATCCGGCGATACTGGATCAGTGAAAAGACAAAGTTCCAGACCACAGCAATGATCACACCAAGGGCCAGGGCAATCATCCGCAATTGGAAGGTCAACCAAATGCTTGGCTCCCCTCCAAGACCCAGCTGCATGTTCTGGGTCATATAGATGGATGTAAATAAGGCTACAGGTGAGATATCTCTCCAATTGACCTTGAGGCATACAAAAAGTGTCATGGCCACAGACAAGCCGACACTCACCGGATTTACACCCAGGACTGCTACAATGGCAGCCGTAATTAAGGCTCCGATAAGGGAGGCAACAAACTGCTCCTTGCCCCGACGAAGACCCGTTATATTGGTGGGTTCCAAGGTGAGGATCAAACCAAAGAGGACAGAAATCATGTCCCGTTGGGCCACGGGTGTAACAACACCCAGGGCATAGGCAGACCCGATTGCCAAAAAGGTCTTTAGGATAAAGGGTCCAGAGTCCAGAAGCACCGCTTCCTTATCCAGCCGAAATAGTTTCCATTTTTTCTTCAAGTGAATCCCTCATTTCTGATCGTGAATTCCCCTGTGATTGTCAATCTTTCCATTTGCTCGAAATGAACATGGCGGTTGCATTTCTGTTTATATCCACTTGCGCCACATAATCACATTTCACCTTGCCCCTGCAAGGCAAGATTCCAACAAACGAGAATAAATGTATCATGAAACCCCCAGTGGAAGCAAGGGTTTTAAATCAAACTTAACAAGTTCCAAAATATAAGAAAGGCCTGCCTCGAATTTGGGCAGACCTAGTTATGATTTTCTTCCATTTGTATTCCACTGATGTCTTTCACTTCACTGACGCCGAAACACCCGTTCTGATATTGTGGTCCTTCAGCCAGACCTGGTTAAAGAGGTCAACCCGCTTATGGGTTTGGCCCACCAACTTGAGGAGTTCAAAATTGGACATGTTTCGCGCACCCACTTGAAGAACGTCCACATGCTTAGCCACCTGGTCAAGATACCGCCCATCAACAATTTCGCTCACCGTGACAAGGCCACTGGCACAGCCTGCCTCTTCCAAGTGTTGCAGGCCTTTTTGACCCAAACCCTGAAAGCTATAAGGTGAGCTTCTGGGTTTGTAGGCCCCTCCGCGGAGACCCCTTACCCCCAGCTCCCCTAGATACTGAGCCACCTGGGTCATTTGGTCTTTCGATTCCACGGCACAGGGTCCTGCTATGAAGACAGGGCCCCCTTCCTGGTGGAAGATTTCATGGATAGACTGGAAGCTATCTTTTTCAACGATCAATGGGACCATCATGTCGCTCCCTGCCTCTTCTCCTGGAAAACATATAAGACAAACCAATAACAATCAAAATAAGCGGCCAAAGGGCATGAATACTTAGGGGCAGTGCCACCCATTCCTGGACCATTACAGAAAGGATAATGGCTGCGATACCCGTGCAAAGTACAGTGATTTTTTTGATCATGGTGTCCTCACTTTCTAGGTTCTCATTTGGTCAGAATGGATCAACCCGTCCCTTATGGTGATCACTCGATCGGCATAGGCAATGGCCTCTGCGTCATGGGTTACCATGACAACGGTCTTCCCATGGTCTTTGGTCAACTGCTTCAAAAGCTTCAAAACATTGGTGGAGTTTTCGCTATCCAAGTTGCCCGTGGGTTCGTCAGCAAAAATCACATCGGGATCGTGTATGAGGGCCCGGGCAATTGAAACCCTTTGCTGTTGGCCACCGGATAGTGATTGCAAAAGTAACTTCCGTGATTGATTCTGTGCAGAACTAACTTCTGTTCTTCTACCCTAAACGGAACTTACTTTTTCATTTAAGG
>CAYFHQ010000195.1:0-2024 GCA_964342805.1 uncultured Peptostreptococcaceae bacterium | reverse complement strand
TGACCTTTCAGGCTTAAGTGCGGACATGGTCTATACCAATGCTATCCAACGGGACCCAATCGCCCGCCAGGTAATCCGGGACACGGGCCGTTATATTGGCAGGGGTCTTGGGGCCATTGCCAACTTAATCAACCCAGAAAAGATCTTTATCTCTGGGATCTATAATGCCCACAGTATCATGAACCGGGAAATCAACAAGTTTCTGGCCCATTCAGCAGTGAGTAATAATCTTAACCGCGTCTACGTAGGGGAGACTGGGATTGCCGAAGCCCCTGGAACCATTGGTGCCGGTGCCCTGGTCATCCAGGCCCTATACGAAGGGCACTTGGAACTGGACTCCCTGACTACCAGGAAGATGGAAGCCGAGTAGGGAAGTAGTCCAACTATACGTCAATCGCTTACCAGTTTTCAATAGGACTCCAGTGAGCAAGAGGAAACCGTATTCGATCGGACCCGGACTCAATAATAAAAAGTAAAAAAGGCTGTAGCATGGATGGTATAACCACCCTGCTACAGCCTTTGCTATTAGATTTCGTTTTTATTCAGTAGGTCACTGAGGGCTTCCATGAACAGGCGGGTCAGTCTTTCCTCATTAACAGAATAGTAAACCCGGTTAAACTCACCAGAAGTCTCTGCAATAATACCCATGTTCAGAAGTTTGTTGATATGGTAACTCATGGTTCCCTTTGCCAATTCGAAGTGTTCGGCAAGTTCCTTGGAATACCAGCGCTTCTTTCCGATCAAACGGAGGATCTCAATACGTTTCGGATCAGACAGGGCCTTTAGCAAGTCTTCTGTATTCTTTCTACGTTCCTTTTCGTTGAAACGGTTCTCCAGGGCAAAACCATAGGTGAATACATTCCCTGTGTCGTTAATGTCATGGGCGTCTAGTTCGTAGAAGTAGGACAAGTAACCTGTACCTGACGACAGACCATGGGGCATGGACCCCCTATGCTTAAAGATTGCCTGCAGGTAGTCCTCTAGGAGGTCTTCCACATACGTTTGATGGTGGGCTCTCACTTCTTCAAGGTGAAGCATAACCGCATTCTCAATGTACTGGAAGAACTCATAATAATAAGTTTCGAATAAGATATCCAGTCGTTGTTTATTGAGTTCTGGATACCTAAAAATGTGATAATACAGCTGGGCTTCTTCGTCCAGGCTGGCGTCATTACTAATGGGTAAGCGACCCAAGCGAATGAGCAGGTCCTGGTACTCAATGGTTTGAAGCTCTTCAACTGGAAGTTTCAAGGTTTCAGAACACAGGTTGAGCACGTCGTCAGCAGAAAAGGACTTGAAATACTCAATAAAGGCCTTTGGTGACTCAATGCCATGCTCATGGATATGCTGCATGCACAGCTTTTCAACACCCCGGTAGACCATGAAAAAGTTGTCGATTTCATTTCGGATCATCCGCGGAAGTTTCTGGTCAATTTGACCCATGTAAGACTCAATATAGCTATCCAGCTCATATCGTTTCTCTTTTGAAGCCGTCTTGTATTGCTCTCTTCGAGCATATCTCGCCATGGAGGCAAGCATTTCCATTGCTGCATTACTTTTCAATTGATACATAATTTAACCCCTTTGTTAGATATTCGACGACTTCATTATAACAAAATATTTCAAACAATGGAATAAAAAATTCACCCTCTATGGAAGAGGGTGAATGCTTGTTTAGTTTCGATAAACCTGTTGAAAACTACAGTGTCTCAAAGGATTTGAGGATATCCACAAGGTCCTCTGGGCTTCGATTTAGTGTCGCGAAAGGTTCAACACCATTCAAATGTTCAATCCGATCCAGGTAGGTTTCCCTTGGGTTTCTATACAAAACGCCTATCGGTATGCCGGACGCTCCCCATTCCAAGGCTTTGGCGAAAGCCGCCTGACGGTCACTAGGGTCATAGTCCTCTGGAAGGGTATAGATATTGTCCTTGTACCACTTGTAGGTGTTGATCTTATTAAATGAAACACAAGGTTGCAAAATATCAACAAATGCATAGCCCTTATGCTGGATGGCCTCCTTA
>CAYFHQ010000194.1:0-2039 GCA_964342805.1 uncultured Peptostreptococcaceae bacterium | reverse complement strand
GCCGGCTTTTCCAGCAGGGCCTGAATGAGCTTGAGGCGTGACTTGTCCGCAAGACACTTGAATAGTTTAATGGTATCCACTGTATACTCCATTTCCGAATTGCCATGGCGATTTTGCTACAGCTTACAGATCAAAATACTGTCTAAATTGACCATGAAGCTGGTCTGCCATGGCGATCTTCGCTTCTTCCTTAGTAATGTTGTCATGGTCGTCAAATTCTTTGGCTTCTTTCAGCGCTTCGACCCACTGACCACTGATTTTTTCAAGTAGACCCATGTAAACTTTTTCAAGTTGTACATTTGCTGGATCATTCTCAGCCTTGTAGATTTCTAGAAGAGGACCACCTTTTTGGTCAATATCTCGCTGAGCCTTGTTGAACATTTGTGTAAAGATGTTCACTACATTCAGACGAATGGTGTCTAGTACGGCTTCGTACTGGTCACCTGCAGCGCGCTTTGCCTTTGATTCTGTAATCAACTCTGTCGATAATCCTTTGAGAAACGCTGCGTATTCTTGTTTTGCTTGTGTCATTTCCATTGTTATTCTCCTTTGAATATTTAAATTGATATCTGTCGAAATAAACATATCATCCATTTCGATGGCTGTCAAATAAAAATCGAAAATTTTTTAGAATGATTTTTGACTGGTTCGGGTAAAAGAGAAATGAGGGGAGGATCTCATGTCCATAGTTCAGCAAATACCAAGGCAAAAGCGCTATTTACATTCTAAGTTTATTCGGGAACAACTCATGGAGTCGCCGGACTTTAAGATTTGGTGTCTAGAAGAAAGCCCCTTGTCCTATTTGGTGACTTGGGAAACCAAACGAATGGCAAGTATGTTTGGCCGGACAGCTTGTCTAGATCAACACCTGCCACAATTAATCGGCAAATATAACTTCTATGATATGGAGCCTGAAACGGAGGCCCATTTCCTTGAGCGTTTTGGAGAGTTTGTAGATGAAGGCTACCGAAGGGTGGAGCAAAGGCTCTACGTTCACTCAGCCACCCAGCCCATGTCACCACCGGCGAAATCGTCCATTCAAATCCATACGATCATAGAGGGTGTTGCCAAGACCTATGAAGCTCAAACTGCCAATGGGCTAGTCCTTGGCCAGGTAAAAGTGGAACCTGTCATGCGGGGGACCTATTTAATCTCTGACCTACTGGTCCAAAATGAGTACAGAAAGAAGGGGATTGGCCGCTGGCTCATGCAACAGGCCATGATCCGGGAGGGTGGAACAGCCTTCTTACACGTTCAAAAAGACAACAAAGCCGCAATTGCTTTATACGAGCAACTGGGCTTTGAGTATAAGTATAATTGTACCAACTATGTTTTACGCTGATGGGGCAGAGCAGATGTACAAGGCCTCATAGGTGGCCTTGACCTGGTCTCCATGACGATGGGCCTGGTCATAATGGGTCATTACCTGATCAATAAAACCTGGGATCGGTCGTTCTCCCGTGCCACTGGCGCGGTTGGCACCGATCTTTTTTACTGCCTGGAGAAAATCAATGCATTTGGGGAAATACTCCGGCAGGATCTGGCTTTCGGTGAGACTTTGTCGTCCCTCTGGCAGGAGGTCCACACAGGCAGTTGCGTCCAAAAAGGCCTGGCCTGGTGAGATGACTTCTTTAATATCCATCTGGGCCCTTACCGCCCCAAAGGAGTCATGAAGTTCCTTGAAGGTGTCTGGTCCAAAGGTTGAGTAGACCAGGACACCGGCCTCTGTCAGCAGTCCGTGAAGCTTGTCCTGGGTGACTTTTGGGGTATTGAACCACTGGAAGGTGGCATTGGATATGATCAAGTCATAGCCAGCGTCCCCGTCCCAGGTCTCCGCGTCTCCGCAGTGGAATGAGACCTTGTCAGAAGTCACTTGGCGGCTAGCCACGTCGATCATCCCCTGGGCAATATCCAGAGCATCAATTTGGGCATGGGGGTAGGCTGTAGCCAACAAACCTGTCAAATAACCCGTACCACACCCAATTTCAAGGATGTGCCCCGGCGTTACTTCACTTGGGACCATGGACAAGAGTTTTTTT
>CAYFHQ010000193.1:0-2039 GCA_964342805.1 uncultured Peptostreptococcaceae bacterium | reverse complement strand
GATACCGTGGTCAGGCATTGCAGGAATACGAACGATAAGCTTCTGGCCGTCCTTCTCACGGATGCCGTCAGCGCCCATTGCCCAACCAGCTTCGTCAAGAAGCTCGTTTGCCTTTTCTGGGTTGTAGTCGTACTTTTCTAGCTTTTCAACGATGTCATCCGTGTAAGCCCAGGATACCTGAGATACTGGAGAAGGCTGAGTTACAGCTAGACCTTGGAACTTGATTTGAACGAACTGCTGTCCGTCGAATGCGTACTGAAGTGCTTGACGTACCTTAGGATCTTCAACCAGTGGAGACTGAGTGTTGAACTTTAGGTAACCGTAACCAGAACGTGGGTAGTTGTACTTATCAGCGAAACCAGACTCTTCCATCATTTGGATCTTTTCTGGTTCGATCTGACCTGCAAGCATATCTACGTTACCAGCGATGAATTCTTCTGCTTCTGTAGACTGCTCAACGAACTTCATTACAACGTTCTTGATTTGGAATGCGTCAGCATTGTAGAAAGAATCGTTCTTTGTAACTTTAACGAACTGCTTCGCTTCGAACATTTCAATCTTGTATGGACCAGCGCCCATTGGAGCTTCCATCTTCTCTTTTAGAGGAGCAATATCATTGTACTCAAAAGCGTAGTAGTGAGATGGCATGATACCCATAGAGAAGTTAGAGATGTTTGTACGGATAACTTCTTTGAATGTGAAGGAAATTGTCTTGTCGTCAATTACGTTGATACCAGTGAAGCCGTTTTCGTCGCCTTCGAAGTACTCATCGAAACCAACCATGTCCTGTACGGAAGACTGGTAACGACCATCGTAAGACGGGTCAGCAATAGACTTGAAAGTGAAAGCAACGTCTTCAGCAGTTACAGGCTCGCCATCAGAGAAAGTAACGCCTTCTTTGATTTTGAATGTGTACGTCTTGCCATCTTCAGAGATTTCCCAAGAATCAGCAAGAGCTGGCTGCCACTGGCCATCGATATCACGCTCGATAAGACCTTTGAAGATCATGTCTACTACGTAACCGTCATAAGAAGAAGAGTAGTAGATTGGGTTGAAGATACCTTTTGCTTCAGAAGTACCGATTACTAGAGTGTCTTCTGCACCGTCACGCTTAAGCGCTGGGTTTGGAGCACCTTCTTCAGCTTTAACTACTTCTGTACCTTCTTGTTCAACTTTCTGTTGAACTTCGCCGCTGTCTGTTGTTGGCTTAGCTTCTTCAGCTGGCTTAGCGCCGCCACCACAGCCAGTTAGTGCCAATGACAATACCATAACCATTGCCAGTAGCATTACAAGTGATCGCTTGAACATTTTTGAATCCCCCTTGTCTCTTTATCCTGCTGTGCAGGATTTTTAAGGAATAATACGACTATCATGGTCTCCCATGACTATTTCAACAGGTTTGCCCTGCTAAAAACGCTTTCATTGTGACTCATTCTTTTTTTGTAATAGATCCTTAAATAAATGAATCAATCCACAGTCGTTTTACTTGGCTTACTTAAGAAGAAAACGTTTTTCTGTGAATTGCCTGTAATGTTCTTTGCCACTCGTCTATTTCGTTTTTCCGTGAAAATCTGATATATAAAAATAAATTTATATGTCGATCTCCGTACATCATTATACTGGGTGAGGATTCCCTCCGTCAAATTGACCATGCCCCCACTAACCCTTGACAAACCTACTTTCCGGCATTTTTGTTACAAATGTTAACGAATGTAACAAACCCGATCAAGTCCTTTTTCTGCAAGGGCTATGCCGATTTTTGACCCCGGAACTTGTTACAGAATTATTACGTACGATTTTTTCGATAGGGCTAATCGTCCCTTGATTTCTCACGTATTTTACAATTATTTAAAAAACCAAAACATCAAAAAAAGAGACAAACCCGAAGATTTATCTCTTTTACTTAACGTTAAATTACTTGCCAACCATATGGCATGCACACATGTGGCCGCCACCATGATCTTTAAACTCTGGTACTTCTTCCTTACAGATCTGCTGAGCAATCGGGCAGCGTGTGTGGAACTTACAGCCGCTTGGTG
>CAYFHQ010000192.1:0-2044 GCA_964342805.1 uncultured Peptostreptococcaceae bacterium | reverse complement strand
CGGGTAGACAGCAAACCCAAACAGATCCGACCACCCAAGCGTCATGAAGTCGACGATATAGAGTAAAGTAAGCACAGCCCTTTGATGATGGCTGTGCTTTTTAGTAGGTAAGGGAGGCGCAAGATGAAAATCACACGGTCACTTTTCTCCAACCAAGACATCCAGTTCATCATAAAAATGCATTATGAAGCTGTTTTCTGGCGAGACAGGACCAAGCGACCCAGCTTTGAGGATAGTTTACAACTAGATGAAATCCAGTCTGCCATAAAAGAGTTGGGCCAGCGCAGGGGAGACTTAGCTGTAGTTGCAAGAAAAGATCAGGCTTACCTGGGTGCTGCCTGGGTCCGATATTGGACTGACCAAGAACATATTCGTGGATTTATCGATCCTACCATCCCAGTCCTCGTCATAGGCATTGCGGAAGACCATAGGGGTCAGGGAATAGGTGAGCAAGTACTCAATCAATTGATTCTTGAGTTGAGACAAGAAGGGATAAGAAACATGAGCCTATGTGTCTCAAAGGATAACTATGCCCTCCGTTTGTATAAAAACTGTGGGTTTCTTGTCCATGAGGACATTGGGGATTCTTTTTTGATGGTGAGGGACATTTAGAAGAAAACATCATTGCACACATAAAGACCTCTCAGCTCGCTGGCTGAGAGGTCTGTTTCATATAAATCTCTCTTTTAAGTTTCTAAGGCCTTGCTCTCTTCCTAATTCCCAAACCCCTTAACCACAGACCGACTCATATCCAAAAACACCTCAAGAACATCCCGATCCAGGTTCTCTTCCCGATAAGAAATCCCAATCCTCCGGTATCGTCGATCTTTCAAGGGCACTAGGACATGGTCTTCCTTGGAAGCATGTTTCAAAGCCAACTTTGGGATCAGAGAAATACCAATACGCTCCTTAATCATACCCAGAACTGTAGAAATGTTTCCCACACAGTATTTCACCATGGGGACTAGGCCCTGGTCTGCAAACATCCCCTCAATCAAGGGCTGACACCCGCCTGCTGACATAACAAAGGGTTCATGGCGGATTTGCTGAAGGGTCAGAGCTTTTGCCTTGGCAAGAGGATGTCCCACAGGTAGAACGACCATCATTTCATCCTGGACTACAAAGTCACTGGCCAAAGACCCTGCTGGCAGGGTGGTAAAAGCAAAATCAAGGGTACCGCTTTCAATCCACTGGATCAACTCCTCGTCCTTGCCCTCAAACAAGCTGATTTCTATTTGGGGATAGGTTTGGTTGAATCGGCGAATGATCTTAGGTAGGAAAGAAACAGACACGCTATTGAGGGTGCCGACCCTCAAGTGTCCTTCAACTAATTTTCGTGCTGGTGCCACCTTTTCATAGAGACGCTGGGCGTGGGCTTGAATCGCCAAACACTCCTCGTAGGCAACTTGTCCATGGTGGGTCAATTGTAGGCCGCCTCGATCCCTCACAAACAACTTTACCCCCAAGTCCTTTTCAAGACCAGAAATCGCATGGCTTACTGCCGGCTGGGTTAAACCGAGTTTTTCACCTACCCGAGTAAAATTTTTCAGTTTAACGGCTTCGATAAATACTTCAATCTGAGAAAAAGTCATAGTTCCTCCATGAGTAAATGCTAATGCTAAACATAAAGATCATTCATTTCACAAATGATACTATGACCAATATAATCAAAATCAAGCTAGGAATCAAGCCATTGAAAAGGAGAAAACCATGACGCACACATTTCCACAACCCATTCAAAAGTTACCCCAAGCAGACATTCCAATAAAGGGCCTTACGGCCTTTCTTTCCCAGGGAGATGACCAGCAAATCCTCTTTATGACCTTTGAAGAAGACACCGTCCTGCCCGAGCATCAACATGCAGGTCAAGTTGGATTTGTCCTTGAAGGGCGCATCGATTTAACCATTGATGGAGTAAACCATACCTTTACCAAGGGTGACCGCTACTTTATTCCAGCGGGTGTCTTGCATAGTGGGCAAATTTATGCGGGGTATATGGACATTGCTTTTTTTGCTGAGGTTGGACCAGTGGATGTGGGGTGTG
>CAYFHQ010000191.1:0-2053 GCA_964342805.1 uncultured Peptostreptococcaceae bacterium | reverse complement strand
CCCCCCCGTATTGGCGCCCGATGGCACATTAATCCAAACGTCCTTCTTGGCCACGATTCGAATGGCCTGGTCAGACGCTGTGTCCTCCAGGGTCTTTTGGTCGTTGAACATTTCGTCCAAACGCGAACCCTTGTTTTGGACGATACCGCCCTTTTTGTAGATGTTTTCAGAGGAATTGTAGTTCCGCGTAAGCAAAAAGTTCATTTTTTCATCAACCAAGGTGGACAAAATGGATGTCCGCTGGTTGGTAAGGGCACTCTTTACATCCCGCACAAAGGGATTTTGAAGTGTTCCATTTGAAAGAACCGCACCTAATGCATAGTGTTTCTTTCGCTTTTCAGCGGAGTCCGTTGCGCTTAGGCCCCGGACTTCAAAAATGTCCTTGTATTCCTGGGGAATGTTCTCAGACGTGGGATTGTCCTTGTCTCCCCCGGCGGCCAGCATAAAATGCTCAGCCTTGAAATCGATGTTTTGTTCGATCTTTCCTTCAGCTTGGTTGTAATACTCCACCGCCAATGTTTCAAGAGTAGCCGAGTCATCAGTGGGGTCTGTCGTTTCATACGTGGTCATTTGAGAGGTCTGGGCCAACTGGGGCTGAACGGTTTCATAAAAGTACCTGACATCCTCAGTTGTAAAGGACTCCCCAGTCATATAGTAGATTTTGGGGTCTGATCCCTTTTGCCACATGTCCATAATGGCAACACCATAGATGAGGTAGCGATTGGCTGTAATGCGAACACCGTTGGGATTACCCCGTATCAGCATGGCAGACGCCCGGTCTCCTACACCAAAGGCTGTTCCCGTACCCTTATCAAGAATCCCCCAAATCTGGCCATTGTCTTCTGTGGCCACACCTGAGGCATTGAGAATACCATCATTGTCCCCCACTTCCACAGTGACGTGGTCACCGTCGATGATCATGTCTTCCATCATGTAGATATTGTTGCCTACTAGAAGCCTAAGGGCATTGGTTGTTGGACTATTGGCGAAGGCCGTAAAAATAATATCGTTCACAAACAAGTTATTGGTAACGTTAATGGTAGAGCCCTCGTAGCCTGACTTTAGGGCACTGTGGGTTTTTAGTGACCCATTAATACTAACCTGGGCAGGGTGCCCAAGCATCCCTGTGATGGCTGAAGGAAGTCCTTGGCCAGACAAGTAGTCACCAGACTCTGCCTTATAGCCCACTGTAAAGCCACCCAGTTCCTTGTGGTTAAAGGTCCCCTTTTCCGGGAAGGTCCCATAACTATAGACCTCTGTTTCACCGGTTATTTTCTGCTTTGAAGCATTGTAGGTCACCCCATAAATATTGGTGGTTCCCTGGTCAATGACAATGTCTCCAAGGGCAGATATGGCATGGTCCCACAGTTGGTTTTCTCTTATGGTTACAGACTCAGCACGGGTCTTTGTCGCATAGGTATACTCAGGGATAATAATATTGACATTCATATCAATCCCCTTGTTATGGATGCCTGACAAGCCTGCCGTTTGAATGGCCACGGAAATCTCTCGATTTGCCTCCACTTGGGAAGTGACCGAAAGGACTTCAGGGTTGGCATTCTCGTCTGTAAACCGGTCTTCAGCCTTGACGTCAAACTCAAGGGCCTTCAACTGGTTTTCCCATGTGGTTTTCAGGCTTGTAGACGGGAGTGGATAGGCCACTGCCCGGTCTGTTACAAAATCCGTACCCGAGACGAGTACCAGCTCGTTGGGCAGGGGTGACTTCAGTAGTTTCTCATAAAAGGCCTTTTCAAATTCGAAGGTAAAGGCCCTGTTCATGGCTGTGGCAGCCTCTTCCTCACTAATGGACCCCGCCTTCAATTTAGACTCCATGAGGGCCATAAAGCCTGTCCAGTCACTTCGACTGGGCTTAATAAAATTAGTGGTTGTACTCACCCAGGCAGAAGCTTCCTTTTCAGCAGTAAAGGACATGGCCTCGATTTCTGCTAGGGACTCTTCAATGGCAGCGTCATTTAAGTAAAATGCCCGCACAGCACCACCTGAAACCAGCATTTGTCTAAAGCCCGTTAAAGAGGCAGACAAGAGGATGGTT
>CAYFHQ010000190.1:0-2100 GCA_964342805.1 uncultured Peptostreptococcaceae bacterium | reverse complement strand
GCAGAACTAACTTCTGTTCTTCTACCCTAAACGGAACTTACTTTTTCATTTAAGGACTATTAATCTGACTACATTTAATACAAAAAACTAACTGCATAAACAAATACAAAAGTGGTGGAATTGACAATCATAGTCGTTCCATCACTTTTTTTGTAAATATGAGCTAGGCCCCTGAGCTGTTTTCTGTGAGTCTGCAAAGAAGTTTGTGCTCTGCCATAACTGTTACTTCAAATGTGATTCATCTTTATCTGGGAAGAAGATGGATAGCTGAAGCAAGATCTGCTCCTAGCTTAGAACTCCCCCGACATCGACGGGTCACGTCTTTTGTAGCCAGAAAAAAGCATACCCATAGACTCACATCAACATCAAAAACAACAAAGGGACTGCCTCAAAATCTGAGGCAGTCCCTTTTCCGTGCCGTTTCCGACAATCACTTGTATAGGTCCAGAAAGTCAGCTATCAAGAAGTTTGTTTAGCCGCCTCTGTACTATCCTTGTCTTTTGCTTCTTTGTTGGGAAGCAGTTTGATCAGTTCTGGAACTACCTTGTGGACGTCGCCAACAATGCTGAGGTCAGCTACGTCGAAGATAGGTGCTGTTTCGTCTGTGTTAATGGCGATAATAAACTCAGACTCTTCCATGCCGGCAAGGTGCTGGATAGCGCCGGAAATTCCGCAGGCGATGTAGAGGTCTGGGCGAACTGTTTTACCAGTTTGACCAACCTGGTTGTCCCGAGGAATCCAGCCAGCGTCAACAACGGCTCTGGAAGCGGAAACTGTTCCGTGGAACTTGTCTGCCAGGTCTTCAAGAACGGACATTTTTTCAGGGTTACCAATACCACGACCACCGGAAACCAGAACCTTGGCGTCTTCGATGTTCTGCTTTTTGGATTTTTCTTTTACCACTTCAAGGATTTCAATATTCATGGCATCGTCTGTCAGTTTCACTTCATGGTTGCTAATGACACCCTTGCGGTCTGTGTCCATTTCAGCCAGTCGCATAACGCCTGGGCGGACAGTGGACATTTGTGGACGGTGCTCAGGACAAATAATCGTTGCCATGATGTTACCACCGAAAGCAGGGCGAGTCATGAGCAGGTTGCCATTGGACTCGTCGATTTCCAACTTGGTACAGTCAGCAGTAAGGCCTGTGTCGATCCGTGCAGAAACACGGGGAGCCAGGTCACGTCCCAGGGATGTTGCACCCACAAGGATAATTTCAGGTGTATACTTGTTGACCACGTCTACCATGGCTTGTGTGTAGGTTTCAGTCATGTAAAGCTTGTAGGCTTCACCATTCACATTAACAACTTCGTCAGCGCCAAGGTAGATCAGTTCATTCAGGTCCTCCTGGATGTCATGACCAATGACTACTGCTCGTAGGTCTACTTTCAAGTCATCTGCGATTTCACGACCCTTGGAGACCAGTTCTCTAGAGACTTTCTCAATATGTCCGTCTCTTTGTTCCACGAATACCATTACGTCTTTATAGTTGTTCATGGTCGGCCTCCTATATAATGAATTTTTCTTTAAGTTCGTTGACAATGATTTGAGCCGCTTCTTGCGGGTCCACATCATACTTCTTACCTGGTGCTTTAACTGCCTTGGTAAAGGACTTCTTCACTCGAGTAGGGGAACCCTTAAGACCTAGGGCGGCTGGATCAACTTCAATGTTGTCGAAGGTCCACTTTTCCACTTCTTTTTCACGGTAAGCGTCAAAGATCCCTGCCACTGACATGTAACGAGGCTCATTCATTTCACTGAGTGTTGTGATTAGGCAAGGTGTCTTTACTTTCACCATGTGGTAGCCGTCCTCGTACTGACGTTTAACCACAAGTGCACCGTCAAGGGGCTGTACGTCTGCACAGTAGCTTACCTGAGGAATGTTTAGTTTTTCTGCGATCTGAGGGCCTACCTGTGCAGTGTCCCCATCTATAGCCTGACGACCGGCTACGATTAGGTCGTAGTCCAGGTTGCGGATGGCTGCGGCCAGGGTCATGGACGTGGCCCATGTGTCTGCACCGGCGAACTTGCGGTCTGTCAGTAGGATGGCACGGTCAGCACCCATGGGACCGATAATGCTAGTGTAATGGCGCAATTGGG
>CAYFHQ010000189.1:0-2109 GCA_964342805.1 uncultured Peptostreptococcaceae bacterium | reverse complement strand
TAAGTCGAGTAGGCCAAGGGACTGACTAACCAGCCCCTAGCCTCTCACAGAACCGTACGTGACAGTCTCCCGTCATACGGCTCTTCATAATCAGACCTAAGATGTAAAACCATGTTGCCAATGTGGGAACATATAAGCATAGTCTTTAGCGACTTGCCTTAGCCACAGTCTGGCAAACCATCTGGTTCTGTACCTTCTGAATCGTTTGTACTTGTTAAATGCCCACCTCGTCAATCGCTCGTTGAGATACTTGAACACCCGTTGCAATCCGGCCTTATGGAATCTACCGTAGTAGTAGATCCAGCCTCTGATCTTTGCTGATAGTGCTTTGGATACCTGAAAGATGTCCATCCTCACCCATCGGTGAAACTTCAATTTCCGCATTTCGCTCACGATCCGCTTCATTGATTTTCTACTAATGGAAGGACTGAACCCGTACATCAGGTTTCCTTCTTTGGTAAGCACTTTCCTCGGACGGAAGGTAAAGCCCAGAAAATCGAACTGCCGCTCTTTGACCTCCTTCTTACGCTTACGCCTTCCTTGCCTGTCACAGTAGACCAACTTGGTCTTCTCCGGATGTACTTCGAGTTTACACTCTGCCATCCGTTTTGTAACTGCATTCAGGACTTTTCTGGCATATTGCTCATTCTTCACATGGATGATGATGTCATCTGCATAGCGCTCGAAGGGACAGTCTGCAAAATGCTTTTCCATCCACTTGTCGAACACTACATGAAGAAAGATGTTGGCCAACACCGGACTGATCACCCCTCCCTGTGGTGTACCCTTCTCCGTATTCTGGATTTGAGTACCATCCTTCAATTGGATTGGTGCTTTCAGCCACCGTTTCGCATAGGTAATGATGTGCTTGGCATCCGTAAAGTGACGCAACGAACGTATCATCAGCCCATGGTCTATGTTATCAAAGAACCCTTTGATGTCCATGTCTATGACCCATGCATACTGCCAGCAGTTCTTCCTGGCTTGTTCTATGGCTTGATGCGCACTCTTGTTTGGTCGGTAACCAAACGAACTTTCCGAAAAGTGGGGTTCCACTATCGCTTCCAGTTCTTTAGCTATGACCGTCTGTGCCACCCGATCTTTGACCGTTGGCACTCCAAGCATACGCACTTTACCACTTCCTTTTGGTATCTCCACTCGCTTGACTGCTGGTGGAAAATAACTACCACTTGACAGACGGTTCCACACCGGGTACAGGTGTTTCTTTGGGTTACTCGCCACTTCTTCGATAGTCATACCATCAATCCCTGGTGAACCTCCCTTCGCCTTTACAAGTTTAAACGACTCCCATACCTGTTCTTTGGTGATGGGATACGGTCTTGGTTCCTCTCCTAAATTCATCCTTTCAAATCGTTTGATTTAAAGTTGGTTTACTAGTAAACCTGATTATGTCAGCCCCTTCGCTCCTTCCTTGTCTCCAAGGATATCACCACTACTACGAGCTGATCCGCCACTCACCGCAAACTCAGTACTCCTCTTATCCAATTTGGACTTATAAGTTTCCTTCAATCGCTTACAGCAAGCTTCCTCTGTTCCGTAGTGAGCCTAGTCTAAGGTCATGCCATCTTTATACCGGCAGCCCGTCATGACAGCTTATAGGATACATTTACATGACTTATCCCTTCAGGTCTCTGACCCCTCCGGTTTTGAGCTACAACAGAGTTATTTACGATACCTCTACAATGGTTCATTCTCATCTCATTCATCTCCTTAGACCTCACCTGACAGTGACTAAAAAAAGTCTCTGCCGTTTCCACAACGCTCAGCACCGACTCGTGAAGAGCAAGCACCTTGTGGTGGTTTGACAAGTGAGCCTACCCTCTCCTTGTCGAAAGGCCGAACTGAAAAAAAAAAAATCAGTTCTCTTTCATCTCAACTACAGCATTGTCGATCTTCAAAGAACTATTTATCTTGTACCCTTGATCGACATTCAGAGCACACAAAGCCCATAACAAGTGCTAGCACGAATGCGCCAACTGCCAATTTACAGGCTTCAGTGCGAACTTCACCATGAATCAGCCGCCGAGAAAGTTTTGTGCTGTTTGGAAAATTCATTTCGCGGGATTTTTTCACTTCAGAACGCACTGC
>CAYFHQ010000188.1:0-2259 GCA_964342805.1 uncultured Peptostreptococcaceae bacterium | reverse complement strand
GTCCATTCTGAAGGTCATGTAGGTCATGATCCCAACTGCAATGACCAACATGGTCGCGATAAACTGTCCCTTGTGGTGTTTAATACTCCTGAGTAGACGTGTGTCTAGTTTTTTCATGCGGTCCCCCTTGTCCCCCTTATACCCACTGGATGAACCCTTTCTACAGGAGGCTCCTTGAATCAGTTTTCCTGACACACGTGGGTTTGAACTCGCATCTTATAAAGACAACAAGAAAACCCCATGGCCTGTCGTAAAAACAAGGCATGGGGTTGGGTTCATTGGTAGACATTTGATATTGAGATAGTGGTCTGTTTATTCCTTTAATTATAGGTCTGACTCATGATCATAGACACCTTATTTTCAAAATAGGCGAATAAGATTCCCGAACCTGTTTGACGTTCAAAAACCACTTCCTTGACTTGAACCATTTGCGGATCGATGTCTAGAATAATGACTGCGCTTTCTGACACGACCAAGGGCGTTTTGGCACCCACTGTTTCGATGTCAGCTAGAAGCAAGAGTTCCAGGGCGCCATCACTGTCATGGTCCAGGAGGACCGACTCCTTATAACTGATGGCCACATTGTTGGCAATGGAGTCCATGAAGGCCTCGTCCACTCGAATTTGGTTAAGATTGAGGTCTTTTACAATGGCCTTGCCTTCTTCAACCTCTTCCCCCGTCATACGGAGTCCGATTTTATGGCCAGTTTCACCCACTTCAAAAATGGCCTTCTTGTCTTCCAACTGAATGTCAGCAATTCGCAGGCCAAGGGCGTCTGATCGCCAGATTTCCTTGGGCTCGCCTCCGTCCATCCGAAAGAGGAAGGTTCGTGTTAGGGTCCCATTCATGCCCATGGTCTTATTGTGGACCATGAGAAGCTGGTGGTTGGGTTCATATTCCATGTCATAGGACTTAATGTAGGGGAAAGTCTTTTCATCATAACTGATGTCAGACTCCAGTACATTGTCGTCAATAACCACTTCATAACCCATATGGCTCAACTTGACACCCTCGTTGTAAAACAGGGTGGCCACACTGGGCAGCTCGTCCTGGGTTAGTCCGATCTCTAGGGACGTAAAGACCCGTTCTTTTGTACCTTTATATCGATGTGCCACAGTTTCCTGGGTGGTAGACTCCACCGTCATTTGGACTTGGTTTTCTCCAAGGTCCGTAGCGATATCCGGATGGGCTGGTGCACATCCAACCGCTAGGACTACTGTCAACAACATGAGTAAACTTAACTTTTTCACACTCTACCTCTTCGTGTAATTGTAAACCTGTTCCACTTACTATAAGAGTATAAGCCACAGTCTTGTCACTTACCAGTGGAACCGATTATTTTGACGAAAAGATAAAACAATCGCCGATTTTGTTGCAAGTCTGCAAAAACTTATCCCCCCTTGTGGGAAGAATGCAGAACAACAATGTTCATTCGACATTTTTCGCTGTAACATTTAGTCATAGTTTGATCCTGTATCGGTTGGTCGAGGTGATGAAATCACCAAAGCTGTTGAGGCTTCCCTGGGAGACCTCCTCGAAACCGAGGGACGTATGTAGACTTATGGACGCACGGTTGGACCTATGGATATTGGCTTGGAGCGCCTCTTCCTGACGCTCTTTCAAGAGTGACATTGCCAACTTGGTCAAGGCCTTGGCAAGTCCCTTACGACGGAGGTCTTCATGAACCTCTAGACCTTCGTGGAGCCATATGTTGCCACAGTAGGGCGTCTTCCACAACCTTGTAAGGGACAGGACTTGGTCACCTTTAGTGATAATTAAGGTCCATTTTTCACCGGGTATGTCTTGGTGAAACCACTTATTAAAGAAGGCAACCCCTTCCTCAACCTCCTCCTGATGCGCCCTAGACAAAAACGTAGCAATGGGCCGTGACCATTTTTCATTGGCCAAGGCGTCAACTTTCGGCTGATGCTCGTAAGTATGTAACACATGGATTTGGGCGTCTGGAACTATGGCCTGGACTTGCTCAGCAAGTTTCAATCTTTCATTCACTTCCTTACTCACCTTCAATAGCCCATTCCCCCTTCCGGAGGATATCCACTCGACTACCGTCTCTCTTCACACCCATGATATTGAGCTGGTCACTCCCAACCATAAAATCCGTATGAACCATGGAATGGTTGGCTCCCTTTTCAAGGCGTTCCTCCTTGGTCAGGTCCATCCCACCCAGTATAGTGTCTGAATATGTATAATGGACCCAAGAGTTTGACACCAATTCTAAAGAGTTAAGTTATAATGAAC
>CAYFHQ010000187.1:0-2274 GCA_964342805.1 uncultured Peptostreptococcaceae bacterium | reverse complement strand
CATCGGGAACATCGGCACCGCTTCAGAACAAATGAATACAATCTCTACGTGGCCTTTGAGTAAGCGTCGTTTTTAAGGTATGCCTTTCTAACAACGACTTTAAGTGTGATTGATTTCACCCCTCAGGCTATGTGTCTGAGGGGTTTTTATATGCATGGATATGGATGCAAACCCCTCCTAAGGTAATAAATGGAGGGGTTTTCTGTGTTTGTTAGGGAATCGAAATAAGTGAATTTTAATCTTATTCTAATTTTAAATTGACTTTTATGGTGGTATAATTCAAATAAGTTAATCAACAAATTAAAAAAATTAATATTCACCCTTGACATTATTAAGGGTTGTGAATATAATTAAGTTGGAGATAACTAAAGTAAAACCCAACCACTGATAGGGGGAGGCGATTCAGGTGATTAAACGCTAATTAGACGCTAGAAAGTTCAATGGTTGTTAGAAACAAAAGGGAAAGTACTACAGGAGGGAAACATTCATGAGAGTACAATTTGGAAATACACAAATCAACGTACAGTTGACACGTTCAAAAGATAAAAAAGCACATCATACAGGAAATTCAATCAAAAATTCAGATATAAATGCATCGAAAAAGCAACGGGAGCAAGCAGTACAAGAGTACTACTTCAGACTTTAGCACCAAGCACAGGCACATACCCTGCGCTTGGATAGCTTACATAGTCACCCACTTCGATGCTTGGGGTCCAGATCGGAGGAGACCATGACATCATTTACAAAAGAACATAATCAATTCACGACATATTTTGGTTTTGGTAAAAACGATATTCGTGATCAACATGTGGGTATAAATAAGGCAAGAGGCGTTCATAGTCCGTACAAGAGAACCGTAAAAAAGTATCCTTGTAGTCCGCACTTGAACCGTTAAGGAGGTATGTGATATGAAACTTCATTTTAATCAGTACGAACTCAACCTAGAAGTACGCAAGCAAAAGCAAGATGGTGACATGGTTCGCCGACGCAACAAGCGTGAACGCGAGCGTGAGCAGACAAGAACTGCATACTACTTCGACGGCATGAACTTCGACAAGTAAAACCGACATAAAAATAAACATAGATGTATGACAGTTTGTCTACTTATAAAAGCACCCGCAAGGGTGCTTTTAGACTGCAGAAAACTCCCTCAGGCCTTGCTGGCTTCAATCCAGCTGGATCACGATCTGTAAGCACCCGCAAGGGTGCTTTTCGCATTTTTTGTTGTACCATTGGTCCTCGAACCCGCCTATTCTGCTGCGCTTTTTCCCAAAAAACGGGTAGGAGTAGGAAGAGGTGAATTATGAAGAGAAATCAAGTGAAGACTGCCATCTTAATGGTTTACATAGTGCTTGCCCTCCTTATGCTCTTATTGGAAGTCTCATGGTTGTTTAACGACCCTACGGAAGTCTATGCAAGTGAGGGAGTCTTAGACCTTAGCGATCACAACTTTAACAAGGATGGGCCAGTGGCCATATACGGAACCTTCTCCTTTGTCCCCAATGAGATTGCCTACGAAGACCAGCTCTTTGGACGAGACAGGGGAGACACCATCACCCTACCTGCTGTGGACTATTGGTCAGCCCAAGACTGGATCCACTTTGGGGCCAACTCGGGGACCTATTACGGGACCATTCAACTGCCAGTGGGCTACCAGGTTCTGGGGGTGGAAATGCCGCCAATCAAGTCGGCCTCCAAGGTCTGGATCAACGGTCATGAACGGTGGTCGGCAGGGCGTGTGGACCCAGTTTTGAACAGGGCTGTACCCATGGAAAAGCGGGGGCGATTCACCCTTGCGGAGAAGACCGAACAAGTGGAGATGGTGATTCAAGTTTCAAGCCTCCACCAAGAACTAGGTGGCCTATCAAATCCGATTATCATGGGTACTGCTGAACAAATCCGTGTAAGGGAGGTCACTAGTATTCTCCTGGAATCCATAGTGGTTGTTGCAGCAGGTCTTTTGGGTTTCTACCATCTTTTCTTGTATTCGGTTCGGGATGATGAAATTGCGGCCTTGGACTTTGGCTTGTTTGCCATCTCCTTGTCCATTTATATGGTTTTTTCAGGTGAACTCATAGTTTTATATGTAATGCCTGACCTGTCCTTTACCCTAATAAGAGGGGCCCAACATGTGGCCAACGCCCTCGTTTTGGTCTTTGTTATTCGCTACTTCACCAACTTGGTAACCGTCAAACACAAGCATGTCCTGCTCAATGGGGCCTATGTCCTGATTATCATGATTACTTTCGCAAGAATCATGACAGGTGATATGGT
>CAYFHQ010000186.1:0-2513 GCA_964342805.1 uncultured Peptostreptococcaceae bacterium | reverse complement strand
CGAGGATGTTGTTCACAATACGACCAAACTCGTACTCCATGATTTTGAGTTTGAAAATAGAAAAATCGAGTTTATCAGTGCTTATTCCAGTCAAGAAGCCAAGGAAATTCTTCAAAACGAGACGGACATTGCAGTGATTTTTTTGGATGTAGTCATGGAAGAGGAAGACGCTGGTCTCAAGCTAGTAAAGTATATCCGTGAAGACCTGGAAAACAAGATGGTCCGAATCATTCTCCGTACCGGACAACCGGGTCAGGCTCCTGAGGAGCGGGTTATCGTTGACTATGATATTAACGACTATAAGACCAAGACGGAACTAACCGTGCAAAAGCTGTTCACCTCTTTGGTGTCAGCCCTGCGGTCATATAAGGATCTCAATATCATCGAGCAAAATCGGATTGGCCTGCAGAAGATCGTAAAGGCTTCCAATCGTTTATTCGAAATCAACTCCTTAAAACAGTTTACGGCAGGCTTGATTATGCAAATGATCTCCATGTATGGGCTGGAGGATGAGGCTATCTACTTTAGACAGCCATCTAGTATGGCAGCCGCCCAGCGTAACGGCCACTTAATCGTTTTGGCAGCCTGTGGTGAGTTTGAAGAGTATGTGGACAGGAAGATCGAGGAGATTGCTGACCCTGCTATTGTATCCATCATCGACGAGGCTCGTAAACGCCAGGAAAGCCTATTCGAAGACAATGTCTTTGTGGGTTATTATCGCAGCCTGGGACAAATAGAGAATTTCATCGTCTTTAAGGGTGTGAAGGAAATTGACGAGATTGACCGGGAACTAATGAAATTGTTCTCAGCTAATATCTCGGTGGCCTTTGACAATGTTTACCTCAATGAACGGGTAGTGGACACCCAGAAGGAAGTCATTTATCGACTAGGAGAGGTGGTAGAGACCCGGTCTAAGGAAATGGCCAACCACGTTCGTAGGGTTTCGGACATCAGTTACCTACTTGCCCGGTCCTACGGCTTAACCGATGAGGAGTCAGAGCTCATTCGCATGGCGTCGCCCATGCATGACATTGGAAAGATCGGTATTTCAGAGAAAATACTCAATAAGCCAGCGACCTTGGAACCCAGTGAGTTTGAAGAGGTCAAGAAACACACCTCCATCGGCTATGAAATCCTCAGGGACAGCCGATTGGCCCTGATGGATGTTGCAGCTCGCATTGCCTACTACCACCACGAAAACTGGGACGGTACCGGCTATCCAAGTGGCCTAGACCGCGATGGTATTCCTCTTGTTGCTCGGATTGTGAGTCTGGCAGATGTGTTTGATTCATTGATCCACAAAAGAGTCTATAAGGACCCATGGAGTATTGAAGAAGCCTTAACCTATATCCGGTCGGAGAGTGGGCAAAAGTTTGATCCAGAACTGGTCCATCTATTCGAGAAAAATATTGACGCAATATTGGAAATTGTCAAAGGGAAGCCTGATGGGGAAAGGGAATAAACACCAGTTTCGTATGAATTGAAGGGTAAAACGGACAGGGGAAGACCTGTCCGTTTTTTATGTGCAGGGTCCTATTTGACTGCTAGGGACTTGATTGGGACGTCTTGCTCAGTTATAATGAATACACAACTTTTTTTAATAACTAAAGAAAGTGAGAGAAAACTGTGGATTATCCAACGATGGACCGCCATGCAATCCGTAAACACAACACTTTGACAGTCTTACGGGCGGTGCGAGATCTAGAACCTATATCGAAAACTGAATTATCTAACCTTACAGGTCTCACGGTTGCGACGATCTCCAGTATTATATCTGACCTAGGAAAAATAGGACTGATAGGGGAGACCAAGGACATGAGGTCTACGGGTGGACGCAAGGCAGTCCTAGTTGAACTCAATGGATCTGACGCTGTGGTGGTGTCGGTTGTCATTGACCGTCATGGTGTTCGAACAGCCCTTTTGACCCTGGGAGGGGAACTCTTCCATATGCATTATGGTCAATTTCAAGAAGACCGAACAGAGGAAGTTGTTTTTGCTGAAGTAGAAAGACTTATCAAGGAAGCCCTCAGTCACGTAACTGATCAATTGGTTTTGGGGATAGGGATTACTTCAGACGGATTGATCGACTCTGACGAGGGCCTTTGGCTTCGTCCCCAGGACTTCCAGTTCCGTAATATATCCGTCCGCAACCGCCTGGCTAATAAGTTCAATATGCCTGTCCTCTTTGCCCAAAGTGGCCAGGGGATGGCAGTTGGTGAGTATTTGTTCGGTGCTGGCGTAGGTTGTACCAGCTTTGTCCATGTCCATATTGGCGAAACCATCCGGACTGGGATCATTTTGAATGGTCGCCTATTCACCGGCTTTAATTTTGGGGCCGGCAATGTGGCCCATGTGCGAGTATCTAGCCGTAACATACCTTGCACCTGTGGGTCAACGGGGTGTTTTGAAGCCATGGCCACCCACTCTGGTATCGTGACCCGCTTTATTCAAAGAATGGAAGATCGGGACATTAGCAAGCTCTTTGAGATGGTCAATTATGACCTTTCAGGCTT
>CAYFHQ010000185.1:0-2520 GCA_964342805.1 uncultured Peptostreptococcaceae bacterium | reverse complement strand
AAGTGCTGGAGGAAGCGGATTTTCTCCTTATGGGTATCCCCATCTAGTTGGAGGGTGCCACCAGCTTTACTGATATCACCCTTCAATAGGGCAATGGCTTGAGACATCTTGGTTTGGTCTGTCCACCAATCACCTGTCATTCCGTCCTTGTCCCATAAGGATGCTGGTTTTGGCGTTGGTAGTGGTGTTGGTGGTCTTTCGTCTTTCTTGTTTAAGTTGTTATAGTCTTCCTCAGTTACAAGGACACCCTTACCATTGACGATTTTATAGTAACCACCATTGGTCTTGATGATTGCTCCTTCAGGCCGACTACCGTCTTTAAATCGGGTCTGCCCATTGACGATTTCAACATTTACTTCTGACCCATCTGGCATAACCGCAGTGGACTTCTGTACTGTTGTTGTTGACTTGAGTACCCAGTCGTAAATCGGCTGTGGTGGCACAGGGACACTCTTCCTGTCCATATAGCCATCAACCATGACCGGCTCTCTGACTGTAATCTTCTTTTTCGTAGCTGGAGTCGTCACTGTTTTATAGCGGGCGATCTTCTTGTCAGGTCTTGAGCTAGAACGACGTACTCTTCGGGTCTTTTCCACATCCACATAATAGGTTTCAGTTCGTGCTGGAATATGGACTGTGTAACGATTTACTTTTTCAGGTACCCATACACGTCGAGTGGCTGTTTTTGATGGAATGGTCACAGTCCGCCAAACTGTTTTTTCTGATACCCAGGTTCTTCTCGTGTGGGTTTTCTTAGGCACCCAAACTTTATAGCGCCGTAGGGTGTCTCCATCATAGTCCCTTACCCACTTGTAATACCCCCCAGTGGTATAAGTTGACGTCTTGTAATATCCTGGCTCAATGTCTTTCACTCGGCGTGTGTAGCCAGGAATGGTATAGGTTTCCGTCTTGTAGTGTCCTGGGTCAATGTCTTTGACAACTCGGTCATAGCCAGGAATGGTTCTTGTACGCTTTTCGCTTACCGTGTATGACTCATCTTCATACCAAACACGGTCGGGCTGTGGCTCGAAATCCCAATGTGAAAATACACGTTCTGTTTTTTCAGGTTGGTCGTCAACCCACTTCTCCACATTTTGCATTTCCTTGTGGGGCGGAATCCACTTTTCCACAATTTTTGTGGTTGCAGGGGTCTCCCCTGTCTTCTCATACTCATACACTTTGATCGTGTCACCAACACGCTCCTCTTTCTGATCACCCAGTTTCGGGCTTTCAGCAAAAACTGGCGCACCAAGACTACTCATCAGAATGCTGAGTACCAAGATCCATGATATAAATCTTTTGTTTTTCATGTTGCTCTCCTCTAAATTTTATTTATGAGAAGAACAAAACAGATCACACAATGTGCTCAAGATACTTGCCGCCAAGCATTAACTAAATATCTACATTCTGTTTTGCTCTTTCCACCAGTATCAACCTGCCATGAAGTCCATTAGAATGAATCCAGCAGGGGCTAGCAGATAGATCAAGAGTGCGGGAAGAACCAAAAGGAGCATGGGCATAAAAAGCTTCATGGATGCTTTTTCAGCCAGTTCCTTGGCACTGTACTTTCTCGCATTCCAAAGTTCATCGGCCTGTTGCTTTAAAACAAGGGTTATGCCGCTGGCCCCCTTATCAAGGGCTTGAGACAGAGCCGATGTAAACAAACTCACTTCAGCAACGGATAAACGATCCCCCATCCTCAAAAGCGCATCTTTTCTAGAAAATCCTGACTGGGACTCCCCAAGCATTCGATTTAGCTCGTTAATGAGGACGCCATTTTTCATACGACAGGTTTCTCCTATGGCTTGAAAGAGGTCAAGACCAGCGTCTGTCATAATGGCTATGGAGTTCAGCGCAAAAGGAAGTTCCGACCGAATTTGATGTTCGCGGTTTCTCATTCGCTCTTTTAGCCACAGGTCAGGCCAGATAAAGCTGATGACCGGGAGCAATGATACAAATAGACGAACCAAGCCAGATGTAAAGAAATACATGACGAGACCATAAGATGAAAACAGGATCACAAGGCCCCATTTGATGGCTTGAAAATGCTTTGGATCAATGGTTCTATGCAGGCCCCCACGCTCCATCCGCTCTCGCAGGAGGGTCTCCTGCTTGATAGACACCCCCAGGCCTGTAGTCCCCATGAAAGCCATACCCACCGTAATCGCAAATCGTATAAGGGCATTCAGCTGCCCATCTTTTAAGTTTTGCTTTTTACGTATGGTTTGGTTCATTTGAGTCAAAGTACGTTTCAGCGTTCCCATTCTCAGGGAGGGAAGGAATAGTAGAATGCACATGCATCCAATGCATATTGAAATCATCAATGTCATGTTAACCACCTGTATACACAATATAGGCCTTAGTCTTCGCAGTGATTTCCAACTCTTCAATACCAATCACCCGCATAAAGACTGTTTCCACTGTTGCTTTTGTTGTAATTCGAACCTTGCTTTCTTCATCAATATCAATTTCAGTAATCACTGCATCGGGAAAGTTAATCCGTAGCATTTGCTCTGCTTC
>CAYFHQ010000184.1:0-2768 GCA_964342805.1 uncultured Peptostreptococcaceae bacterium | reverse complement strand
TATCCCAAATACGCTTATAGAGACCTGGCTTGGTCACCAACTCGTCGTGGGGGGCAAAGTCAGAGATCTTGCCATCTTCCATAACGAGTATGCGGTCTGCTTCCTTTAACGTTGAAATTCGGTGGGAAATGATCAAGGTTGTCCGTTTTCCACTGAATTTGTTGAGTTCACCTCGAATTTTTCGGTCTGTCTCAGTATCCACTGCACTTAAGGAGTCATCGAAGACCAAAATCGGACTCTTACCAATAATGGTCCGGGCGATGGCCATCCGTTGCTTTTGACCACCGGATAGGGACACGCCCTTTTCACCCACAAGGGTGTCATAGCCCTTGTCGAACTCTAGGATATTGTGGTGGATACAGGCAGCATTGGCTGCATTGACCACGTCAAGTTCCTGGGCACCTGCACTGGCAATGGCGATGTTCTCTCGGATGGTCTTGGCATACAAGAAGGGCTCTTGAAGAATCAAGCCTACGTGGGACCGTACCCAGGCCTTGTCCATTTGCCTTAGCTCATGGCCGTCCAGTTGGATAGACCCGTCCTTGTAGTCGTATAAACGGGACAAGAGGTTAACCAGGGTGGACTTGCCTGAACCGGTTGGTCCAAGAATGCCCACGGTTTCACCCGCCTTAATATCAAATGAGATATCCTTCAAAATTTCAGACGAACCTTCATACTGGAAGGAGACATTTTTAAAGGTAATTCCCCCCTTGATTTGAGGCTTATCCATGTCTTCCTCGTCATGGTCCGACGGGGCATTTAAGATCAGTTCAATTCGCTCAAGGGCTACGACAGACTTACCGAAATCAGAAAGAATTCTACCCATGTGTCGAATAGGCCAGTTGAGCATTTCCACATAGGTAATGAAGGCAACTACTGTGCCGATGGAAACCACACCCTGAACCGACCAAATCACACTGAAAATCAGGGCGCCGGCCATTTGTGTATAACACATAAGATCAGTGAAAGACCAGAAGTAAGCAAACAGCTTGATCAGGCCGAAGGTTACGTCACTGTAGTTGCGGTTGGCCTTGTCAAACTTGTTAATTTCAAATTTTTCTCTAGCGAAAGCCCTGACCACACGAACACCATTGATGTTTTCCTGCAGTACCGTGGACATGCGACCTTCCGCTTCATCAGACTCTTTGAAGACCTGCTTGACCTTGGTAAAAAAGACAAATGAGGTCAGGAAGACAAAAGGCATAATGGCCAATGACACCAGGGTCAATCGTGGGCTCATGGTCAACATAAGAACCAGGATGACCAGGGTCATAAAGATAATACGGATGAGTTCAACCAGTTGAACGGACAAGAACCGACGTACCGTGTCCACGTCCGAGGTACACCGCTGGATCAAATCGCCTGTTTCCTGGTCTCCATACCAGCCGTAAGGCGCAGTCTGGAGTTTGGTAAAGAGGTTGTCACGAATACCTTGGGCTATGCCCTCACTGGCTTCTGCTGACCACTTACCTTTGAAGTAAAGGGCTACCCCTCTCAAGGCAGTAAAGCCAAGAAAAGTCAGTCCTGCTAACCAAAGGCCCCTTCCCGTTAGGCCATCCATAAAAGTGGTGAACCAACGGTCAACGCCACTGGCTTCATTGACTTCCACAGCACTACCCATTAAGGACGGCAATACAAAGTCAATGGTATACCGAATAATCATCGGGCTTACAAGTGCAAACAGAGTTGCAAAAAGAACTGCAACACAGGCACCTAAATACAATTTTTGATATCCCCTTGTATAACGAAGAAGATTTTTTACTTTATTCATCCTACACCCCCTGATGAATGTTGTCCTGTACAAAAAAATAAACGCAGGATTACCTGCGTAGCATACCGTGCATTCTTTTCATTAGAAAGGACACCTCGATAACCTGCTCCTGGCTACGCCTGTATGTTTCATTCTTGTCTTGTATGGTCCATGTGGTCTTGTCATCATGCGCCTCCCTCGTTAAAATTTTTCGAATGCTCCTTAGATATCATACCCTGAAACCCCGAAAGGAATCAATAAGAAGTGGGTTTTGTAAAACTACTGTAACATTATATTTATTTTAACGTCATTAGTCAAGTAAACCCTCCAAGTTTGGGCCTTTATTTCAAGGTCCTGGGTATTTGGAGGGTTGTCTACTCAAGAATCTATTTAACTGGACGAAGAGAAGAACCACCATTTTTTCTTGGGTTTGTCCTCAAGGACTTCCTTTTCAGCAACTTTTTGCTCCAGCAGTAAGACATGGTCTTGCTCATTCTTCAACAGGACTTGGAAGTTGCGAATGAGATCATCCTTATTCTTAAGCTGGTCGTCTTTCACTTCTACCTGGTCCCTGAGAAAGGCCACTTCTTCCTTGAGGCGGGCTATGAGCTCCTCTTGATAGTCAATAGACGGCTCTTGGTCTTCCGCAATTGACTCCTCAGGGATAAGCCGTTCACCTGCTGGACTCTCACCATCGGCTACCTCAGCTACCAGCTCCTCAGCAACATGTGTCTCTGCTTTGGTCCCCTCTGCAGGTGGACTATCCGTTGCACCACCTGCCTGGTTGACCTCTTGCTCAACAACGGGATCACTTGTAGCATCCTCCTCAGTTTCAGCCTTCCCCTTGGCCTCCCGCATTTTATCTCGGAGGTCACTGATTTTAGACTGGGGTTGAATGCGCTTTTTGGAGACCCCCAGAATGAGGTCGTCTTTTTCTTTTGAAAACATCATAGGAGACCCCTTCCAACCAGGTAAGACAAGAGGAGACCTGTGCCCAATCCCAAAACAAAGACCAAGA
>CAYFHQ010000183.1:0-2900 GCA_964342805.1 uncultured Peptostreptococcaceae bacterium | reverse complement strand
CAATACTTGCGCCGTTAGCTCAGCTGGATAGAGTGTCTGACTACGAATCAGAAGGTCAGGAGTTCGAATCTCTTACGGCGCACCAAAAACCCCGTACACATTTGTGTATGGGGTTTCCACTTTTTTTGACATTTTCCAAAGAGATCATACAAAGTATATCTAAAAACAAGACTGAAAATTCATGAAATTCGAACAATCATCCGTTTTCAAGGACGATATGTGCAATTTTATAGAAGTCAGGCTTGTTTTTTTTGTACAATCAATCCAGAAACCACTTGGTGGCCACCCTTATGTGTTGTTTCTAATGAACAGGTGTTTCTAGGTATAACTATTATGACCAGTTGAATGTTTGGGGAAATGATTCAACTGAATTTTGGAGGGAAAAATGAAACGTAAATGTATATCCATGTTTCTAGTGACAGCCATGGTCACCTCACTGTTCTCAGTAGGTTTTGCTGACACTGGACAAGTTGTTCGTGTAGTTGATGAAGAAACAAGTGTTCCTACTTTCATCGGTGGGATAGGGGAAGAAACCAGGTCTTTGCCTCTTGATAAGGCATTGGAAAGTCCAGCGTCGTCAGAAATGACAATCGAAAAATCCATTGATTTTGAAACGCCTGCTGAGTCCAGTCCACTTAAAACACCTGAGACGGGTGTAGCAGGATTCTATAACCAAAACCAAGACTTGTTTTTAGTGAAGGAAAAATCAAATGACTACTTTGATACCAACTTCAAAGTGAATACAGAGTTCCAGGACGACTTGGGCAACAAGGTTGTTCGAACCCAACAAACCATCAAGGGAATACCGGTCTATGGTTACCAGCAGTCCGTGACTGTCGACAAGAACGGCAAAACCAAGTCCTATTCCGGCAATGTTGTACCTGGCATTGACGCCCTTCAACAAACATTTGACACTAGCACACAAGTGAGTGTAACACAAGCCATTGAAATCGCAGAAAAGGACTTGGCCTTCAAGCCACTTTACGATTATGATCCATCGGCAACCCTCATGGTGTATATGAACAATGGGGAACCTGTTTTGGTTTATGAGGTAACATTGGCCTTTATGAGTCCAGAACCCGGATACTGGTCCTACTTTGTCAATGCAAAGAGTGGAGAGGTAGTGGACAAGCTAAATAAAATTGCCCACGGTACAGCAACAACAGCTCAAGGTACAGGTGTCAATGGGGACTTGGTGAACCTGAATACCTACCGCGTCGATGACATGTGGGGCACAAGTTATGCCTTGTTTGACGCAACAAGAGGAAATGGTATCCTGATCTATGACGCTGCAAATGGCAGCCGCCTACCAGGTTCCATCTGGTGGGACAGCGACAATCGCTTCCATTCCTCTTACGATGCAGCTGCTGTTGACGCCCTATCCCACGCTGCTCAAGTCTATGATTACTTCAATGACGTTCACGGCAGAAAGAGCTTTGATAACAACAATACGCGGATCAAATCCACCGTACACTATGGCCAAGATTATGCAAATGCCTTTTGGAATGGCCAGCAAATGGTCTATGGTGATGGCGATAATTCTGAGTATCTTGCCCTCTCAGCAGCCTTGGACGTTGTAGCCCACGAGCTTACCCATGCCGTGACTGAAAGAACTGCAAATCTGATCTATAAAAACGAGTCAGGTGCTATTAACGAAGCTGTTTCTGACATTTTCGGAACCCTTACAGAGATCCATCACAACGACAAGCCAGATTGGTTCCTTGGTGAAGACATCGCTGGCCCCAACAATGCAGCTGGCATGATGAGAAACATGAAAGACCCAGGAAGAATCTCCCTACCTGCAACATTTGGTAGTAAGTACCCAGAACATTACTCTGAGCGCTATACAGGCACCCTGGACAATGGTGGCGTTCACATTAACTCTAGTATCATTAACAAGTGGGCCTATCTTGTTTCTGAAGGTGGCAACCACACAGGTATCACGGTCAATGGAATTGGTCATGAAAAGCTGGGTAAGATCACTTATCGTGCCCTTACCGTACACATGACCCAAAGCACAGATTTCAGCGACCTACGCGGGATCATGATCTATACCGCTCGAGAACTGTATGGAAATGGTGCTGAAGTAACAGCTGTGACCAATGCCTTTAACGCTGTGGGCATTCAATAAGACGCTACCAAAGATCATTAGAAAAAAAGAAAAGAGCAACGGGATTTCCCGTTGCTCTTTCATTTGGACTATTTCACTTTTACAATCCAACCCTCTGGACCTTCAACTTCGCCGAACTGAATGCCACAAAGTGTGTCATACAACTTGCGAGTGACAGGACCTACTTCTGTTTCAGAATGGAATACATGTAGGTTGCCCTTGAACTCAATCCCACCGATTGGTGTGATGACTGCGGCTGTACCACATGCGCCAGCTTCCTTGAACTCAGATAGGTTATCGATCAGAACGTCACGCTCAGCCACCTGTAGGCCAAGGTAGTGTTCCGCTACATGAAGTAGGGAGTACTTAGTGATCGATGGAAGGATGGAAGGTGATTTTGGTGTAACGAAGACGTCGTCGTTTGTAATACCAAAGAAGTTCGCAGCGCCTACTTCTTCAATCTTTGTGTGTGTTGCAGGATCTAGGTAGATACAATCTGCAAAACCACGATCTACTGCTTCCTGGTGTGGCATGAGGCTACCAGCGTAGTTGCCACCCACTTTTGCAGCACCTGTACCATATGGAGCAGCACGGTCAAAATCAGAAATCATGAAGTTGACTGGCGCCATACCGCCCTTGAAGTAAGGACCAACTGGTACACAGAAGATTGAGAAGATAAACTCAGGTGCAGGTTTTACACCTAGGTTGTCACCAACGCCAATTACAAATGGACGAAGGTAAAGCGTTGCACCTGTACCATATGGAGGTACGAAATGCTCGTTAGCCTTAA
>CAYFHQ010000182.1:0-2926 GCA_964342805.1 uncultured Peptostreptococcaceae bacterium | reverse complement strand
CGATTATAAGCTGTGAATTTTGGAAAGTCAAATAGAAAATCCCTGGCCGGGTGACCAGGGATTTGGATTGGTTTGATGTTTGTTGTTGATGAGGTGGAATTGCCTCGACAAGATCAGTGAAGCTGGCTTCATTTAGTATGGCTTAGTCACTGACCCTAAACTCAATAATTTCCCAGTCCTCACCTCTTGCCTTGGTCATGTAGATAAACACATGGGCCGTGCCTTCAGACCCGTTTACCTTTATGTTTAGTTCTGCCCGACCAGAGTCTCCAGACCGACTGACTGAACCCGTTGGCATCCAGCCAAAGCTTTCCACCTGGCCCACTTGAGCCATGACCTGTGGATTTGACTTTATGTAGGCCTCGGCAGTGATGTAGCTGGAATCATTCTTGATAAAGTTGATGATCACAAAGAACAAGGCACTTACAAAAACGCAGACCGCTAGGACAATACCTATGCCAACCACTAGGGCTTTTTTTGACGCCGCTGGGTTACGGGCATAGCTTGTGGGCCTCCTATGGCTAGTGGTATGGGTTGATCTTTTGGGATAGGTCATTATATCAGGCAAGTCATTTTCTATGCCCTCTTCTACTTGGGCATATGGCTCATGCCGACGACTATAAGATTGATAGTCGTCCTCTGAGACAGCCTGCAATTTGACAACCATGGTACCGGCCATGTGGTCGCCGATCCGAAGCGCATCTTGATTAAAAACCATGACCAAGAATTCAACTGGCCAAATCAAGAGGGTCAGGTTTCTCAAAAATAGTCGACCAAAACTAGGCGCAGTGTCCAGATCAAATTGCTGTCGAACCCCGAGGCCAAAAACTCTTTTGCCAAGGCTTCTACCATCGAATGTGTCTTTCATTGCAAAAGCCAGTGGTACTAGTAAGACCCAAAACACCCCAAATCCATTGGAAGACTCCCCGCCGGCAAAAATGGACATAAGAATGATCCCGATAAATACAAATGTAAAGATCAGATGGTCCACAAAATAAGCACCCATCCGTTCACCCACCAGGGAGTTTCGTTTATAGACATGTTTCATGAGCCACCTACCGCATTTGCGCCGAAATCAACCGAGCCGTTTCTTTAACCCGCTTGATCTTATAGTCAAAGTCTCCTTCATGCATCCGCTGGGTAGGTCCCGATAGACTAATGGCAGCAACCGCCACACCGTCCCGGTCCAAGATCGGTGCCCCAATACAGGTCAGGCCCCGCTCCAGTTCTTCCTCGTCAACAGCATACCCCTGCTCTCGAACCTCTTTCAAACAATCATGGAAGTCGTCCCAGTTGTCGATGGTATTCTCCGTAAACTTGGTTAGGGGCTTGTCCACAAACTTGTCAAAGGGAACGTCCTTGCCAAAGGCAAGCAGGCACTTACCTACAGAAGAACAGTGACACTCACTGGAAGACCCGATGGACGGATTGACCGTCAAGACCTGGCGGGCGTCCTCCTCCTTGTAAATGATAATACTCCGCAGGGCGTCAGGCGCATTAGTCTCCAAAATGGACACGTTAATCACTTCCTTAAACTCCTCGTACAGCTGACGGGTAAAGGGTTTAATGATTTCCGTCAGGGTCAAGTTGTCCTCCACCACTTTTCCAATGGCGTATAGCTTCATCCCAAGCCAATACTTGCCGTTATCTTCGTTCTGGTAAACAAACCCCTTGTTGGCCAGGGTTGTTAAGTTCCGGTGAATGGTACTTTTATTGAGGCCCAAGTCTCGGGACATTTCCGAAATTCCCTTTTCTCGACCTTCATGATACAAGTAAATCAATATATCCAGTGCTCGATCCACTGCTCCAATGGTTGCGCTCATTGTCTGTCCTTTCTGCCTTCTCAGTGATTTTCTTCTTTTATCAAACCTTGGTAGTCCTCAGGTGTGTTCACATTACGAAATTCTCTTTCAACCGATGCGCCCTGGCCAAAGTCTTTTTCATTCATATACACAATGGTTAACTGCGATAGGAGGGTCATCATCCGTCGTTCTTTTTCCTCTACTGCCCTTTTGAAAAGGGACAAGGCTGTTTTTCTATAGACTGCCATGAGGGGGTGGCTTCTCCCTTTGATCAGAGGGACCAAGCCATGGATATCCTCATGCCCTTCCAGTTTAGCCACCATGTCTTCCAGTGTGGGTCTTGTGATCAATGGGACGTCCACGGTGAGCACAAGGGCCTTGTCATAGACGCAGGCTTCCAGCCCCTTGTAAAGGGCTTGTAGGGGGCCACCGTATGCCTCATTGTCCTCCACTATGCGAAATGCATACTCTTGGTAGACCTCTGGGGTATTGGTCACAAGGATGACCTCTCCTGCACCAGCCACCTGGGCGAGGATTTTCTCAATAAAGGGCTGGCCATTCAAGTCCAGCATGGCCTTGTTCTTGCCCATGCGGCTACTACGACCACCGGCCAGAAGAATCACACTTGTCTCTTTTAGGGAAGTTTCAGTCATATGTTCACCCATTCAATCGTTCCACATATCAGAACACGATTTCAAAAACATTCTATTTTTAGTATAGGTTGTCCACAAATCCGTGTCAACAACTTGGTATTACAGAAACTCAACCACTTTTTCTTTTTTTCTTCCTAGAAAATGGTTGATTTTTCTCCACAAACCTGTAAAATATGTATTAGGTCGTTCATACGACTACATTTCGGGGTATGGCTCAGCTTGGTAGAGCGCTTGACTGGGGGTCAAGAGGCCGCAGGTTCAAATCCTGTTACTCCGACCAAAAGAAACCCGCTAATCCATTGGATTGGCGGGTTTTGTTTTGTCCATTATTACATCACTAAAACCTGATCAAGAATCATCAAATTCATCAAATTCTAATAATATTGACAACATGTTTCCGAGTATTTTATCGGACAAAATATAATGGACCCAAGAGTTTGACACCAATTCTAAAGAGTTAAGTTATAATGA
>CAYFHQ010000181.1:0-3199 GCA_964342805.1 uncultured Peptostreptococcaceae bacterium | reverse complement strand
CATTTATCGCTGTCGTAAATAAACCAAAGTATCCACAGTAATTTCCCGGTCGCCCCCATCTAGCTTTAGGACTACATCAAAACCTTCCATAGTCCCGCTCGCAGGAAACTGTGTTAAAGTAAATTCGTTCACACCTGTTGCAAGTTCTGTCAGGGTTGAGCCTGTCTGCTCGTAAAGTACCCCATTCAGAAAATAAAAGTAAGTCTTGGTCGGGTCTCCCACTGCCACAGCCTGTACCTGGCTTCCCTGGGCCGTAATGGTCTCCAGGGTCACATGGTCAAAGCCGTTGAGCCGAATGAACTCATTCATCCGGTGGAGGGCCCTTTGCCCCTGCCGAACCTTGTCTTCTATTTGTTGTTCGGACTGGTAGACTTTCCATCCCGTGTTGAAAGCCATGGCAGCTGGTAGGGTCACCACTGCCATTAGGGCAATTACAATGAGCAATTCTATTAAGCTGAATCCATTGTTCTTTTTAAGTTTCTTCATGGTTCCCCTATAGAATGGTCACATACCAAGTTAAGAGCTGTTCGTAGTAGAAGTAGGCAATGAAAACACCCAGGGCAAGAAAGGGCCCAAAGGGGATCATGTCCTTACGACTCCGAACTTTTGTTACCAGTAAGAGCAAGCTGATGAGACCACCAGCTATAAAGCCTACATATAAAGCCAATATGGTTTTTCCTAGACCCAGCCAAAGTCCAGCTGCAGCCATGAACTTAATGTCTCCTCCACCCATGGGGCCGAAGATAGCAATGATGAAGAGTAAGCCTCCACCTACTAAAAGTCCAAAACCTGCGCTTTGCCATGTAGGTCCACCGGGCAACCAGATAAAAAGGAAGCCAGCCAGGGCCAACAAGGCGTTTTGACCGTCTAGAATAATTTTATGATCCAAGTCGATGAAGATCATAACGACCAACATGCTGATCAAGAACAGGGCCTTGGCCAGTGTCCACGTTAGACCAATTTGTAGATATGCAAAGACAAATAGCGCCCCTGTCAGTAGTTCCACCACTGCATAACGGGCTGAAACTCGTTCTCCACAGTGCCTGCACTTACCTCTTAACAGGACCCAACTGAAAATGGGAACCAGGTCAATAGCACTTAAGCGATGACCACAAGACCCACAAGCAGAAGGCGGAGAAACGATTGACTTCCCTTGTGGAAGCCGGTAGATGCAAACATTGAGAAAGGACCCAATTACTGCACCGAAGATAAACAATAATATACTCATCGGAAATCCTTTGAGGTTGTATTTGGGGATTGGGGATTGGAAATGGAAAGGCCGGTTGGCTGGCTAGTGCCTGCCTGGGGCCTTTCCTTACTTACCTTGATACATGGACTAACAATTAGTCGATGTCTTTAAACGTTAGGGTATGGATAGCTGTTGCATTGGCTCTGTCAGCATCTTGTGCTGTCGAGCTTGATGAATAGTGGATTGTTACCGTGATATCCAAACCAGATTTTTCATAGTAAGCGATCAAGAAATTTGTAGTGCTCTGACCCTTTGGGTAATCTTCGCCGTAGTCAGCCTTAGTTATCTTTGTAGCACCAGTAGTGTCTGCCGTTGGTTTAAACGCATTGGACAAGAATAGATTTTCAACGTTGCTAGCAATCAGTTTTGCTTGCTCTTCGTCAGCAGACGTTTTAACAGCGTCCGTAACACCAGCCATACGTGGAACTGCGATTGCAGCGATGATACCCAGTACAGCAATAACGATAAGTAGTTCTACAAGGGTAAAGCCCTTCTTGTTCATTCTCTTTGTAAAGAAATTAATCATGTACTACCTCCCTCGTGATTCGATCACACCAAAAATAAATTATTTTATGCCCTCGAAAGTGTTTCCAGTTGTAAGCAGGTTTGCGTCATCTGTACCATTCTTGATCACAACTGTGTAAGTTGAACCAGAACGTGCGACATTGATTGTCATCTGCTTGCTTGTTACTTGAGAACTCGGTATAACCTCTTTGTAAGTACCTGCTGCTCCTGAAGTTAGGTCCGCATTTGCTCCGTCAGCAACTTTGATAACACCAGCGAGAACTTTTGCTTCAACGTCACTAAAGATCAGTTGTGCTTGTCTTTCGTCTGCGGAAACTTTTACTGCATCTGTCACACCAGCCATACGTGGAACCGCAATCGCTGCAATAATACCTAGTACAGCAATTACAATCAGTAGTTCAACCAGCGTAAAGCCCTTCTTATTCATTCTCTTTCTGAAGAACTGAATCATTTTGTTGCCTCCTTATTCGTTCATACACAATATATATAAACACTGATCCCCGACAGTGCATATACCTTACTATTGTTACCCAATTTCAGTGTTGGTTTCCCATTGTGTCATGATACTGTAACACCTGTTCCCCAACCGAGTTACAACCTAAGTCTAACCTAGATATCCAAGTGCTGATACATCTCAAACATGGGCATTACAATGGCCACTACGATGGTACCAACTACCACAGCCATGAAGAGAAGAATAATGGGGTTAATCATCTGGATCATGTTGTCAATGGCGTGGTCTACTTCTTCGTCATAGAAGGTTGCAGAAGTTTCTAACATGGATTCTAGGGAACCTGTTTCTTCACCAATGCGGATCATGGAGAGCAGCATGGGTGGAAACAAGTTGAGCTTGCTGAGGGGGCCGGAAACACCTTCCCCTTTCTTAATTCGCTCTAGGGACTCGTCAATCCCTTCTTGGACGCGAACATTACCAATAACTTTACTTACGATTTCCATGGATTCGATAATACTGATCCCAGAACCGATCATGGTGGACAGGCTCCGTGCAAATCGTGATGTGGCGATCTTTTGGTTTACCTTGCCGACAACCGGTAACTTCAGTTTGATGTCGTCCGCCTTGAGTCGGCCTTCAGCAGTGTTGATAAAACGCCTAAAGCCATACATGCCAAGGATAATGCCGCCAATGACCATCCACCAGAATTCTCGGAAGAAGTCACCAACAGCCAGGACCAGCCTTGTTGGCGTCGGTAGCTCTACGCCAAAGCCTTGGAACATGCCCACAAAGTTGGGCAGTACGAAGACCAGCAATATGGCCGTTACCACAACAGATATGGAGATCAGGATCACTGGATAGAACATGGCGTTTCTCAGTTTCATGTTGATCTTGTGTTCCTTTTCAAAGTGGGCACTCATCCGTTGCATGATAATGTCCAGCTGACCGGAGATTTCTCCGGAATGGACCAT
>CAYFHQ010000180.1:0-3355 GCA_964342805.1 uncultured Peptostreptococcaceae bacterium | reverse complement strand
CTTTCTATCAAGGAAATGGAGTTTGCCAATACCATCCATACCTCGGGGAGTGACCTGCTCTTACTCATCAACGACATCTTGGACCTGTCCAAGGTAGAAGCAGGTAAGCTGGACATCCATGACGACAGGGTCAACCTCCAGGAAGTCCTTGACGCCAACGACGCCCTCTTTAAGCCCCTGGCTGAAAATGCGGGCATTGGCTTCCGGACAATATTGGAAAAAGGTTTACCAAGGGACATGGTCACCGACAGTGTCCGCCTGCAACAAATCATTAAAAACTTGGTGTCAAACGCTATCAAGTTCACCCACGAGGGCCTTGTTAGCCTGAAGGCCAGGGCCTTAACCGCCCTGGAAGGGGACACCCTTGGTATAGAAGCAGACGCTTACCTTGCCTTTGAAGTTTCGGACACGGGCATCGGTATTCCCCAAGACAAGCAACGGATCATCTTTGAAGCCTTCCGCCAGTCGGACGGAACAACCAGCAGAAAGTATGGGGGAACAGGCCTGGGCCTAACCATATCCAGGGAACTGGTCAAACTCTTGGCTGGCCATATTCTTGTGGAAAGTCATGAGGGCCATGGATCTTCCTTTGTGATTATTCTACCCAAGTCAAAAGACCAGGTAGAGGACCAGAAGCAAGGGTCTGTTAAGCAAGTGGCAGACCTTCTGGAACCAACCCAGCCTAAGGCGGAACCGACCAGCCATTTACAAGATGCGCCTAGGCCCCAATCCAACCAAGACAACACCCTCTTGATCATTGAAGATGACGTGAATTTTGCTAACATTTTATCTGACTTGTCCAGAGACAAGGGCTATACCACCTTGGTTGCCCACACAGGTGAAGAAGGCATGGCCATGGCCATCAACCATAAACCATCGGCCATCATATTAGACCTAGGCCTGCCAGACATGGACGGCCTGGGGCTGGCAGACAAGTTGGGCAGACTTGCTGAAACCAAGGACATCCCCATCCACATAGTCAGTGGACGGGAGGCAGACAGTGAGGCCGCCCTACCAGCCAGTGTCATCGGCTTCCTGAAAAAACCTGTTGATATTCGTATGATCTACAAGACCCTGGCGGCCATTGAGAAGACCGTCAAGGCAGACTTTAAAAAGCTCATGGTCATTGGCCCATGCAGTGTGGAGAGTTTTGACCAATTTACTAAATTGGCCAATGTTGAGGTCGAACAGATCAATGACGCAAGTGAAGCCCTAACCAAGCTCAGCCAAGACCGCTGCCAATGTGTGGTTCTGGATATAGAATTGGCTGAAGACGGTGACCAGGACGTTTTAGGTGAACTCCATAAACGTTACGAGGGCAAGCTCCCCTTGATCATCTATTCAGAGAATGAAATCGACCCAGCCCAACTACAACGGATCAGTCGTTTTACAGACAATATCATTTAAAAAGTCCCAAGTCCCAGGAGCGAATGGTCGACGAGGTCAGCCTCTTCCTCCATGGTATGGAAGAACAGAAGTCCAGACACACCGCAGCAGTTGGAGCTGCTACGCCTCATACCAAGGGATTGATCAAGGAAAAAATTCAAGCAGAAGGTCATTTTGAGGGTAAGCGCATCCTATTGGCTGACGACGATGAGCGCAGCGTTTTTGCCCTGCAAAGTGTTTTGGAGCAGGCTGGTTTCCAGGTGTCTATTGGTAGAAATGGCCTGAAGGCCCTTGAGGCTTATCGGGCAGACAAAGACATCGACTTGATCCTCATGGATATCATGATGCCGAAGATGGATGGCTACCAAGCCATCCGGGCCATCCGCCAGGAAGTCCATGGGCAAGAGGTACCCATCATTGCCCTGACAGCCAAGGCCATGAAAGAGGACCGGGACAAGTGTCTTGCTGCGGGCGCCAATGATTATATGACCAAGCCCATTGATGTTGAAAAGTTAATGACCCTACTGAGAGTGTGGTTGGCATGATAAAAGCAGAAGATATTGAGGTAGACCTGTTTATTGAAGCGATTTACCGGAAGTATGGCCATGATTTTAGGGGCTATTCCAAGGCCCATATGAAACGGCGGATACTCAACCGGGTCCACCTGGCCCAGTACCCGTCCATTCCGGCCCTGATGCATGACGTCCTCCGGAGCCAGGAACTCTTTGAGCAGGTCCAAGCGGATTTTTCCATCAACGTGACGGAAATGTACCGGGACCCTCCTTTTTTCCAGTTCCTAAGGGAGGAAATTGTACCCCTTTTAAAGACCTATCCCAAAGTGAAAGTTTGGCATGCTGGGTGTTCCAGTGGGGAAGAAGTCTATTCCATGGCCATCTTACTCAAGGAAGAAGGGCTCTACGACCGGGTGCAGATTTATGCGACAGACTTTAATGAAGCCGTCTTACAAAGGGCCAAAGAGGGGATTTTCCCCTTGGACGCCGTTAAGGAGTATACGGCAAACTACCAACGGTCAGGGGGGCTGTCCACCTTCTCTGACTACTACACAGCAGGGTATGACTCTGTGATCATGGACCAATCCATCAAGCAAAATATTGTTTTTGCCCAGCACAATTTGGTGACCGACGGTGTCTTTGGACAAATGCATGTGATCATTTGTCGCAACGTCTTGATCTATTTCACCAAACCCTTACAGGACCAGGTCTTTCACTTGTTTGATGAGAGCTTGAGAGTGGGAGGTTACTTGTGCTTGGGCACCAAGGAGACCCTCCATGGCAGTAGTGTGATGGACCAGTATCTTGCTGTCGAGGACACCTTGAAGATATACCGGAAAACCATGTCCCCATAGGAGGCGACCATGGAAAAAGGACTCGTGTGTATTGGTACGTCTGCGGGCGGGTTAGATGCGCTAAAAATTTTACTTTCTGACCTGGCCAATCCCTTTCCATGGCCCGTGGTGGTCGTGCAACATGTAAGTCCCAGTCATCCCAGTTACCTGGCAGAAATCCTCCAAAGACAAACCCATCAAGCGGTAATAGAGGCAGAGGAAAAGCAGGTCTTACAGGCTGGGGTCGTCTATACAGCACCCTCCAACTACCACCTCCTTGTGGAGTTGGACGGGACCTTGTCATTAACGGTGGACCATAAGGTGTCTTATGCAAGACCCTCCATCGACGTATTATTTGAAACGGTAGCCGACGCCTTCGGGCCCGGTGCCATAGCTGTGATTCTAACTGGTGCCAACCATGACGGTGCCCAGGGTGTCCAAACGATCAAAAGAAATGGGGGGATCGTTTGTGTGCAAGACCCTTCCAGTGCCTATGCCATGGAAATGCCCAAGGCAGCACTGGACGCTGTAGGTGAGCCGGATTGTGTATGCAGCATAGAGAAAATGGGCGAGGCCATCAATCAACTTGTGGTCTCCCGGAATGTAGATTTGGGTGATTCGAAT
>CAYFHQ010000179.1:0-3474 GCA_964342805.1 uncultured Peptostreptococcaceae bacterium | reverse complement strand
CCTTCTACCCCCATGCCTAGCTTCACAATAAAGACTGCGTCGAGGATAATGTTGACCCCTGCCGACGCGATCATGGCAATCATGGACAGGGTAGCTTGGCCCTCTGCCCTTACGGTACTGCTCAGTGTAAAGGAGAGAATCCAAAATAGGACACCAATCAAAATGTAGGTCATGTAGGTATAACCATAGGTAAATACAGAACCAGAAGCTCCCAGAAAGTTGAGGGCAGGTCTAAGCACCAGGAAGCCAACAACCGTCATGGCTAGGCCAAAGAAGACACTCGGGACCACTGTGGTTGTAAAACTCCTTTGGCTGGCCTCAGGATCATTTTCTCCCAGATGAATAGAAATTAAGTTGGCCCCACCCCGTCCGATCAGGGCAGAACCGGCAAAAATCACCAACATGACAGGGAATACGATGGTGAGACCAGCTAGGGCGTCGGGTCCAACGACTCGACCTATAAAAATGCGGTCAACAATGTTATAAATAGTGTTGACCAATATGGCGATCATGGCGGGAATGGAAAACCGCAGGATTAGCCGCAGGGGTCTTTCCGTCTCTAATTGATGGTTCATAAGGTGTCCTTTCTTGCAGGGGAACATACTTACTCATTTGTATAAGAATCATGTTTACATTATAATAAGGCTGAATTCCTATGTAAATACAAGTAAGAAAGGTTACTCAGATCGGGAAAGGTGAGTAAGTATGCTAAAGAATCAAGTCCACCCAGCGGCCATTCGGTCTAAAAAACTCATTACCAGCACCCTTTTAGACCTTATGGAAAACCACCCCTATGACAAAATAACCATTAAGGAGATTACCGACCATGCGGTACTGACACGTCGGACCTTCTATGCCCATTTTAAGACCAAGGAAGAGGTCCTCCAGTACAAAATCAATGACCTCAACAACCAGTTGACCCAGGTCATTAGCAACCATACAGACAAGAGCCACCATGACATAGCCCTCTTGTACTTTGGCTTTTGGATCGATCATGTGGACCTTCTTAAACTCCTGAGCAGGCAGCACCTCATGCAGTTGATTTTTGATAACTTCAACAAGAATATTGAAGACATCCGGTCCTACTTTGGCTGTACCATGAGGCAAAGGGACCAGCAATACACAGACTACTCAACAGCCTTTTTCACAGGTGTATTGTCCAGTATCTTAAGCCTCTGGATCGAAACAGGGACCAAGGAGTCGGCAGAAGAGTTGGTACACTTGCTGGAACAAATCACTGTCAAGTTCTCTTCGAGTTTCGAAAACAGGGAGAGGGCGCGTGTTGCCACCCATTAAGATTACTCACTTTGACCAATGTGAGTAAGAACGTCCAGACCCATTTACTTGCTTGAGGCCTCCCCTTATAATTGCCCTTATCAAACAAGGTGAAATTTGGAAAGGAGCAAAGAATGGGAAAAGAAGGTTTAGGGCCGGATTGGGCTTTGGAGACTAGTAAAAACCTCCATGGCAAGGTCGCCCTTGTTACAGGCGGTAATAGTGGACTGGGGTTTGAATCGGTTAAAATGCTTGCTAAATAGCAAGCCAGGGTGGTCCTTGCCAGTCGGTCCAAGCAAAAGGGTGAGGAGGCAAGAGCCCGCATACTTCAGGATATCCCCCAAGCAGAGATCGATACACTTGTCTTGGATTTGGCGAGTTTAGCCTCTATCAATGACTTTGCTGACACCTTCAAAGAATCCTATGATCGGCGGGACATCCTCTTAAACAATGCGGGTATTATGAACACCCCTTACGGAACTACCCTGGACGGCTTTGAACAACAGATTGGGGTCAATCACCTAGGTCACTTTGCCTTAACGGGCCGACTCTTCCCCCTGATAAACAAACCCCAGGGGCCAGAATAGTGACCATCAGCAGCCTCATGCACAAGCAGGGGAGGATTGACTTCCAAGACCTAGGTTTTGCTGACAAAGAGTTTTATAGTCCAGAGACGGCTTATGCCCAGTCCAAACTGGCCAACCTGCTTTTTACCTACCACTTGGACAAAAAAGTTCGGTCTCATGGGCTCCATGTAGCTGCTTTAGCTGCCCACCCGGGTGGAGCCACGACCAACCTAGGCCGTCATTCAAGTCCAACCTTCATGGGTAGACTTCTGAGAAATACAGTTTACAGGTTCCTCATGCAAAATGCTGAGGGAGGGGCACTTTCTGGTATACGGGCGGCCCTTGACCCGTCAGCGAAAAGTGGTATGTACTTTGGCCCAACTGGGTGGTTTGAAGCTTCAGGACACCCGGAACAAGTCTTGCCCAGCCAGCAAGCCCTTGATCCAGTTACCGCTCAAAAGCTGTGGACAGAGTCTGAGTCCCTAACGGGTGTGACTTTTGATTTTGACTAAGACTACTAATGACCCATTAGTGATATGTACCACTTTATCTCATAGACCCCAAAGCCCCTAAAACCAGTCACTAAGCCTGTTAAGCCACTTTCCTATATCCCAATATTGCCACTTGGAGGTAAAAGGATTACTAATTATACAATGCTGTGAATAAAAATCTAAAAAATGGTTGTAACCTGTCGGAAAAATGCTAAGATTCTCAAGGAATTTATTATCGAAAGAAATTGAGCGAAGCATATGAAGACATTTACAGAAGTAATCGACTACATTGTCGCAGCGGGAAAAAGCAAAACGGAAAAGCCGTTGAGAGCTTTGATCCTAAAGGGTATCCTAGCAGGCATGTTCATTGCCATGGGTGCCATTGGGTATTTTAAATTGGTAGCCTACACAGCAGACCCAGGCCTGGGTAAGTTCTTGGGTGCATTGGTCTTCCCAACGGGGATCATTGCCATCCTACTCCTAGGAAGTGAGCTATTTACAAGCGATTGTATGGCTATCCTAAGTGTCTACAAGGGTAAGGCAAACTTGGGCAAGTTTATGACCATGTTGCTGACGGTAATCACGGCTAACCTGGTGGGCGCTATTATCATGGCTCTACTGAACACGGGCGCTGGCATCTTCAGTGACCACATGATCGAAATCGTTTCCAAGGTTGCGGTAAAGAAAACAACTATGCCACTGGGCCAAATGTTCACAAGTGCTGTTCTATGTAACATCATTGTTTGCTCTGGTGTTATGATGGCATACACAGCCAAATCTGCAGTAGGTAAAATCCTAGCAATCTGGTTCCCAATCTGCGTGTTCGTTCTGAGTGGTACAGAGCACATCGTTGCAAACATGTACTACCTTTTGATGGCTTACTTCAATGGCGCTGCTGTAACTGTTGGCGGCATTGCAATGAGCTTTGCAGTGGTAACAGTAGGCAACTTCATTGGCGACGGTATTATCGTTGCTGGTGTCAACTACTTCCTGGACAAGGACCTCCGTGTTCCTGCAACTGCGGCTTCTAAGGTGAAGGCTAGCTAGGTAAAACAATTAAAATGTAGAAATGCTCCTTGCAAACTGTCAAGTGAGGAAATTGCATAATAGCAATCCCTGTTAAATACAATGTTTCATAAATC
>CAYFHQ010000178.1:0-3521 GCA_964342805.1 uncultured Peptostreptococcaceae bacterium | reverse complement strand
CGTCTAATTGCTCAACTGTAAACCAATCCATCCTGTCTCCTAACCCGCATGAAATCCAATGGTCATATCTGAGAGTTTCCTAAACCAAACCATGTGGTCATATCCCTCTCCCCAATAGTCTTTGGCTACGATTTCTGGCTGGCCAAACTTCTTCATCCAGGTCTTTTGGGCAGCCTTATAACCGCTATCAAAACAAAAAGTCTCAATCCCCTTGGCTTCCATGGCCAAGAACAAGGCTGAGATCATCATGGTCCCAACCCCCTTACCTTGGAAGTCCGGATGGATGAGCATAGAACCGATTTCGACCCCGGGTTCATACTTGTCTTTTGCAAGAGACCTAATCCTGTCGTCAGCATGCCCATAAGCAATGGTGCCAATGATCCGGCCCTCAACTTGGGCCAGGAGGAAAAAGCGTTCCTTCCCCTTGGTTTGAATGTCCAGGTCCAACTGGTCAATCTTGCACTGGGTTTCCTCTCTAATTTCGTCAGTAAACTCCCCAGCACCCTCAGCTGTGAAAGTATGGGCTACACAATGCTCAAAATGTGCCACTACGGCTTCTCTATTGTTTACGTTAGGTCTTACTACATTAATAAACATGTGGATCTCCTGTTATGTATTCTTACTAATTGCGTCAGAGGTGTCGCTCGGCTTTTTGGCCATGACACAATACCAATTCATTTGCTCAAAAGGGACATCCCTTTGACTTACAAAATGGTGTACTTCTATATCCTCAAGTCCTAAGTCTACCAGGACCTTCACTAAAACATCCCGCTTTAAAGGATAGTAGTCAACTGACTTCAGCTCTTCTTTAAATATACGTGCATTGCGCTCAAATGTATAGAGCAAGTTGAAACAGACGTGGTCTTCGCTATGGTGGTCCCAAAACTGCACGATGTTGACTCTCTCCTCGTCTAAGATCATGGGCTGGTAGGCCACGTAGCGCTGCTTTTCAGCAATAATCTTGTCCCAATTGCGCAGGTCAACATACACATAACCCCCTGGCTTGGTCATTTGGACCATGGCAGCCAGTGCTTCTTTTACACGGCCATTATCCACATGGGGTAATGAGTTGCCAGTGGACAGGACGCAGTCAAATTGTCCTCGGACCACCTGGTCAACGAGGCAAAAATCAGACTGAACTAGGTCCACATCCAGTCCTTTGTCGTCAGCCCGCTTTCTAGCATTTCTAAGCATGTCCTCGCTTAAGTCAGAACCAGACAGACTGCAACCAAGGTCTGCAAGGGCAAAGGTTAAGTGCCCCGTCCCAATGCTACAATCATGAATGGACTTGATTTGCTTACCTGCAAACAGCCGTTTGTAGTGGTCGATTAGGGGTGCTTCATTACGTTTTTCAACGCCAACATCATACAAGTCCGGATTTGTGTATAAGTTTGTGTCCATGATTTCCTCCTAGTATTCTTCCATCACAGACAGTTTGTAACAAACCGAACTATATAAGGGTCAATCTCCCGAACACCTAATATATGAATGTGCTGATGTTAAATAGACCGTCAATAGTAAGCAATAGGCGATATTCAGCTTTTATATTAAAGTGTATCAATATGAAGTTCTCTACGCTAATACTCAGTTTCGTTAGACACCGTAAATGCCTTTAGGTCTTCCTTATTCAAAGCTCTAGGTTGCCTAAAGTCCGTCATATCTACAATAAGATCAGCATGGACTTTTGGAGGAAAAGTAGCCAAGTACTTCATCTGTGCAGGCAAATACTTGGTCCTGTACTTGTCCATTATGACTGGGCCATACTTGGGCAGGTCACGGACCTCCGCCCGTCTTAAACTCACCTGGGGCTCGATATGCAAATAGACTCTATAGTCAAACAGATCAATCAACTTGGGGTGAAAAAGAAATACGCCCTCCACCAAGACAATTGTGTTTTCTCTAATGTCATAATCCTGGACCTGATCGTACTGGTCCAACTCAAGGTCCAGGTGCCTTAGGCGCCCTTTAAAAGCCCCTTGGGTACGCACCGGGTCGATTAGCTCCTCTATGAGACGGTCATAATCAAATCCATATGTATAATAATTGTGGACCGGGTCGTCCGTAGTGTTGCGTATAGCTGACCTATGGTGGTAATCATCCAGATGGACTATGGTCACGTCTATGCCACAGGACGCTAAATAAATCGAAAGGTCACGGGAAAAACACGATTTACCTGCCCCGTCAATGCCCGTTATGCCCACTAGAAAAGGTCGTGGGCCACCACGAATCCTATTTGCTTTAGACCCTTGAAGTTCTTTAAAAGTTGACGCCAACCCCTCAAAGACTTGTGTTTGTCCAGTAGTAAACCTATCAGTCATCCCGCATCTCCATCATTTTTATGGCAATTTGTGTTCTTGCCTTCCCGCTGCTGCGCACAGGGGTTTGCCTGGAGTCAAAATACCTGTAAACCTGGGTTACGGGTATGTCAAGGCCCTCCATGGGTAGTTTCATGGCCTCTATGGTCAGTCCCATGCTCTTTTCTTCATCACCCGCACAAATTCCTATGACCATGGCCTTCTTGCCTGGCCCCAATCTAGACTGAAAGGCTCCCCCGGAGAACTCATATTGGGAGAACAAGCGGTCTAGGAAGGTCTTCATTTGGGCCGTTACGTTATATTGGTAGGTGGGCGAGATCAACACCAGAAAGTCACTTGTTTTCATCTGGTCAACAATTCCTGCCTGGTCGTCTTTGGTGGTGCATGAACCCGTCTTCAGGCATTGATAACACCCCTTGCAAGTCGCCAAGACCTGGTCTGACAGCTTGATCACCCTTACCTGATCTCCAAGTTCAGAGCCAATGTCCCGGATAAAGGTAGCCATTTGGTCAGAGTTTTGATTCACCCTGGGGCTACCGTTGATTACCAACCATTTTTTCATGTCCTACTCCCCTTAGTCCTTCATATACTTACAGGTCTTAAAGAAATCAACCTTGTCGGTCCACTGGATCAAGTCTATCTCCACCCCATCAGGATCTGTGATATAGACCTGCTTGGAATAGGGCTTTATGACACAGGTCGCTTCCTGGGGGGCATAGCCCTTGCCCTTAAGGTCACGGAGGATTTCCTCCACATTGGCCACACAATAGCCCACATGGCGAAAATTGGGACACTGTGACTCAATATACTTGTCACTTTCAGACACAAAGAGCAAATGGTCCACACTCCTTAGGACAGCATAGGGTTTCCCATCTGCCTTTATTCCGTCGTCAATTAAGAGAAAACCCAAGGCCTGGGTGTAAAATGTTACAGTTTTGTCTACTGAACGGACGTATCGGTTGATATGATCAATTTTATACATGTTTATTCTCCTTACATAACTGGGAATGCTTGTCTTGGAACGATTGTTATAAACTGTAAGCACTACTGGTTTAGTCTACCATATATACTCGTTCAAGGGCCTAATGATACGAGACTGTATCCTTTATGTAGCCGATCTGATATACTAATGTCGTTTGTTGAAATGATGTAAGGAGACCAGCTATGAAAAGTCAAGTGTAAAACAGAAGAAAGATTGATCAGGTA
>CAYFHQ010000177.1:0-3528 GCA_964342805.1 uncultured Peptostreptococcaceae bacterium | reverse complement strand
GACAAACCCAGATATTTAGCTTATGCTGCCTTTTAAACTGCTCAAACTCATAAGTATATATAATGTCACCGTTGTTTTCACTGACAACAATGATGCTGTCCTGATCAACAACGATTTCTTTTGTAGTGCCTCCGTAGTATTCAAACATAAGGTTCATGCCATGTATCAAATCTTGTGTGGTGAATGGTCTATCTTGAAAATATCCAAATTTATATCTTGAATGAGCCAAAACGGTTGCTAGGAAATATACTTTCTTAGAGCCTTTACGATTAGCCAGTGGCATGTTGTAAACACCAAAGTCTAGCTGCATTTGATGGCCCATGGGTAGTTCATCCATGGCTTCATATTCTCTTGGCTTAACGATTTTAGGAATATCATATTCTTCTCGTAGCCCTTTAACATAACGGCTTACACTACGTTCAGAAATATCAAGATTATAATGCTCAAGTAACCAGTCGTAGATTTGTGCTGCCGTCATGCTTGGAAAGTCTCTTAGCCACTCAAGAATGATCCGTTTGTATTCATCAAGTACACTTAACTTTCTTATTGATTCAGCGGTTTTCATGTACTGCTCAAGTGTCATGTCTCGATACTTTTTAGCTGTATCACGACTGATTTCAAGAATACTTGCTGTTTGACGGATTGAAAATCCTTTGCGTTGTAGGTCCTTAATTTCGCTATACATTTGTAGCTCCTTCATCTGTAATTTATTGTCCTTTCTGACAGTCTTGTATCAGAAAGTTTAACATAGCAACAGATCAAGGTGGCCTAGTTTCTGGCGAAAAGTGGCCTACTTTGTGGCGAGGATTGGACTAGTTCTTGTGGCGGTAAATGGCCTACTTTATTTTACCACCCACAACGGGATAGGTGTAGGCCAGCCGGGTGTATTTGACAATGACCTTGGGGCTTAATTTTTCGTGGGCTACCTTATAGTGAAAGGTTTGGGCGAAACTGTCCTCCCGTTGACACAGGAAGTCAGCATTTCCAGAAGCCAGTCTCCTTGCCTCAGCCAAGGTAATGTACATGCTATCCTTTTGAGTCATGACATTATCTTTGGACTTCTTTTCCAACTTCATATGGTCGAAATCATTGTTATAGACCCGAATGCGGTACTTGTGACGCTGGTCGTCACCATGGACTTTTTCCATAAGGGCATGATCATAGGGATTGTCGAAATAGAGACTTTTGACCTCATAGCCCTCTGGGGGGCAATGGGGGTCTCTTCTGAGTATGTGTTTGAGCTTGTGATTAATACCCACAAAGGCCTGCCAAGTCAGGGTGTATTTTTTTTCGTGACGGTAGACTTTCTGCCTTTTGTTCATGGTGTCCTCCTTCTCATAGTCAATATTTGAGGCTTTTCTTATCTAAACTATACTGGCCTTTTGTCGTTGAAATGTCTTTGGTTTGTGTGAGATTATGGGATATTTTCTCAAAAAAAAAAGTGCCCCCATGACTGGGAGCACTACTGATTGTCTGGTATTAACCTACTCGTGTACCGTTGGGTACAGGCTTCTCGGGCTGGGCTATTACGGGGATAATGCCATCCTCGTAGCCGATGTCAAAGAGCATGCCTTCAGAAACCTCACCAAACATTTTCTTCGGGGCCAGGTTGACAACAAAGAGGGCTTGCTGGCCCACTACTTCTGTCGGGTCTTCCCGCTCTTGTTTCATGCCCACTAAAATACAACGCTGGAAGCTACCAAAGTCTACGGTCATTTTGACCATCTTGTCTGATTTGGCTATATCCTCTACAATGAGGATTTCTCCTACTCTTACGTCAAGTTTACTTAGGATGTCGAAGCCTATTACGGGTTTGATCTTGTTATCCATTCTTACCTCCTGATTTAGCAATAAGATTGATGTTAAATAGAGCTATTTGAGATTCTGGTCTAGGATTTTGCTAATAATTCCTTTATCCTTGTCCCATCATTTTTTACACCTTTCATTGGCCCACCATACCATGTCATTGGTACAAGTGAAAAAAAGAGAAAATACATGTTAATCATAGCCACATATAGGAGTGCTGTGCTCATAATCGTCTTAGGAAAAACATAGTATAAACCCGTACATGTGAGGATAATTGCCAGAGTCATGAGAGGACCAGCAAGATACAACATTATTCCTTCTCTTCTTGTAACGATATGATTTAAAGGATCTATTCCTCCTGTGTTCCTCAATAACCAATGGTTAAACGCAAAGTGTATGCGCCCAATTCTAAACTGGAAATTATCTGAAGGAACATCACCTACATAGAGATATAAGTCACCCTCAGTGTACACAAGATAGACGAGTCCATGTCCAAGTTCATGAAGGACAATTGATAGTTTCACAAGGACAAAAAATAGTAAGGCTGACAAGACATATTCCATTGTTTTCAGCTCCTTTGCAAGAGTTTATTTCTACTGATCTCCAAGAAAATAATAGCCAACCTTAAAAGCGTTCTCCTGATATTTTTTAAGACCCAGATGGTCAAATGAGGGTCCATTCTTTTTCCAGAAAGCAGTCAGAGTCTGTGGCTTAACCATAGCCACTTGAATGTCACACATCTGAATCAATGCTTCCATTTTAAACACTGCAGGTCCGCTTTTGAACCGGCCAGTACTACCAGACTTGAAAGCAACATGCTCTATCTTGTTTTCAGCAAAATAAGTGTGAACTGCTTTGTAAAATTCTTTTATATGGTCACTGGATGAATGATCGCTTAACTCAATTTTTAGTGGTCTTGTTTCAACTATACTAAATGCTTCCTTTGTCCCTTCGACAAGAAGCAACACTGCATGATTCCCTGAAATATCTATACCACAAATTTTGTTCATATCTTTCCTCCACGCACTTACGTTTGTTGCCTGTTCTCCAATAGGGGCTCGTACATCATCAAAGCATGATTCTCACATACTAGCTGATCATCAATCTTGATACCCTTTTGGTCATACACTGCTCGTTAGATCTTGTTCCTTCGTACATATCCACCCCTGTCAGCCATTCTGCATACCTCAACATTGTGTAGTAACGCTTACCCATTTAACAGATGCGCATTAGACGTTTGTTCTTCACTACGCCAAAAGTATTACCACTAGAACAGTTCATCAAGTAAAACAAAGTAATCAATAAGGTGATCACTCCGTTTGATGTCCATACATGTAAATAGGTGGTCAATGGATGATTCACTTACATTTGCATGCCTTAGTGACCGTACGCACAAGGCTATATCCTGCCATTTATGAGATACCCCTGCGGTCCCTAAATCGATTAACCCTGCAAACTTTCCATCCTTAAAAAGCACATTATCGAAGGTGAAGTCGCCATGTGAGAATTCATCATCCTCTTCAGGTCGATTCTCCATCAAGTAACCGAGCAGTTCTTCAGGTGTCGCAAAGTCAGTTGTGTCCTCCCAATCCCCGACATCCACTAGTCCCTTTTCAACCATACACCTGGCTTCCTCCAGCAACCTGGTCAATCCTCTGTCATTGGGGCAGCCATCCATGCTGATGGAGTGATTTTTTTTGATAACCTCTGCCAACTCTTCAA
>CAYFHQ010000176.1:0-3580 GCA_964342805.1 uncultured Peptostreptococcaceae bacterium | reverse complement strand
AGGATCACTCTTTAGATGCGTACTACCGTCAGGCCCCTTTATGGCGTACTTGTATAAGTCTCCGCGATTGAGCCCGGCTACAAAGCCATGCCAGATGTCTGACCGGTCATGTTTTCTTAAGGGATGTAACTCCCCCTCCCAGTTATTGAAAGACCCGACCACACGAACCTCTTTTGCACTGGGGGCCCAGACGTTAAAAAGTACGCCTCCCACGCCATCGATAGTCGTCGGGTGGGCCCCCATGAAGTCATAACTTTGATAGTACTTCCCCTGGTGGAACAAATATGTGTCTAATTCTCTTTCCGACAAATAAGTGACCATTCCCAAATGTATCCCCCCATTTCTCTATGTAAGGCTAGTATAGACCTTCTTCTATTCTTATTGAGAGGTATAACCTGGCTTTAACAGGCCCTTCACAATCTTTTAACTTGGGTAATTCTATGCCACTCCATAACCTATACCCCCTTTTTATCACATAAAAAATGGGAAATCGGTTTCTTTTTTCTGTAACGATACATTTCGGCAATTTTGTAGTTTGCTTCTACAAGATTTTGATAGACTGCACATTTTGGTCTTGAACTTGTACAATTGGCACTCTCAGATTATGGCATTATGCAACAAGAAATGATATACTAGATATGGTAATAACTTGGAGGTGATCTAGTGTTTTCAATCTTATACATGAAAGGGTTTGAGTACGTCATTTTGGGCCTGATGATTTCACTGGTAATTTTCGTGAGTTACATGGTGAGATATGATAAGTTGGTTGATAAAAAAGTAGATAAGAACTAAAAAAGCTTCGACAAGGATCGCTTGTCGAAGCTTTTTCTATGTTTTTGATTAACTTGTAATGGGATGAGTTTTTTTGCTACCTTCTCTTGGCTACAATCACTTTAAGGTAATTGCTTTCTTTCTCTAGGGGATGCGGAGGAAAATCCTCAGGTAACTGGAAGGACTCCAATATACGGAATTGGTCCCCAGTCTTTCGAATGCCTTCCCCGACCATTTGGGTGAACTTGGCCATATCAAACTTCGCACAGTTTGTAGAGGCGATCAAGACCCCTTTTTCGTTGAGCAAGGCCATGGCGTCCTTGACCAATTTAGCATAGTCTTTTTCAGCAGCAAAGGTATGCTTTTTAGAACGGGCAAAGCTCGGTGGATCAAGAACAATCGTGTCAAAGGTCTTGCCACTCCGAATGGCCCGCTGCATGTATACAAAAACATCCTCAACAATAATTTCCTGGGTGTCAGGATCAATATCATTTACAGCAAACATTTCTCTTGTTCGTTCAAGACTACGATTAGCCAGGTCCACACTGGTTGTCATTTCTGCTCCACCAAGCAGGGCAGCTGCAGAAAAAGCACCTGTATATGAGAAGGTGTTTAGGACTGTCTTTCCTTTGGAATACTTATCCTTTAGGGTCTTTCGTACATGGCGTTGGTCAAGGAAGACACCTGTCATGGCACCGTCATCCAGGTAGACAGGATAATTAATGTCATTTTGCTTGACCACCAGTGGCCACTCCGGATATTCTCCCAAGATAAAAGCAGATTCTTCAATATAAGAACCCCCGTCACCAAAGCGTTTCTTGTGGTACACACCTCGAACAGGCTTTCTTTTCTTGAGAATGTTGACGATGGTGTCTCTAAACTTGTAAATCCCCTTGGAGTACCACTGCACCAAGTAGAAGCCATCGTAGTAATCGATGGTTAGACCGCCGATACCGTCACCAGATCCATTGAAAACCCGGTAGGCGTTGGTGTGCTTTTCATTTAATAAAGGCTTACGTCTTGAAATTGCTGCATTAATGGTTTTCTTGAACCACTCTGCATCAATCTTTTCCTTTGGCAGATTTGCCAGTACCCATCCGATACCCTTGTTTTGGAAGCCAACATAACCTCTAGCTACGAAACGGCCTCTTTCGTCTTGGATATACAGCAGGTCCCCTTCCTTCTTGACCAACTCAGGGTTGACCAGCATGTAGGGCAAAATTAGGGGTGCGCCATCGCGCATCTTGTCTACAAAATTGGTTTTGACTGTTACACGTATTTCCTTCATACGTTCCTCCGTTTACATAAGAAAACCCTGCGTTGACAGGGTTAAAGTACTTGCTCTTGCCAGGTGGTTCTATGGATAATCCGATCAATGAGTTCTGTGCTCATGTTGGGATGGATGGTTTGCTCGTTGGAGATGGTAGCCAGGGACATGGCTATGGAAAACTTAACGGTGTCCTGGATACTGAGTTGGTTCATATAACTATAGCCCAGACCTGACACAAAAGCGTCTCCTGCGCCCGTAACGTTTACAACAGTGGCTTCATTGGCTTTTATGCGGCCACAAACCTGGCCGTCGGAATAGAAGATACCGTCTGCGTCTAGGCTAATGAAGACACGTTCAACCCCTTGATCATGGAAAGCCTTGGCCGCCTTGACTAGGGTCGCGTCATCCTTGATTCCAAAGCCTGCCAATACTTCTGCCTCATGGCGGTTAGGCTTGATGGTGTGGAAGTAAGGCAAGAGGTGCTTGACCGTTTCAGCCTTGGCTGCGGAAACTGGGTCTAGTATGAAACGGGTCTCTTTCCCGTAGCGTTTTAGCATGTACTCCAGTTTGCCTGGATTATCAGAGTCAACAATCACATACGCTGCGTCACAAATACATTCGGCTTTTTCATCAATGAAGGCTTCAGAAAGTTGATCGATACTCTTCATATCCACCACAGCGGACACCATTTCACCTTCCTCGTTGAGGATGGCCATATAGGTAGGTGTACTGCCGTTTTTGGTGATCAGGGAACCGGACATGTCATATCCGATACTATCTGCATGGGCCATCATGCCTTTACCCATTTCATCATCCCCCAAAATGGAGATCAACTTGGTGTTTACACCAATTAAAGCCAGGTTTTCTGCAATGTTTCTACAGACCCCTCCATAGGCGATTTTCACCATGCCCGGATTGGAGTTGAGTGGAATATAATTAACATTGGTGTATCCGTAAATATCTACAACGGATGCACCAAAGACGAGTACGTATGGTTGTGATTCGCTGGTCATTTTTACTTCCTTTCATGAAATGCTACATTCTTTATAATATCACAAACTACAAGCTTTAATCAGTAAAATTTCAACCTTTTTAGTGAATCAAAGGTAGACTTTATTCCTGTACAAATACCTATACATCCATGTGGAAAAATAACCAGTTTTGTTGTAAAATAATGAGTGGAAGCGGGCTAAATCTTTGATGGAGAGGTGCTTGTATGAGTAAGAAAGTAGACATTGATTGGAGCCAGTTGGGTTTCAGTTATATGAAGACGGATTTCCGTTTTGTTTCACGTTGGAAAGACGGCAAGTGGGATGATGGTCAACTGACGGAGGACAACCGTCTGGCGATCAGTGAAGCATCCACTGCATTGCACTATGGTCAGCAGTGCTTCGAGGGTTTGAAAGCGTATCGCACAAAGGACGGTGAGATCCAGCTATTTAGACCTGACGAGAATGCAAAGCGCTTAAACGCATCTTGCCGTCGAGTTTTAATGCCTGAAGTTCCTGTAGACAAGTTCATTGACGCTTGTATTCAAGT
>CAYFHQ010000175.1:0-3704 GCA_964342805.1 uncultured Peptostreptococcaceae bacterium | reverse complement strand
ACATCCTTTATGTCATTGCACCCTTTAACCTGGTAAAAGGCCTGATTGTAGGGCTGCTGACACTGGCTATTTATAAGTACATTAGCCCGATTTTGAAGGGGAACCAGTAAAGGCATTGCTAATGGACGCTTTGATGTCATGTATCAAACGATAAAACTAATATGAATGCTAATAATAAAGGCGGTAGCAGAATTCGATTCTGCTACCGCCTTTTTACGTTTATTGGTAAGAGACCTCTAGGCAATGAGTGGACTGCTAAAGTGAAGTGATTTCAAGAAGGTGAATAATCTCATTGTTCTTTGTGTCAGCTGTTATTCTATAGCTCGTGGAAGTGAGTACCTGGCCATTTTCACCATAGTGTTTATAGTTAATGACTGCCTCTACACTTTGTTGATCGGAAGCAATCACCATTATAGTGAAGCCATCAAGGGACCTATTCTTGTTGGAATTTAAAAAAGCTCTGAATTTCTGTTGATCAGCGGGAATCAAATGATCGTATTCACCCTGTACAAGTGCATTAATCATGGACTCAGGTTCCTTACTTTTCGAAGGTGAAATAGTAACTAGTGAAACAATCAGCATCAGAAGTAATGCTCCTATAATTGTTGTTCTCCTCATTAATTCCCTCCCTGTTTATCGTGAAATCCACTTTTTTTGAAGCAGATCTGGTATTGACCCGCCGTCCCAGAAGCTGGCACTAGAGCCACCAAAATCTATCATCCATAGCGATCACATCCATTATAAATAATCATAAGACATTTCTGCCCACCCATCCAGAACAATGTTACAATGTGGTGGGAGGGACAAACATGGAATCACTACAGAAACGCTTACGACAAAATCCATACATTTGGGTCCAGGGCCTACTTGCCCTTGTCCTAGGAGCAGCGGCCATGGTTTATGAGTCCTATGCTGGAGACCGGTTGATTATTTTTGCCAGTCTTTATGTCCTATGGGGCCTCATGGCAGTGTTTCGCAGGCGGTCAAGGGGCAAGTGGTATAGTCTCTTTTGGCTTGTGGGGACCCTGTCCATTGTGGGCATGGAACTGACTTCCCGTTATATTCTCAATTATTTTCTCCACGGGTTTTACCTGCTCCAGATCATTGAACTGGCCTTTGACCTAAAGGACCAGAAGCAAATGACCCTGGGCGGCATGACCCTGGTGGTTTCCTTATATAAGTATGTGGAACTCATTCAGTACAGGCAGAGTGTGTCTGCCTGGGCAGAACTGGCCTTCTTTGCTGTAGTTAACGGTATGGCCCTGATCGTTATTGTCCTCCTCCATAGGTTGCGTCTAAAGGAAGTGGAGCAGAAGATCCTTTACGCCGACCAGAAACGCCTTTATGAAGAATTAAAGCAGTCGGCGGCCCAAGTGGAGCGACTGGCCACGGTGGAGGAGCGCAACCGAATAGCCGGAGACCTCCATGACACCCTGGGCCATGACTTGACAGGCCTGATCATGCAGCTGGAAATGGCTGCCCATATGCAAAAAGTACAACCGGAGGAAGCGGGCAAGCTGGTTGTCAGTGCCTCAGAAAGCGCCCGGGCCGGCTTAACCAAGGTCCGGCAAGTGGTCAAGGCCCTCCAAGGCCAGGACGACTATGACATCCCTGTCCTAATCGAAACCTTTATAAGTAGAACCGGTGTCCAGGTGGACATAAACATGGATGCGAAAATTCCGCCTTCCTTGACCCAAGTGGTCTACCGGGTTATCCAAGAAGCCCTCACCAATGCAGTCCGCCATGGTGAGGCGAGCCAGGTTCAAGTGGACGTTCAAGCCCAATCAGGGGACTGGTTAGAGGTCACCATAAAGGACAATGGCAAGGCCCAAGGCCCCATTGAAAAAGGCTTTGGCCTAACCAATATGGAACAACGCTTAACAACTGTTGGCGGAAGCCTAACCATTGACGGAAACGAGAGCAATATGGATGGCAAGGGCCTAGAGGTACAAGCCCGAATCCCCCTTGGCAAGCCAGACGACTAGGAGACAACCATGATAAAAATACTCATTATAGATGACCAAGACATCCTCCGTCAGGGCCTGTCCATGCTCCTGGGTGCCCAGGCAGACATTGAGGTGGTCGGAAGCGGAGCCAATGGTCAGGAGGCCCTGGCCTTGTGTCGAAAGCACCTGCCAGACGTGGTCCTGATGGACATTAAAATGCCTCTTATGGACGGGGTGGAGGCCACTCGCCAGATCAAGCAGGCCTATCCCAACTGCCATGTCCTGATCCTGACAACCTTTAAAGAGGATGACTATATCTTCGAAGCCATCAAGCATGGCGCTGCAGGCTACCTGCTCAAGGACGCACCACCGGACGAGATCGCGTCAGCCATACGGAGTGTGGTCAAGGGTGGAGCCCCCATGGAAGATGAAGTGGCGGCCAAGGTATTGGACCGGCTGTCCCAATTGGAGTCGGGAAGGGGCGCATCTGCTGACCAAGGGCTTGAAAAAAATCATGATCCCCGCTTAAACGCCCTAACCCAGCGGGAGCTGGACATTGTCCACCAGGTGGGCCAAGGCCTCAACAACCAGGAAATAGCAGAAACCTTGTTTTTAAGTGCAGGGACGGTGAAAAACCACCTGACGAAAATTCTAGACAAACTGGACTTGCGTGACCGAACCCAGTTGGCCATATTTGCTGTGAAAAATCATTTGTAGACATCCGGGAGGAAGACATGAAATCGAAAGTTTTGGCATACGGCGCCATGATCGCCGTGGTTCTCATATGGGGGGTATCCTTCATTCATTCCAAGATCGCCTTGCAGGTGGTGGAGCCCGTCATGTTGGCAACCCTGCGCTTTACCATAGCCACAGCCCTGATTGGGGCGGTTATGCTCATTCGTAAGGAGTCTTTTAAGATCGACATCAAGGACCTGCCCTACTTTTTAGTGGCAGGGGGCGTGGGGATTTCTTTGTATTTTTACTTTGAAAACAACGGTGTTCTGAACACCTCTGCATCTGCAGCCTCTATGATTATCGCTTCAATCCCCGTTTTCGCCATGTTGGTGGAAGCCGTCCTGTATAAGACCAAGCTGACCAAAAAGAGTTTTATCAGTTTGGCCTTGTCCCTGACAGGGGTGGGCATGATCGTTGGCCTGGATTCTTCCCTACTGGAAGGCAACAACCTCATGGGCTACCTCTTCATGTTCGGAGCGGTCTTGGCCTGGATCGCCTATTCCATTTCGTCTAAGCCCTTGTTCGAGAAATACTCCCAGTTGAAGATCCTCTTCTGGCAGGTGGTTATTGGCCTGGCCCTCTTCTTGCCCTTTGCCTTTAACACCCCCCTTGACCTGGACCGGATGACACCAGAGATTTGGGGCCACATTGTCATGTTAGGGGTTGTGGCTTCAGCCATTGGCTTCTTTGTCTACCTGTATGCCCTTGACGCCCTGGGTCTGGGCCTGTCCTCCCTCTACCTCAACCTCATTCCTGTGGTAACGGTCATTGTGGGTTTCTTTGTCCTGGGTGAACGCCTGGGGGCCCTGCAATTGGTGGGTGGAGCCCTGATCGTTGTGTCCGTGACCATTGTTTCGGGAGACAGCCAGGAGGAAATTCCAGCGGAACAGGTGGCCATGAGTCACGTCAACAACTAAGGCGTCACAGCAAAGCGTCAACAACTAAGTTGTAAGCAGAATAATAAGGATCATTTTGGTCGAATATCATTGGCACTGGGCATACTCCTAACTGTAGGCAGGCACC
>CAYFHQ010000174.1:0-4090 GCA_964342805.1 uncultured Peptostreptococcaceae bacterium | reverse complement strand
TTGATGGCAGGCAAAAAAGTCGGCATCGAGATTGGTTCTATCAGTACGAAGATCGTAGTAGCCCAAGAGACCCGAAGCGGTCTGAAGGTGAAGGACTTTCGAATTGTACCCAATAGCGAAAAAGCATTCGGACTAGACGGATATCTAAATATGGGTGAGATCATCCCTTCCATTAAATCAGCTTTGAAAGATATGAAGGTTGGGAATCGGGTAAGTACGAGCCTTTCAGTTGCCAGTTCCAGGGCAGTGGTTCGTACCCGTGAACTACCGGCTGTACGAATGAAGGACATGAAGGAAATGGTCAAGTTTGAGGCAGACCAGTTTTTGCCCTACGAGTCCAGTGCCTTCTATATTGACTTCCGGGTCAACAGCGTGCGGACCATCCGTACAGACGCCGGCGACCAGGTAAAAGGGGAAGAGACCACCTATGGTGACGGAGAAAAGCTAGCCGAAGTCATGATTGTTGCAGTACCCAAAGAAGATGTCGATGACCAAGTGGAGTTAATCGACAAGTTAAAACTGAAAATTGAGCGGGTTGACCACTATTCAGACGCAGTCTTTAGCTACGTCAAACATGTGAATCAGCCCAATTTGAAGAATACAATGGTTCTAGATGTTGGGGAACGGTCAACAAAAATGACCATGATCCAGGGGGACCAGTACTTTGCCAACATCATGGTGGAAACGGGGATTGAAGACCTGATCACCACCTATGCAGAGCAAAATGTCATGACCAGAGACAATGCAGAGGCTTCTCTGTTTGAGTCCTCAGAAGAGATGACCAAGGAAGAAGAATCCATTCCCGTAACGCCTGCAGTAGAAGAAGGGGAGGACGCATCTCCCCATGACAAGTTGGCAGCATTACGGAACAGAATGAATAACCTAAGAAACAATACCAAACACGTGAACCCAATTGATTCAGAAGTCCCTGAGGACTTGGAACGGGTTTATGAGAATATCGCCTACGAAGTTGGTAAAATGATCGAGTTCTTCCGAACAAGACAGTTCGGGATGCGGGTTGACGAAATCGTCTTGATTGGCGGGGGTGCCAACCTCAAACACTTGTCTGATTATATTGCCCACTACCATAATGTAGTCTGCAGGAGGATTGGTGTGGACGGCCTCATGTCTGGTATACCCTATAAGGACGCAAACCGCTTGGTACCAGCCATTGGCTCCATGCTGAAAGGGGAATAGTTGATGCTCAAATCGGCAACGAAAGAAGCTAAAACAGAATATGCATCGAAATACATCAACCTATTGCCCGATTTGTATTTCAAGAAGAAGAGACGTACACGTTTGGTCTTTCTGGTGGCCATATTGATTGGCGTGTTGTTTGCCTCTGCAGGCTGGTATTACACCCAAATGCAGCAGCAACTCAGTGTCATTCGGGACAACACCTTTGCCATGAAGTCTCAGTTGTCCAAACTGGAGTCAGAAAGGGCCCAACAACAGCTCTTGTATGCCTTGAAAGACCGTATTGATCAAAAGGCGGCCTTGCTGGGGCAAATCGAAGAGAACAACCGGTCGGCAGTCCGGATTATTGACGCAGTGGAAGCGGGTATTCCCAAGGGAATTCAGTTTGCAACCATGGATTTTTCTGCTGCTGAGTCCATGCAGATCTTAGGGATTACAGAAAATGAAGACGAAATACCTGACCTGTTGCATCAGTTGAAATCACTGAATTTGTTTGACTCTGTATTTTTACAGTCTATCACTAGACGAACTTATGTTACATATGAAGGCGATGTAATCGACTACGAGTTTGTCATCGTATGCTCATTTGGAGGTGAAGAGAATGCGACTGACGAATAGAGAAAAGATTATGATCGCCGCTGCAGTGGTCATTCTCATTGCAGTGGGCGCCTATTATTTTATATTTGATCCCTTCCTCCAGGAGTACAATTTCTGGGTAACGGAACATAATTCCTATAGTAGCCAGTTGGAGGACATTCGCCAGAATATCTTGCCCCCAGGAGAGCAGAGGGACTTGATCCGGACCTTTAAACGAAAGGTAGAACTCTTGGAAAAGGCCCTACCGCCGATTGTTCACCAGGAACAGATGGTGGTGGAGTTACGGGAAATCTTTGAGGAAAATGAACTAGAAGTTTCGGGTTATGCCTTTGGGGACACGGCCTTGGTGGGTAGTGAAGACGAAGCCCAAAAGGACTCCATTGACATTATCCTAAGCAGCTATGAAAACAGCTTGGTTAATCGGCTTTCCACAGGTCAGACCAGTGTCAACCAGTTGGCGCAAAATGCAGCTGGCCTTGGGACTGCGGGCAGTGAAGACCAGGTGGCTGAAGAGGCAACGGGGCCAGAAACCTCAACATTTTCTGTGACCCTGTCCATTCGAGGCAAGTATGAGGACTTAAAAACGGCCATGGCGGCTGTGGAGTCCCTTGAGCAAAAGGTCGTTATTGACACCATGGCTGTAGCCAAGGACACAACGGAGCAGGACATTGTCATTGCTACGGTGGGCTTGTCTTACCACTATTACTATGATGGTGAGATTTTAGAGAAGCTCAACTATGCCTTTGCTTCAACCTTGTCTTCCTTTAATCCTTTTGATTACATCATTACGGGATCACCAGCTGACCCGGACACACCGGTAGTCAGCCTGCCCATAGCGGGAACAGGAACCACAGGGACGACTATTCCTAATATTCCAAATGTGATTCCCAACTTACCCAATATCCCCAATGTGGTACCCAACCCAGAGCCCCAGCCGGTGACCCTACCGGAAATGGACTTTGGTATTACCATGAATACACCAGACTCCATTGATTTTGACTACATTGTTGAAAAGTCAGACCAGGCCTACCTGGCCCTGGGGTCCAATAAAGAAAGTGAACGTTTGCTGATCGAAGTAACCAAGGTCAACGGCCTTTATTACTATCGTTACGGCAATAGTATCCGCACCTATCCTGCGCCGGACCAATATGAGAAGTTTGACCCCAAGAACGCTGCTGCTATTACAGTGGAAGTGTCTTCCCAAGGGCGTCTAGGTACCAACGACGTGGGCACAGGTAAATTGGAACTCATTAATAGCACAGACCGCCCCATGGTGGTATATATTCGATTTGACGACAAAACCGCACCTCGGGCAGTGGTAGAGACCAAGTCTGGGGAAATTTCTGTTCTGAAAGTTGATAATTAATATGAAGCGATTAAATAATAAGGGCGTGACGTTACTGGAATTGCTGCTAGCTTTGGCAATTCTGGCTATCGTCATTGTCCCGTTTTTTGACAGATTCATAAAGTCCGTTGAAATTGGCCAAAGGCAAGAGTGGCAGGTCCAAGCAGACTTGATCGCCCAGCGAACCCTGGAGTCGGTGAAATTGAATCCCACTGAGATTACCAAAGAAAGTGGCTCCAGTGGGACTTTTGAAATGGACCGAGACGGCTTTGACGTGGACGTAGTCTGGACCAACAAGTCTTCTGACGTTGGTCTTACTGGTGAGTCCCTGTCCTTTGTGGACCTCGAAGCCTCAACGACCTTCCATGGGACCCTTTACGTGGAAAAGGCTGCCAACCCGGACACGGGCATGGACATTGAAGTGGCTTCCAAAAAGTCTGTTCAAGGGTTTTCAGACCCCCAACAGGTCCTTTTGATTATTAAGAACGGGCCCGGAGCCAACCAGTATGAGATCGCCCACCAGACGATCGGTGGGGAAGTAGCCGATGGTACTGTGACCATAACCAGCGGTGAGATCAACTTGAAAGTGGATGTGTCTGATCTCGCTGGAAGCGAACCTGTAGCTGGCACCAAGGTCATTGTCCGAAGTACGGTGGCCGACCGGACTGTTCAGGTATATGAGTTTGACGACGCCAAGGGCCATGTTGCCTTGAGTCGAGACAGTGGGTCAACAGGTGTGGTTTATTTCATACCTGGCCTAAAGGGGTCAGATAAGATTTCTGACGACGTGACCCAAACGGTGAAATACTATGAAGTTGTTATCACAGTAAAACGAAACGAGAATGTTCTTACTGTCCTACACGGTTCATTACGGAGTGATTGATCATGGGCAAAACCAACAACCAAAAAGGTTCAGCACTCATATATGTACTCATCGTCATTATGCTTTTG
>CAYFHQ010000173.1:0-4120 GCA_964342805.1 uncultured Peptostreptococcaceae bacterium | reverse complement strand
ACCAGCGGGCTACCAGGAGAGTATTCTCCTAGGCGCACGCTGGCTTTTTTATGTCTAATTTTTTACTTGGATAGGCCTGTGAGTGTGGTCTGGCTTTACTCCATGCCAAACTGAATGTCTTCAATGTCCTGGCCCATGCCTGTTTTTAGCGTGGCCTGGCCCTTGTAAATGCAGAAGACTTCCAGGACTGGATTGTCAGCAGACTTGTAGACACCTTTGATCATTGGGTCTCCATTTAATAGCTCTTCTTTTAGTTCCATGCTGTCGCTGAACTGGACCGCACCACTTAGGCGCAACCACTTGCCGTCTTCACCCATGGAAATGAAACTTGCTGTTGGGGTTTCCTGCAGGTCTTGGTAGACTTCCTTGTTGTTGGCTGTGATAAAAATGAACTTGTCTTCCATGGCCTTTACGAATTTAAAAGGTCGTTGGGCGATCCATCCCTTACGGATTGTCGCAAATTTACCTACTGGGTTGGCTTCTAGAAATGCTTTGGTTTGTTCCATCTTTTCGTCCTCCTAGGGTTCCTATTTAAGTGAATGACCGGTTGGCCACCTGATTTCAAGTTCATTCTATAGGGAAAAGGAGGGGGCGAATAGAAGGATTTTTTGAGTCAGCTACTGTCTTTTTTCTTTGAATTGTGACGTGTCAGGGGGCGGGAGCCACAAAAAAACTTTGGTGAAAAGTCCGCTCTGGTGGCTATTGGCAAGGGGTGGGACGGGTTGCGCAAAAAATGGTAAAATGAAAACAAGAGTTTTTTTGATAAATCGGGAACTTCTTCGAGGGGGCTTCCGTCAAAAGAGTATACAGCACGACAGAAAGGAGGTCAGCAATCTTGAGCGAACAGGAAAGACTGCTCATCGAACGATGTCAGTCGGGGGACGTTGGCAGCTTTGAGCAATTGATTGGGACCCACCAACAATACGTCTACAATATCGCGTTTCGCATGATGGGCAATGAAGAAGACGCGAAGGACGCAGCACAAGAAGCGCTAATCAAGGTGTTCAAGAATATTGGTTCGTATCGCCATGATTCTAAGTTCAGTACATGGTTATACAGGATCGTCATGAATACCTGCAAAGACTTGCTGAGGAAGCGAAAATCCAATGTCATCTCCATCGACAAGGGCATAGCAACAGACGAAGGGGAGGTCCAAATGGAATTTGAGGACCCCAACGCCAGCCCGGTTCGAGACTACGAGCGGAAGGAAGTGCAGGAAACCATACAGGAGGCCATGGAAGACTTACCAGAGGCCAACAAGTCGGTTTTGATCCTGCGAGAAATCAAAGATTATAGTTACGACGAAATCAGCGACATCTTGGACATCCCAGTTGGGACAGTCCGATCACGAATAAATCGGGGCAGAAAAATGCTGGCAGATCGGTTACGTGAACGACTACCAGACCATATTCCCAACCGAAATACCCAAAGGAAAGGAGGGGAACGGGCATGACACATGAAAAAGTATTAGACCAATTATCCATGCTGATCGACGGTGAGTTAAGCGCGAAAGAAACAGCCGAAGTCAAAGAACATTTGGCAACGTGCGCATCTTGTCGAGAGGTGTATGAAGAGCTTCAATTTATCCATGAAACCATGACAGACATGCCATTGCTGGAACTACCAGACGGCTTTGAAGCAGAACTGCATGAAAAGTTGCTTGAGGCTTCTAAGGAAACCCAAGACCAACCTACAGCCGATACGGCCCAGCGCAAAGTTTTACAGATCCCACTACCTTCCTTCCGCGACGTGAAGCGTTATTACAAGCCACTGACTGCGGTAGCAGCGACACTCTTAATCGCCTTTGTAGGTTTTTCTACCTTACAAAGCGGTATGTTTGACCGGTCCATGGAGTCCGCCATGGAAGAAGGTATTGACGCCAATATGGCCACCTTTGAAATGGCTGAAGAAGCACCGGCCCAGGCCAAGATGGCTCCTAGTGTTCAATCGGTTCGAGCGGCTGACAGTGTGTCAGTGACCTTTAACAAGACTGTACAGCCAAGCAATGACGTAGCCAACTATTCCTTGGTTCAGGAAAGTGAAGAATCCTTCGGGGCAGCAGACGACGGTGCCACCGTAACCTTTACCGTGGGCGCTGCAGAAAGTGCACCTGCCCAACCCCAACCGGAAATGGACAGCCCAGAGGCAGCAACAAGCAAGTCAGCTGACGCCAAATCCAAGGTGGACCAGCGGATGATCATCTACACGGCCAATGCCAATTTGGAAGTGGAAGACTACGATCTGGTTTACGACCAACTCTTTAAGGACATCGAAGCTAGGGGCGGATACATTAGCTCGGCTGAAACCCAATACAAGTACTATGACCGGGACAACGAGGAAAACAGCCTTAAGCAAGGTTGGTTGACCGTTCGGGTTCCAGCGGACCAGTTGGTGGACTTCCTAGAGTCCTTGAAGTTACTGGGACGGGGTCCTGAACCGGGTATCCATGCCAATGACATCACGGACCAATACCGGGACGTGGCCAGTGAAGTAGCCAACCTGGAAGTCCGTGAAAAGAAGCTCCGGGAAATCATGGAGCAAGCAGAAGACGTGAAAGACGTCCTTGAAGTAGAGCGAGAACTCAGTCGCGTACGGGGTGAAATCAATAGCTACATGGGCACCCTGACCCAGTGGGATCGCTTGGTACAGCTATCAACGGTACACATTTATCTGGACGAAGTGGAAAGCTTTGAGCCAGTGGTGAAGCCGATTGACAAGAATATATTCCAAAAGGCCTCTGACGGCTTTAAAGAGTCCATGAACACAGTCAAGCGCTGGTTCGAGCGGGCCTTTATCGGCACAGTGGCATCGGTTCCCATCCTCATTGTTTGGGCCATTGCCTTGGCACTTTTGGCTATCATTGTAAGAATTGTTTGGAAACGATACACAAAGAACAAGTAAGAAATCAATCAAGTGGAGACACAAGGAGGAAGTCATGAAGAAGGTATTAAGTATTGCGGTAATCGCAATGATGTTAGTAGGGGCATTTGCATTTGGTGGCGCACAGATGGTTGGCACAGCCAGCGCTGCAGAAGAGGTTTCTCAAAAGATGGTGACGGTTAACGGTCAGGGTTCCATTACCGTAAAGCCTGACATTGCCTATATTACAATTGGCGTAGAAACGAAAAACGACGACGCTCAGATCGCTCAAAAAGAGAATGCTGAGAAGATGACAGCAGTTATGGAAGCTATGAAAAAAGCAGGTGTAAAAGACGACGAAATGAAGACACAGTCCTACAACATCTACCAGACAAGAGACTGGAAGAATGGCGTTGAGACGGCTCCATACTACGTAGTTAACAACTCCCTTAAGATCACAACAGAAGACATTGATGGCCTTGGCAAACTGATCGACGCAGCTGCAACATCTGGTGCCAACAACATCAACTCTATCCAGTTTGGTCTGAAAGACGACTCAGCTCTTTACAACCAAGCACTTGCATTGGCAATGGACAACGCTGGTGGCAAGGCAAAGGCAATCTTCAACGCCATGAGCGTAAAGATGACAACACCATCCAAGGTAACTGAAACAAGCTTCGGTGGCGAACTACTTCGAAACGCAGGCTCCATGGACTTCGCAGCAGAAGCCATGATGAAGTCCGTGTCCACACCCATCCAGTCCGGTGAACTGACTGTGACGGCTCGTGTTTCCGTAGAATACGGTTACTAAAATCACCTGGGTCTTCACAAGACCTCTACCCATCGGGTATAATAAGAATGGCTTATGATCCAACAGGGTCATATAGATAAATAAGCCTGATATATTGCCGCCAAGCAATTAGGGGGAGGGCAGTTGAACTGGACGCGAGTCTTGGTCAACTGCCCTTTTATTGTGCTTGTGTTTATCAGTTACACCTTTGTCGTAGGGCCTATGTGTCTCCTTCCTTGCTAAGCTTCGGACGATGAACTTCCATCTGTTCGACTGTGACTTTTTCCTACTCCGCCAGGAACTCGCTGACGCTCAGACATCTGGCTTCGCTTACGGAAAAAGCCACATTCTCACAGGGAAGTTCGTCGTCCTCCGCAATACTGCGGTCGGAGACACATACGCCCTACTGAGATAGGTGTAATGATAAGACACATGGATGTTGATAGTGGCCAGTTGAACATGGTGTTCATA
>CAYFHQ010000172.1:0-4172 GCA_964342805.1 uncultured Peptostreptococcaceae bacterium | reverse complement strand
GGACCTGCTTGCTCACGGCCATTGTCAGCCCCCTCTTTCGGGCAGGCATTTTGTACTTGCAGGCCAGGGACGCTACCATTGTGGCCCAGATGGTCTACCCGGACATTGTATTCTACGTCACCTATGGCCTGGTATTCACCCTCCTTTATTGGCGAAAAGAAGAGGGAACCACAACAGACTTTCTCATCGCCGTCTTCTTTGCCGACCTGGTGTCCAACCTATTTGAGATGGGGGTCAGGACTAGGGTGACTGGCATGGACGATGTAATTCTAAAGGGCCTTGCATTGATCGCCTTTGGTCGTATGTTAATGGTCTTTGCCATTGTGGTCTATCTGAGGTGGTACCAGTCCTTCCTTGTAAAAGAAGAACATGAGGAGCGCTACAGGCGTTTAATGGCTTTGACTGCGACCTTCAAGTCAGAGATCTATTTTATGCAAAAGAATATGCAGCAGATTGAAAAGGTTATGAAACGATCCTTTAAAAGCTATAAGATGGCGGAACAAGAGCAGGTGTCTCCCCAACTCCAGGGGGCCTTGCTGGATATTTCCAAGGACGTCCATGAAATCAAGAAGGACTATATCCGGGTCATTCAGGGATTGGAACAGGGCTTCAGTGAGAAAATGGCCCCCACAGAGATTTCCTTGAAAGACCTGGTGAACATGTTGGAAATGAACACCCAGGAGTATTTGGAAAGCCTCAATTCACCCATTCGATTGCGGTGTAAGTCCGGTGTAGACATGGAGATCAAGTCCCACTATTACCTCATGTCTATTTTGAGAAACCTGGTCAACAATGCCATAGAGGCCTGTGCCCATGAGGCCCAGTCCACCGTTGAGGTCCAGGTGGACCAGGAGGAGGGAAACTTGGTCATGCGGGTGGCGGACAATGGTAGCGGGATTGCCGAGGACGTCCAGGCCTATGTGTTTAATCTAGGCTTTTCCACCAAGTTCAACGCAGAAACCGGTGATATTGGCAGGGGGATTGGCCTAACCATGGTCCACTCCCTGATCACAGAGACCTTTGGGGGCACCATTGACCTTGTTTCTGCCCAGGACCAAGGAACGACCTTTACCATTCATATTCCCCTTGAGAACTTGGAGGTGGCCTAGTGCGGTATTACTTGCTTGATGACGACGAAAACATACTTAAAATATTGGAAGGCATAGTGGCTTCCCAGGGGTTGGGGACGGTTGTTGGTCAGGCTATAGACCCCAAAAAAGCCCTGGGAGAAGTGGCCCTCTACCAGCCTGACATTGTCCTTGTGGACTATCTCATGCCTGGCTTAGATGGGGCCGGCTTTGTTCGGGAAGTGAAAAAAACCTGCCCAGACGTGTCCTGCGTCATTATCTCCCAGGTTTCCGACAAGGAAATGGTGGGCGACTCCTACGCCGCTGGTGTGGAGTTCTTTATCCAAAAGCCCATTAACCTCATTGAGGTACGGGGAGTGCTCCAATCCCTCAGTGAGAAAATTCAAATGCAACGGGCCCTAAGGCAGATCGGTGGCCTGGTCCACCATACGTCCACTGGTCCAAGTCCTGGGGTGGTGGCCCTTGACCCTGTGGCTGACCGCCTGGACCAAGTGGAACAAATGCTCTCCCGGATTGGTATTCTAGGTGAAAAAGGGGCCCACGACATCTTACAGATCAGTGAAAAATTAATCCAACAGGGTATCGAGCATGACATTGGCAAGGCCGTGAATGGGATTTGCAAGTCCATGGGCCAGTCGTCTAAAACAGTCAAACAAAGAATGCGAAGGGCCCTCATGGGTGGCCTACGGAACATGGCCCATTTGGGGATCGAGGACTACCTCAACGACGTCTTTGTCCAGTATGCAGGCACCCTGTTCGAGTTTGAAGAGGTCAAGGCTGAAATGGACGCCATACGGGGAAACCGGGAGGGTGGCGGCCGAGTAAACGTTATTAAGTTTCTTGAGAGCCTGCTCGTCCAGAGTAAAGGAGAACGAGGATAGGTCAGGCCCTCTGGTCTGTGGACCACCTGAACGGATAATGTCAGTCGGGCCACTTGAGCGGTCTTCTTTTTCATTGGACAGTCTGACCAGGTATATTAGTTAAAAAGTAAAAATTCTGACAATTCCACGAGGCGTTTTGAGGCAGAATGAGGAATTGTGTGCTCCCCCCTGTATCCTATAACCATTACGAAGGGGGGAGTTTTTTATGGAACATTTCGGTATTTGGTCCTTGCTACCGCCACTGGTAGCCATTGTACTGGCTTTTCGAACCAAGCAGGTTATCCCATCATTGTTCGCAGCCATCGTTGTAGGGGCCACCATCATTTCAGGAGGTAACATTTTTTCAGGTTTCGCCAATGCTGTCCAGAAGTATATTGCTGGGTCCTTGGCGTCAGAGTGGAACGCCGGTATTATCGCATTTGATATTGGCCTCGGTGGAATGATTGGTATTGTTGCAAAATCAGGTGGTGCCAAGGCCATTGCAGAATGGCTGAGTAAAAAAGTACATAACGCTCGCAGTGCCATGATGGCCACATGGGCCATGGGTCTAGCTATCTTCTTTGATGACTATTCCAACACACTTCTTGTGGGTACAACCATGAGACCGCTGACAGACAAGAAGCGGATTTCCCGGGAAAAGCTGTCCTTTATCACGGATGCCACAGCAGCTCCCGTAGCCTCATGGCTCTCATATCCACTTGGAACGCCTACGAACTGGGCTTGCTCAAGGACGCCTTTGCCATGATTGGCGTGGAAGCCAATGCCTATGGGGTATTCTTGCAGTCCATACCATTCCGTTTTTACAGCTTGATCATGTTGGGCTTTGTCCTTATGATTGCTGCCACAGGCAGAGACTACGGTCCCATGCTCAAGGCAGAGCGACGGGCCAGACGGGAAGGCAAACTGGTGGCCGACGGGTCAACGCCTTTGGCCTCCAAGGAGCTAACGGAAATGGAAATCCCCGAGGGGATTCCCCTACGGGCAATCAATGCCATTGTCCCTGTTTTAACTGTAATCGTTATGGTCATTGTAGGCCTCTTCCTTAACGGGAAGGCCGCTGTCCTTGCCGGGGACAACCAGGCCCTGATCGCTGCAGTCAACAACAATCCATTTGAAGGGGAGACCCTCCGTCATATTATCGGTAATGCCAATGCGGCAGTTGCCATGATGTGGGCTTCTTACACAGGTACAGTTGTGGCCTTTGGCATGGTCCTTTTCCAGAAAATCCTGACCTTCCGTGAAACCATGGAAGCCTGGGTGGACGGGGCTAAGTCTCTGATGATCGCCCTCATGGTTCTTGTTCTTGCCTGGGGGATAGGCGGAATTTGTAAGGATCTTGGAACTGCCAAATACCTAGTAGGCATTTTGGATGGAAAGATCTCAGCTTCAATTCTGCCCCTGTCTGTCTTCCTCTTGGGCTGCTTCATCGCCTTTGCAACAGGCACGTCTTGGGGAACAACAGCCATCCTTATGCCCATTGCAGTGCCACTGGTTTACCAGCTTAGTGGTGGCGACACGGGTACCATTCTTTATGCAACCATTGGTGCAGTATTTACAGGTGCTGTCTTTGGGGACCACTGTTCACCCATTTCCGACACCACCATCATGTCGTCCATGGCCTCGGCCTCGGACCATATTGACCACGTAAAGACCCAGATTCCCTATTCCTTAACGGTGGCAGCCATAGCTGTCATTGTTGGCTACCTACCAGCAGCCATGATTGGGATCAACCCTATGATCTCCTTGATTGCAGGCCTAGCCATAGCCTACGCAGTCATTCGCTTCTACGGCCAAGAGGTTGAAGGAGCCGAAGAAGTGGAGAAACGGGCCCAAGAAGCCTCTTAGGGTCATCACAACTCAATCATATTGTCTAGGCAGCTGCTCCATGGAAGGTTCATGGGCAGCTGCTTTTTTATCGGTGATTGACCACTTCGGTCAAAAACGATACAATGAATCCAACGAATTGACCACTTCGGTCAAAAGGAGGAAATCATGCAGTATCGTTCCATGCCAGGTTCCAATGAAAAACTGTCCGTTCTCGGGTACGGATGTATGCGGCTTCCCACCCACTTTGGCGGGGAAGCGTCCAATATGATCGACAAGGACAAGGCCCTCAAGCAAATACGGTCAGCCATTGATCAGGGTGTTAATTGAGGAAATTGCATAATAGCAATCCCTTGTGAATACAATGTTTCATAAATCA
>CAYFHQ010000171.1:0-4244 GCA_964342805.1 uncultured Peptostreptococcaceae bacterium | reverse complement strand
TTATGACCGCCTGCCTTGAGTTTTTGCTGGCTGTCTTTCGAAGTGGGGGTCAAATGGACCTCTATCTTCAAGACCCTCTAGCGTTTTTCCTGTTTTCAGTGTTGGGACGCTTCCTCATGGCCCTGGGTATTTGCATTGCCGTGCAACTGCCCCATGATAGACGGACAAAGTTGAAGACCACTGCTAGGATCACTGTATTGCCCATCCTTTTGGTTGTCGGCCTGGTCCTTTCCATGGTGCAGATTGAAAAGGCCCTTGCTGGCGTCTTTTCTCCCCTTACCCTTGCCTATGCGGCTGCAGGAGTGGAGTTTGCCAGTGCCATGATCCTCCTGGTTGCCCTTATGTTCTACTTAAAAATGTACTTTCTTCAGAATGACGATAAATTGCTCCATGCCTTAACGGGGATTATCCTCATTATTTTCTCCCATGGTTTTAGCCTGTTCTATGGCCTGGAAACAGACCTGGGCTTTATCGCCTACAATCTGTTCCGGTCTGCGGGTTACGTCCTTTATTTGGTGGCCTTGTTCCGCTACAACATTGGTGATCCTGTGGTGTCCCAGCAGCGGGCAGAACAGCAGATCAAATTGTATGCAGAAAACCTTGAAAAAATCATCGACAAGCGAACTCGGGAAATCAGAGAGGTTAATGCTAGACTCATTACGGAGCTGGAGTATGCAAAAAATATCCAGCAGTCCCTGTTGCCTCAAAAGCGCCTAAACTTCAAGTCGACGACCTTTATATCTGAGTACTTCCCCTGTGAGCGGCTGTCTGGGGACTTTTATGATATCTACCGGATCGACGATGACAATGTGGGCATGTATGTCCTGGACGTATCGGGCCATGGTATTTCTGCTGCCCTCATGACCATGTTCTGCAACAACTATATTAAGTCGACGGAACGTTTGATCAAACGTTATCGGGGGCTGAAACCCCATAGAAACCTCAAGCACTTCTATGAAGAGTTTAATAAGATGCACTTCCCTGAGGAAATGCACATGGTTATCTTTTTTGCCTCTTACAATATCAGTACGCGGATTTTGACCTACTGTACAGGGGGCATGAACTGTTATCCAATTTTGATGCGAAAAACAGGTGAATTTGAATTTTTGGACCAAAGTGAGGGCTTTCCTATTTGTAAGATGAGTGAATTTTTTGTACCAGAGTATAAGAGTGCAAAAATTTCTCTTCAACCGGGAGATCGGATCGTATTTTATACAGATGGCCTCATTGATAAATTTAAAAATAATGTAATGGATCAGGACGAATTACTAGATATAGTGCGGGATTCACGCCACGATAGTTTAAAGAACCTTAACAATCGGGTGACAAAAATCATCGATCCGATCAAGGATGAGCTGGAAGACGACATTACGTATTTTATCATGGAAGCATAAAGAATCCGGTGAATTCAAGGGTTATAACATTAAAATTTCGATTGACGAAATACTTTTCTCCTCGTATAATGATCTTAAATTGTAATGTATGAATATTTTTTTACATATCAATTAAATCATATGAGGGGTTCGTCAGAGAATGAAAGATGTCTTAGTTGTAAATGATTTGGACCAACTAAAGGCTTTGTCCAATAGTTACCGGATTCGAATCATTGATGCTTTCGAAGGGAAACCTGCAACTGCTAAGCAAGTCTCCAGCAAATTAGGTGAACCGCACTCGAAGGTTAACTACCATATAAAGGCGCTGGCGAAAGTCGGCATCATTGAGCTAATCAAGGAAGTCCCGAAGTATGGGGTTATCGAAAAGTACTATATGCCCGTAGCGAAATCATTTGTCTTGGACTCTAAGGTGGTTCAGTCGAAAGATGAGAGCCTATTAGATTCCGTGGGTAAGGCAGTGGTTGCGCTTTTTGACCGTATATCGAAGGATTTTTACCAGGCCATGCAAGACCGGAAGAACTTTCCCAAGGGTGAGGCCCCCTCGAAATTCGTCAACTACAACGGGGATTACTACTTAACTAAAGAAGAAGCAAAAGAGTTAAACGAAAAAGTAAATGCGGTCATCAAGGATTACATAAGTGACAAAAATGATCCAAGACCACTGACCATTCGTTACTCAGCTGCCAGTGTGATCATACCACTGACAGGAAAGCCTGAAGATATCATTCAGGAGTCATAATGGTTTTAACGGGACAAACTCGTTGAAATATGTCAAATAGGCGGAATATTCACAATATTCTCAAATGAGAGAAAAAGACAAGGGGGATTTACATGTTCAAGCGATCACTTGTATTGCTACTGGCAATGGTAATGGTATTGTCTCTAGCGTTGGTTGGTTGTAGTGGAGGCGACAGTGCGCCGACTGAGGAAAAACAAACAGAAACAACTAGCAACGAAACCCAACAAAAAGTTGAGCAAGAAACAACAGAAGTGGTAAAAGCAGAAGAAGGCGTTCCAAATCCAGCGGTTGACCGCGATGGTTCAGGAGACACACTAGTTATTGGTACTTCTGAAGCAAAAGGCATTTTCAACCCAATCTACTATTCATCTTCTTACGATGGTTATGTAGTGGATATGGTGTTTAAGGGTCTTATTGAACGTGATATTGATGGTCAATGGCAACCAGCTCTTGCAGAATCATGGAAAATTTCTGATGACGGTTTAACATACTCCTTCAAGCTAAAAGAAGGTGTTGTATTCTCTGATGGTTCTCCCGTAACTGCAAATGATGTTGCATTTACTTTCAAAGCAATTGCTGACCCATCGTATGATGGTCGTTATCAATCTGTAGTTCAAGATATGGTTGGTTTCGATCAGTATTTCGGTGGAGATGAAAATGGATTTACTGGAATTAAAATCATTGATGATTACAACATTGAATTCACATTCGCAGAAGTTATCCGTACTAACATCTCTAACTTCTCCCTAGGCATTATGCCAGCAGGATACTATGCATTCGAGTTTGGTGATATTGCTCCTCTAAAAGAAAAGATGGAAGCTCCTGTAGGCGCAGGTGCTTACATGATGGATGCTTTTGAAGCAAAGCAGTTCGTTAAAGTTACAAAGAATGATTCTTTCTACAATGCTGACGCTTACCAGATCAAGAACGTTGTAATGAAGTTCGTTGATCAGTCTACAGAAGCAGAAGAATTTATCGCTGGTAACATTGACATGCTTGCTGGTGTAATTATCCCTGAAAAGATCCAAATGATTGAAGAAACCGGTTTTGCTGATAAGTACAACTACCCACGTTCTGGTTACGGTTACCTAAAGTTCAACACTCAGTCTCCACTGGTTGAAGATCCTAAGGTACGTCAGGCACTTCAGTTTGCTTATGACGGACAACAGTTCGTTCAAATCAAGTTCCAAGGTCTAGCTGTCACGCAGGCTACTCCAGTATCTCAGGTATCATGGGCTTACACAGATGACATCGTATCTAAGCTAGAAACTTACGATTACAATCCAGCAAAAGCAAACGAGCTTCTTGACGAAGCTGGTTGGGCAATGGGCGCTGATGGTATCCGCGAGAAGGACGGACAGAAACTGATCCTTCGTATTCCAGCAATGCCTGATCACTCTATCCTTGACGTTCTAGTTCCAATGCTTATTGAACAGTACAAAGCTGTTGGCGTTGGCGTAGATGTATCTTACATGGAGTTCAACTCTCTGCTTGACAAGATCTTCGGTACTGATGACGATTTCGATCTATTCTTCTTGGCGACGTCTATCACGTCTGCTGACCCTGACTCTCTGTACACTAGCTACCACTCTAAGTACATTGGTCAGGATATGGATAACACAACTCGTTACGCAAACGCTCGTGTAGATGAGCTTCTTGAAGAAGGTCGTAAGATCCTTGATCCAGAAGCAGCTCTACCTGTATACCACGAAGTAATGGAAATCCTAAACGAAGAATCTCCAACAATCGTAGTATACGCTAACCTATACCACGATATGGTTAACAGCCGTATTCAAGGTGTTCGTGTACACTCTCTATTCAACTGGGTAGATTCTCTACAGTACATGGAAATCGTTCAGTAATCAAACCTGAACAAACTACATGAATGAAACTGACACAAGCTCGGGAGGAATCCCGAGCCTGTGTTTTGTTTAGAACTATTTACAAAACTTTAACATGTATAAAAGATGAAAAAATCATTTTGAGGAGTGAAAAAATGCTGAAGTACATTCTGAAACGTATTCTTCACATGATTCCGATTCTCTTGATCACAACGATCGTACTCTTTGGCTTCCTACAGCTAATGCCAGGTGACCCAGTAATGGCTTACT
>CAYFHQ010000170.1:0-4736 GCA_964342805.1 uncultured Peptostreptococcaceae bacterium | reverse complement strand
TTTGTTTTTTGGATTAACTTGATTTTGAGACGGAAGGGGCCACCTTTGTCAGCGGGTGCCTCCATAGGCCTGTAAAAACTAGGGCAACCAGAGGCGTTAACCAGCAAAAGATGGTGAAGGGCAAGTAGGTTACGGTGGGTACGCCCATGATCGCAGATGCCACCAGCCCATTGACATTCCATGGGATGAGGGCCACCACAACAATGCCTGTGTCTGCTATCATTCGTGCCAGGTAGTTGGCCGGAAGTCCCTTGTCGCGGAAGAGGTCTTTAAATCGGTCTCCAGAGACCAGGGCGGCCATGGACTGGTTACAGGCCACCAGGGTAACCACAAAACTCAGAAGACCACTCCTCCAAAAGAGCTGTCTGGAAGTGGTGGGTCTACCAACCAGAGGGTCAACCAGGGCCGAAAGCATGCCTGTAGACTTGAGAATGGAGTTCAAGATGGCACTCAAACTGATCACGATATTGACGGTCAACATGGATAGGGCCCCGCTGCCTCCCATGAGGCTGGCCATGTCTGCCTGGGGTGCGCTGTAGCCAGTAATCGTGGACTGGACCATGTCAAAGGGTGACAGTCCACTGGACCACCCAACCAAGAAGCTGACCAGGATAGAGCCCCCCATGGCCATCCATATGGGCTTACGTAAGCCGACAACAACAAGCAGTAAAATTGCCGGTGATAGGTAGGTCCAAGGGCTTAAGGTCCACTTGCTGGACAAAAGGTCCTTGGTCGAGTCAACTGCTACTGGATCAAAACCTACAGCAGGGTAGACATAAGATCCCAGGGCAAAGAAGGCCAAGCAAGTCAAGACAAAGGCAGGAAGGCCAGTGCGCATCATTTCCTTTACATTGTCCATGAGGTTGGTTTCTGTCATGGCAGCTATGAGCAAGGCGCTGGAAGACATGGGCGAAGACCGGTCTCCCAAATAGGCCCCTGACAAAATGGCTCCCGTCATGGCTGCTGGTGGGATCCCTGCCAGGGCACCAATCCCCATAAAGACAAGGCCAGCGGTACTGAGGGTACCGATACCTGTGCCCAGTAGCATGGAGATAAAGGTACAGAAAACGAAGGCTGCCAACAGCAAATTGTCAAACAAGAGGTACTCAAGGCCGAAGTGCATGAGGGAGGCCAGGGTGCCCGTGTGCATCCAGATGGGGACCAACATCCCAATCAGGGTCATGGTAAAAAGGACGGGGAGGACCCGTTTTAAGTCCCTAAGTATGGTTTGGACCAATAGACGAGGGTCTGACCGGAGTTGTAGGGCTCCCATCACGGCGCCCACCACACCCAGTCCTATGCCATAGGCCATGGATAGGTCTATAAAAAGTGCCAAGGCAACCCCTGTAACCAGGGCACCAACGGCCAGAAGTCCATATCGTAATTCCAGTTGTTTGTTCATAAGTCACCTGCCAATCGTCCTCAGTATAGCATAGGTCTTGGTGGAATTGAACGAGTGAATATGAGAGAAATTCACAGGGAAACTCCACTTAAAAGGTGGACATGTTTCACAGGAACAAGTTGGGGTAGAAATGGTACAGAACTGAAGTTCCACCAATTGGAAATTACGATAAAGGAGGCTTATCATATGAGCTTAGTGGATCAGTTTCAACCACTGAAGGAACAACGGCTGCAGATCATGAATGCAGAAGGTGAAATTGTACGTCAAGATTTAATGCCAGCCATCGACCCGGACAAACTCATGAAAATGTATGAAACTATGAGTTTTCAACGCATGGTCGATACAAAGGCACTCCAGTACCAGCGGCAGGGGCGGATGCTTACATATGCCCCCAACCTAGGTCAAGAAGCAACGCAAGTCGGAACCATTGCAGCAACAGAAACGACAGATTGGATGGCCTCGGCCTTTAGAGAGCTGGGCGCCTGGTTGTGGCGGGAAATCCCCCTCTATAACATCTTTCTCTATTGGTATGGCAATGAAATGGGCTCCAAGATGCCTGAAGGGGTTCGCGTCCTTCCGGTGAGTGTCCCCATCGCCTCTCAATACCAACACGCGGCTGGATTGGCCTATGCCTCCAAGCTCAAGGGGGAAAAGGACGTGTCCATTGCCTATGTGGGCGACGGCGGTACCTCCCAAGGGGACTTCCACGAGGCCTTGAATTTTGCATCCGTCATGCAAACCCCAACAATATTTATCATTCAGAACAACCAATACGCTATTTCCGTTCCCCGTAAGTCTCAAACCGGGGCTAAGACCCTGGCCCAAAAGGCCCTAGCTTACGGCATACCAGGCATCCAGGTGGACGGTAACGATATTTTTGCAGTCTACGCAGCCATGGAAGAAGCCGTTGAGCGGGCACGGAATGGCAGGGGACCTACCCTGATTGAGTGTTACACCTACCGGTTGGGTGCCCATACCACTGCCGACGACCCCACCAAGTATCGGGAAGACGCCGAGGTGGAGGAATGGAAGAAGAAGGACCCCATTGACCGCCTAAGAAAATATTTGGTGAAAAGTGGTCGCTGGGACCAGGAGCGGGAGGACCAACTGCTCAAGGACTACGAGCAAGAGGTGACAGAGACCTTTAAGAAGGTAGAGAATTCCGGGGACTACCCCCTAGAAGACGTCTTCCAGTACCACTTTGCCACCATGCCCAGCAACCTAGAAGAGCAGTATGAAGAACGAAAAGCATACTTTGAAAAGGAGGGGAAATAAATGTTGGTAATGAATTTGATCGAAGCCATCACCCATGCCCTGGACGTGGAAATGGGCAAGGACCCCTCTGTAGTAGTTTATGGAGAAGACGTAGGCTATGAGGGTGGCGTTTTTCGGGCCACCGTTGGTCTACAAGAAAAATATGGGGCAGACCGGTGCTTTGACTCGGTCCTAGCCGAGTCTGCCATTGTGGGCACAGGGATTGGCATGGCCATTAATGGCCTCAAGCCCGTAGTGGAAATCCAGTTTTCGGGTTTTGTGTATCCAGCCTACAATCAAATTGTCACCCATGCTGCCCGGATGAGAAACCGGAGCCGGGGGGCCTTCACCGTGCCCATGGTTATCCGGATGCCTTATGGCGGCGGTGTTCGTGCCCTGGAGCACCACTCGGAGAGCCCAGAAACCTTGTTCGGCCATATCCCTGGCCTCAAAGTTGTGATCCCGTCAACCCCTTATGACGCCAAGGGCCTTTTGTTGGCGGCTATCCGGGACCCAGACCCTGTGATCTTTATGGAACCCAAGCGGATTTACCGGGCCTTCAAACAAGAAGTGCCTGACGAAGATTATACCATTGAAATTGGCAAGGCCAAGTTGGTGAAACCAGGTGACCAAATGACGGTTGTTGCCTGGGGGGCCATGGTTCGGGAAACCCAGAAGGCCGTGGACATCCTTGAACAAGAGGGGTATTCCATAGAACTCATTGACCTGCGGACCATCCAGCCCATCGACAAAGAGGCCATTATCTCTTCTGTCCAAAAGACAGGTCGTTTTGCCGTAGTCCATGAAGCGGTCAAGAGCTTTGGACCTGGTGCCGAGTTGATCTCCATGGTCAATGAAGGAGCCTTTTTACACCTGGAAGCACCCCCCACTCGCATTACAGGCTTGGATACGATAGTGCCTCTGCCAAAAGGGGAACACTTCTACCTGCCAACCCCCGAGTATATAGCCGACAAACTCCGCGAAGTCTTAACGTTTTAGTGAGGTGATCCCATGTTTGAAGTGAAATTTGCAGATATAGGCGAGGGCATCCACGAAGGCGTTTTGTTTAAGTGGGAAGTTGAGCCCGGCCAGAGTATAAAAGACGGTGATCCACTCTTTTTGGTGGAAACCGACAAGGTAACTGCGGAAATCCCCTCTCCGGTGGACGGTGTGGTCAAGGAAATCCGCGGGAAGGTGGGCGACACCATCCACGTTGGCGACGTCATCGTTGTCATCGATGATGGGTCAGACCAACCGGCAAGTCCCCCAGCGCAAGCCCAGGACCCAGGCCAGGCCACCAAGGAGCCAGCCCAGTCCCATACGGAGACCGTTGAGGAGCAGGGGAGTACCAGTGTAGTAGGCGAGATTGAGGTCTCCAACGAGGTCATTGCTGCCAGTACAGAAGCCCATTCCGGTGTTCAAACAAGTAAAAAGAAGGTTCTGGCCACACCTGTCGCCAGGAAAATGGCCAAGGACCTGGGTGTCGATATTCAACAAATAACTGGCACAGGGCCAGGAGGCCGGGTCATGAAGGCGGACATTAGAGCCTTCGCAGACCAAGGGGCCAAGAAGCCGCAGGCGAAACCGACCCAAGGGGCAACACAACCAGCAGGCGGTGTCCAACACCTGACCATTGAGAAACCACCCCTCCATGTCAATGAGGAGACTGCAGAACGGATCCCCATGTCCATGATGCGTAAAACCATTGCCAAGAATATGGTGATTTCCAAGTTCACCATTCCCCATACGGCAGCCATGGATGACGCAGATGTAACGGACTTGGTGGCCCTGCGCAATGATCAAAAACTGGCGGCCAAGGAGCGGGGTGTCAAACTGACCTACCTGCCATTGATCCTAAAGGCCGTTTCCCTGGCCATGAAGGACCATCCCATTATCAACTCCAGTTATGATGAAGCCGCTGAGGAAATCGTGGTCCATCACGACCATAATATTGGCATAGCAGTGGATACAGACGCAGGCCTCATGGTGCCTGTGGTCCACAATGCCCAACATATGAGTGTCTATGATATTGCAGAGGAAGTCCAGCGATTGGGCGACGGGGCCAATGGCCACACCTTGC
>CAYFHQ010000169.1:0-4855 GCA_964342805.1 uncultured Peptostreptococcaceae bacterium | reverse complement strand
CTCAGGGTGACGTAGTCCTGGTAGACCCGGCCCAAAATCCGGTTGATCTCTTTTTCGCTGTACTCCCTTTCCCGCTTGAAGTGCTTGATCAGTTCCATGAGGATAATGACCTTGCGTTTTTCCTTCTTGGGGAAATGGAGGAGCTTACCTGTGTCGTCAATAAACCTGGACAGGACGGTGTCTCGGTCTTTCTGGGTGATATGGAATCGTTCGTCCAAGGTAGTGGCAGTTCGGTGGGGTTCCACCACTTCTACAGTGGGGTCTTGTATGTCTTCCTTGGCTGGAGAGGTATGGAGGGCCCCCATGATGGCCAAAAAAGTCTTGGCCTGGCGCTCCTTTTCTCGGAACTTGAACCGGTAGTTGCGGATGGTTGACCCCGTCAGACCCAGTTGGCGACTGATCTGGGTGTCCGACTCCCCCTTGTGGATATGTTGGAGCATTTCCCTTTGGTTGTCTGACAGACCTGTAAACTTCTTGTTGAGGTCGATCAGGTTGTCAAACATGCCCCCATGGTCTTCGTCCACATGGTGGACCATCATTTTCTCCGCTGTGAAGAAACGGTCCTCAACCTTAAAAATCTCTCCGCCTTCATAAACTTTCCCACATAACAAACAAAGGCAAAGACCCGTATGGGGATCTTTTTTATATCCCTTCACCATTTCTTCTATGGACGCATTCCAGAATTGTGCTCCTAATTCCATTGTTGTCTCTCCTCTCTGTCCGATCAAATTACTTTTCGTAAACAGTATATCTTTTTGTTTGTATTAATGCAAACGTATTAACCTCACGACTCATTTATAGTAAACACAATTAAGTTTTGTTTGTCATGTGACACGTTCATTTTGAAGGGCAAGCCAAAATAAAGGGCAGTAAAAAAGAACCGCTGGGGTGCATCTGCCCAGCGGTTCCAGATTGTCGACAAAGTCGGCAAGATGGAGACTGTAGAAAACTTTCTCAGACAAGGCGCGGCTGATAGCCAGTTGGTGAGCGATCTCCTAGATCGTGATCCAGCTGGTTTGAAGCCAGCAACGCAGTATGAGGGAGTTTTCTACGGTCTCGAACCGCTGGGGCGCATCTGCCCAGCGGTTCTGACTGTCGACAAAGTCGACGGAGTTCTTGATTTAAATGTCAGTGGACCGGCCATCCCCTTGAATGGGATAGGGTGTCCCCAGGAAGGTGGGTTCTGGTTTGAGAAAGTGTACGTAGACAAAGTCCTTGAGTCGGGCCAACACTTCCCGGGCCCGGTACTTGGGCATGTTGGGATACACATGGCGGTCAGACTTGACCCCCCAGGCCTGCATACCTAAACCCTTGGCGGTGTAGAGAGCCCTGTGTAAGTGATAGCCTTGGGTGGAGATCACCAGAGACCGGACCTGAAAGACGTCCCTGGCCCTGTAGATACTCTCGTAGGTGGAAAACCCTGCGTGGTCCATGAAAATATCCTCTTCAGGAACCCCTCGGTCCACCAGCCAGTCCTTCATGGACCGGACTTCATTGTAGTACTTGGACCCATGGTCTCCGCTGACCAGGATCTTGTTGGCAGCCCCTGCCTGGTAGACAGCTAGGGCCCCATATAGGCGGTCTTCTAACATGACAGACGGGCTCCCTCCTGGGTTTACCCGGGCGCCCAATACCAGTACAGCGTCTGTTTCTATGATGGGTACTTGATCTATGGCAAAGGTTTGGCCTTCTGTTGTCAGGCCCACCCATGCGTCTACACCTACGACGATAATGACACAAAATAGGAGGGTCAGGATGATCGTTCGCAGTATTCTTCTAATCCATTTATTCATTCTTGCTCCTCCGTTACCTCTACTATCATAACGGGGATTGGACACCGCTTCAAGGTGACATTTGTACTTGATACTGATTCGATACTGTTTCCCCAAAAAAGGACCGCCCATAGGCTGGGAATCCAGTCCTCCAGGCGGTACTATTATACAGGGGGGTACTTAGTTGCCCCAGATCATTTGTAGAAACTCAGGATGGTCGACAAATGGGTTTCGGTTGCCTTGGTAGTCTGTGTACACCAAGTCATTTCTGGTTCTTTCTCCGGCGTCCACGGGGTCGGCAATATGCCAAGCCTTTAAAACACTAAGGACACCGTGTTCCCCGTATCCTGACCCGGTCTCACCAACGGAATATCGGTTTTCTGATAGTTCCAGGTCCAGTTGGTCGTCGGCTTCATAGCGCACAGCCATGTAGAAGAGAATACGTGCCACGTCCCCCTTGACCTCGTCCCGGGATTCAAAAATACGATTGGTGGAGTCTACGTAGCAGTCTGTGGTTTCGTTGACCAAGCGACCACCAGGTACGTTGTCAAAATCGTAGTTGTTACGGGTGGAATTGACGTTGACGTCTGTTGCCCGGAGCATGTGGAGGTCTGTGCCTGCACCCATGGTTGTCCCAAAGTCACCATGGGACTTGGCCCAAACGTGTTCCCGGTTCCAACCTTGTCCGCTATTATACTTGGCTGGGCCGTTCTCTGACCGGCCTGAATAAAGAAGAATCACGTTATTGGCATTGTTGGGGTCTCGGTCCAGTACAATCAAGGCATTGTAGGCTGCAGAGTAGGAAAACTCGGTGTGGCCGTCAATGATATTGTTCAGTTGTGTTTTGAGGGCTGAGCCCGTAAGGCCTTGGACTGACTGATAGTAGGTTCCCAGGTCTGGATTTGGATCTGGGTCCGGATCTGGAGGTGTGGTTCCGCCCCCGTCAGCCGTATGGCTACCCAGATTGCTAAAATCGTTGTTGGATAAGGCTGTCCATGTGGCAGATGGGTCAATAGTGTCATTGATATTGGTGTCACCAGCGGTCACTGATGCTAGACGAATGAGGGTTTTGTCCTTGGTAATTACGCTACCAGACCCATAGCAAGAGCCTGGATCATAGCCATATGTACCAATGCTGTCTAAGACATTGCTGCCCTTGTACAAAACAATGAAGTCATCACCGTTGAAGTTGGTAACCGTGCTATTTAGGTCACTTACGTTTTGAATGGCTGATGCGGCTGAGCTGTGGGAAATGACATAAGTGTCGCCACTGGCCAGGCTGCCACTTAGGGTCACTTGTGACGAGGGACTGGTCCCCCCGTTGCTTTACAGCTTAATGGTGTAATTACTAAGATTTACAGAAGCTCCAGTGCCATTGTAGAGTTCAATGGCCTTGTTGTAGGAGCTTCCTTCCACGTATTCCGAGATAATCAAATCACTGAAATTCGCTGCTGCAAATCCAGGCAGGCTCACCATGGACATGATCATGGCCAAGGCCAAAACAAAAGCAAAAAATAGAACGGTTGTTACGTTTCACAAAATTCATTTCTTCCTCCTCAAGAATTTGTATAGATAGGACCCCTTTGGCGCTCGCTCCCCACGCCCCTCCTTTCCGCTTTCTATTCCCAACGTCCCGCTGGGTGCGACCAAAACAGTCTTATGCGTTACATAAGGTTCTCTGTACACTGATTATTGAATTATAATCAGTGTAATTCGATAAACGACGTACTAAGGGTGTTCAGTATAGCATTTTTGTATCATTTTATTCATATTCGAAGCTGATATTGCACATTTTGACCTTGAACACGTACAATTGGGCAAGTGATTTACCTAAAGGCTAAAAAAAAGACGTCCAAGCCGCATCTCCATGGGGAGGCTTGGACGTCTTTTGCTTGATTTCATGAGTCGTCGGAGTCAGGACTCCAGACGGGTCTTACTTGGCTACCAAAGTAATGATCCGCTTTGGTACATAGATTTCCTTCACGATATTCTTACCTTCAATGAAGGAAGCTACCGCTTCTTTGGCCATGGCAATGGCTGTTGCTTGGTCAGCGTCTGCAGCAAGGACAATTTTGCCACGGACCTTGCCGTTGACCTGTACCGGTAGTTCAATGGTGTCGTCCACCAACTTGGCTGGATCAAACGCAGGCCACTTCTGGTCTACCACCATCCCGCCAAAGTTCATTTCGTTCCAGATTTCCTCTGTCACGTGAGGTGCCACTGGGTTTAGCAGGATCAAGAAGTCCTTGTACAGCTTGGATGGCACTTCTTTTTCCTTGCTCATGATGTTGTAGAACTCCATCATGGCTGCAATACCCGTGTTGAACTTTAGGGTCTCAAAGTCGTTGGACACCTTGGCAATACACTTGTGCATGGCCTTTTCAAGGGATTCCGGTCCGTAGTTGTCTGCTTCTACAATCTTCTTCTGGGCATTCCATACCCGTTCGATGAATCGGCGTGAACCGCTAATGCCGTCATTGTTCCATGGGGCAGACTTTTCAAAGTCACCAATGAACATTTCGTACATACGGAAGGTGTCAGCGCCATACTGGTCAACCAGGTCGTCTGGGTTGACTACATTGCCCCTGGACTTGGACATCTTTTCACCGTTTTCACCCAGGATCATACCATGGGAAGTCCGCTTGGCATAAGGCTCTGGCATAGGAACTACGCCACAGTCATACAGGAACTTGTGCCAGAAACGAGAGTATAGTAGGTGTAGGGTTGTATGCTCCATACCGCCGTTGTACCAGTCAATGGGTAGCCAGTAGTTTAGGGCTTCTTCGGAAGCTAGGGCTTCATTGTTTGTTGGGTCTGCGTATCGTAGGAAGTACCAGGAGGACCCTGCCCACTGGGGCATGGTGTCTGTTTCCCGCTTGGCTGCATGGCCACAAGATGGACACGTTGTATTCACCCAGTCATGGATGTTTGCCAATGGAGACGCGCCTGTTTCCGTTGGCTCATAGGACTCCACCTCTGGTAGGGTGATTGGCAGCTGGTCTTCTGGAACAGCAACCGGACCACAGTGGTCGCACCATACGATTGGAATCGGCTCACCCCAGTAACGCTGGCGGGAGAATACC
>CAYFHQ010000168.1:0-4907 GCA_964342805.1 uncultured Peptostreptococcaceae bacterium | reverse complement strand
ACAAGGATCTTGTGTTGGTCTTCAGTCTTATCTAGACCGTATGCTAGGGACGCTGCAGTTGGCTCGTTGATAATACGCTTTACGTCAAGACCTGCAATACGACCAGCGTCTTTTGTTGCCTGGCGCTGAGAATCCGTAAAGTAAGCTGGAACAGTGATTACAGCTTCTTTAACAGACTCGCCCAGGTAAGCTTCTGCGTCTGCCTTTAGCTTTGACAGTACCATAGCAGAGATTTCCTGTGGAGAGTACTTCTTGTCGTCTACTTTCACATCGAAATCGTGACCCATTTCACGCTTGATTGAAGCGATTGTTCTTTCAGGGTTTGTAATGGCCTGACGCTTAGCTGTTTCACCAACAAGTCGCTCGCCATTTTTAGCAAATGCAACGATGGATGGAGTTGTACGGTTACCTTCGCTATTTGAAATTACTACAGGCTCTCCACCTTCAAGAACTGCAACACATGAGTTTGTTGTACCTAAGTCAATACCAATAATTTTTGCCATGATAGGCCTCCTCGTTATTTATACGTTCACTTATTCTTTCCTAATTTAGCAAGAAACTTTGACCATAGACGGACGTACCACTCGGTCATTGAGTTTATAACCTTTTTGAAATTCCTCGATAACAACATCCGCGTCACAATCGTCTTTGGGCTCTGTCATTACCGCGTGGTGCATATTGGGGTCAAAAGGCTGACCGACTGCGTCGATGGCCTTGACACCTTCTTTTTCAAGCAAGTCTGAGAAAGACTTTCGGATCATTTCCACACCGTTTAGGACATTGGAATGGTCTGTATTTTCACCGGAGATCGACTCCAGGGCACGATCCAGGTTGTCAAGAACGTCCAGAAGGTCTCGAACGATCTTCTCATTGGCAAAACGGTAGATGTCTGCCTTTTCCTTCTCCACTCGCTTCTTGTAGTTCATAAATTCTGCTTGCAACCGCATGTGGTTGCCGGTCGCTGTTTCTAAGTCAGCCTTTAATTTTTCAACTTCCGCTTCAGCAGAAAGCTCAAAACCTTCTTCGACCACAGGTGTTTCCTCTGCCTGCTGGTCCGTCACTTCTTGCTCCACGTCTGGCTTTTTATTTTCTTCCATTCAGTTGACACCTTCCCACAACACCGATCCAACGGCTATAAATTGATTCCTGAGAAAATCTCAGAAAGTGTATCCCTTATATAATCCAGGGCAGAAACTGCCCGGCCATAATCCATTCTCTTGGGGCCAAAGACGGCTATCTTACCAGCCTCCTGGCCATTGACCTTGTAGCTGGTGGTGATCATAGAGCAGTCCACCAGTTCTTCCATCCCCAGTTCTCCGCCAATTCGGACGGAAATGCCTTCTGCGGTTTGGCTTGAACTCAGGAGTCCGACCAACTTCTGGGCGTCTTCCATGAGGTCAAAGAACTGTTGGGCCCTGACGGAGTCTTGGAATTCTGGTAGGTTGAGCACATTGTGGGCCCCCTCCACGTAGACTTCCACTTCGTCAATTTCCCTTAAAGTGTTCCGCAAGATTGGAACCAAATAGTCCACCACGGTGGCGTACTCTTTCAGTTTCTGTTTAATGCTCCCAATGGTCCTCATGTTAATTTCACTGATGGACATGCCTTGGAGCTTTTCTGTTAGAACATCGGTGATCCGGTCTAAGATGTACTGGTCACCGCCCCGGATACCCAGGGTCATGGTCTTAAATACACCAGAGTCTGCTACCAGGATCATGAGTACCTTGCTGTCGTTGATCCGTACCATTTTGATATTGGTCAAGCGACTGCGATTAAACTGGGGCAAACTGATGACCGCTGTCATGCCAGTTACCTTGGATAAGATCGTCACCGCTTGGTTGACCACGTCCTCCAGCTCGATCATATTGGAAAGGAGCAAGTTCCTGATCATTTGCATTTGGTCTCGACCCAAGGCCGACTGTAACATGAGTTCGTCCACATACAATCTGTAACCTGCGTCGGAAGGAATCCGTCCTGCCGATATATGGGGTTGGACCAGAAAACCCAAATCCTCAAGGTCTGCCATTTCATTTCGAATGGTCGCTGAACTGACTCCCAATGGATACTTCTTTGCAATGGTTCGAGAACCAACCGGCTGGGCCGTGTCGATGAAGTCATCGATAATCGCTTTTAGGATTTTCAACTTCCGTTCGTTTATGTCCACCTGCACCACATCCATTTCAGTAGTTAGCCACTGTTAGCACTCGTCTGAGTCGAGTGCTAACACCCTTCTGACATAAGATTACCACCAGCCAAGTGTACTGTCAACACTTGTATGGCGGTTTTTAGCAGGTTTAACATTTCGTTCACAGATTGTACATAAAAACCCCTGTAAGGTGTCGGTTCATTGGTTCACAACCATGACTCTACCTTACAGGGGTTAGATTAAAAGGACATCGGAATAAAATTAAAATACGGATAGAAAATATGTAGTGCTATGAGTACAACTTCCAAGATAGCCAAGCCACGATGGACTTGTTTCCAAGCTTTTTGCCGCAGTTTCTGACCACGAAGGTTACCGTAAATGCCAAGGGCAGCAATTAATATAAGGTTGGCTTCTGCTAGGAATCCCGTAAAAGAGATCCCCCCTGTCACATTGATGGCAATAAAAACGTGGGCAAACATAATGACAAGGGTCAAGAGACCCAATATCTTGTGGTTCTTGAAGATCCACCGACGGAAGCCGCCAATGAAATTCGCCCTTGCTTCTATAGAAGTAAGCCACCCCTGCCTCAGCGCTGTCTTTAAAACACCATTCATGAGTGCCAAGCCAAAGATAACTGCCAGTAAAATACCCAGTGGTCTTAGAAATTGACCCATTCCATCACCGCCTTATGAGGTTGATATTCCGCTAGATTTGAGTTTTTTAAACAATTCTAAGTGTGAATGTTCCCACTTGATTATAGTGTCCAGCAAACGTTCAGCGTCACCTGAAACCACAGGTCGTAAGCTTTCATAAAACTCTATGGCGCTGGTCTCCATTTCAATGGCGTGGTCATACACGTTGTTGATATCCGACAGCCCAATCCGTTTAATGGCTTCCCAATTGATCTGTGCCGACCGCAAGGGTTGGCCTGCAACCAAGAGGGCCACTTTTTCAGAACCTGTAAATTCCTCGTCAATCATCAACTTTAGCCATTCAATATGCCGCATTTCCTCTTCAGCTACCATTTCAAACAAGTCGGTCACTTCTTGATCATGTAGCCGTTTTGCCTGACGTTTATAGTAGTCATAGCCTTCTCGCTCATACTCAATGGCCTGTTGGATTAATCCTACTCGATCCATGTTATCGCCTCCATCTCTTTCTATTCCCATAATATCACAAGTCCCTGGGGAATAGCACGCTAGAAGGAAAATAGGAATATCTGGTTCCCGTCAGGACTCAAGAGCTTGCCACTTTTTCGATTGCCCAGAAATTCAATTTCCAGCCCCGAAGCCTCCAGAGCCACTAACTTGTCTTCCATGTCTGGAGAGAAATAAGTTATGGCCGGTTCGGTAAACTCCTCAGTTACATGGAGACCGATGATCGAGGCGCCGTCGCTGACAATGGCCCATTCATAGGGTGATTTGTGTCTCTCCGTAGGGATAAAGCCCAACTTGGCCCAGGCCTCAATGGCCTCATCCATGTCCGTAACAGATATGGAGAACTCCCCAAAAGCACCGCAGGAGGCATTGGGATAGACCTCCGCATTTAAAAGGTCTTCTCTGGCAATATCCAGCAAGGTCGTCTGGTCATGGTCCACCCCACTTAGTCCATTGTCCTGAACCAGGGTAATGGGAATATCATTGGGTGAGGCCACTATGGCCTGGACCACCTGACCCTGGACTTCTACAGTAGGAATAGGGGCAAATCCCCTCTTTTCCAGTTCCCGTAGAACCTTGTTCAGGTGACTGGTATAGTACTCCAAGCCAATGTAAGGCTTGTCTGTTTCACTCAACAAAATGTGGACTGAGTCGTCAGATATACTCATCCATGCAACGGGTTCCTTGCCCTCAGACTGCTTTTGAAAGCCCAACTGATGATAAAAGGTCCATGCCACCTGAATATCTGCAACGCCAATAGCAAAATGGGCGTGTTTTCCCAACAAAAGGTTTTCGATCACAGCAAATCCCTCCCTCAAGGTTTTTTTACCCCTGAGTCTCAGATTTACGCACAAAGCACGACCGACAGGCCACCTCTGCCCTGTCCTTCAGAAAAGCTTCAGGCAAAAAAGCCAAACTGTCTACCCCCAGAAATGCCTGCACTTCATCCACAGAGCGCCACGAGCAGACCAATTCCTCCCTGGTTGGCAAAGCAATCCCCTTGGTACAGGCTTCCACCACTTGAGGAGATGCGATCCTGACATGGACTTCCTTGGCCCCTAGGCCTTTCACTTGCTGACATATATGGTGGAGGGTCGTACCCCGGACAAGGCTGTCGTCCACCAGTACAACTCGCTTGTTTTTGATGGTTTCCCGGTGGAAATGAAATTTGCTACGAACCGCGCCTTCCCTATCCGCCTGGTTTGACTGGATAAAACTTCGGCCATGGACCTTTTTTTCGATTGCCCTTTGTATGGGTAGGTTACTGGCTCGGGCAAACCCTTGGCCAGCAGGGAGTCCTGAAGCGGGTATGGGTATGACCAGGTCTGCACTGGCAGGTGATAGCCTAGCCAAGACTTGACCACTGGCCTCCCTCCAGGCCCGAAGGCTTTTGCCATTGTATTGGCCACTTTCAGAGGCAAAGTAAATCCATTCTAAGGCGCACATACCCTCTCCACAGGGCATAGCTTGTAATTGAGGATTCGAGTCATATGCGTCTGAATGCATAAGACCCAGGCCATAGTCCCCCTCAAACTTGCCATTTTGCACTTTAAACCAAGACCCCCTTGGTATTGTTAGGTAGTTAAGGGCACTGGGTTCAAGGC
>CAYFHQ010000167.1:0-5108 GCA_964342805.1 uncultured Peptostreptococcaceae bacterium | reverse complement strand
TGCTGGTCCACGTGAGCAAGATCATCGCCGGCAGTTTCCGGTCCTCAGATATTGTGGGCCGCTATGGAGGAGACGAGTTCTTGGTCATCCTCAATGACACCGACGAAGAACAAGCCCGCTTGGTTGCCTCAAAACTGGTAGACCAATTCCGATCCTACAATGGTTTTGAAGACCAGTTGGCCAAGTGGACAGACGCGGACGACGTCACAGTTCCTGGCAACCACCGCCTCTGTATTTCAGTAGGGTCTGTCACCTACGATCGAAATGATCAAAGAACTGTTGACGACCTCATCCGTCAAGCGGACCAAGATATGTACCATATGAAAAGTGAACACAAAAAGAATGGCTGCTAAGGCACAAATAAAAGCGACCTCCTAAGCTAGGCTTGTCAATCTAGCTTAAGAGGTCGCTTCATCCGTTCAGAAAAGCACTACTTTTTTATTCTATCGCCTCAACTTTATTCAATGGCCTCAACCACATTTCGGATCCACCGCTTGCTTTTATAGCGACTATAACCAATCAGAGACTTAACTGCTTCCTCGAACATAAAGAGGGCGCAGACCACATAGGCTGGCCACTTGAGGACCAGGGCCCCAAGGAAGGCCAAGGGTACACCGATCAACCAAACGCAGGCGATCTCCAGTATCATGGCAAAGAAGGTATCTCCCCCGCCCCGTAGGACGCCGACGATCATGAGCAGGTTGAAGGTCTTGGAAAAGGCGTAAATGGCGAAAATCCGCATCATTAAAATAGCTTCTGCTGTCACATGGGCAGGGACCTTAAAGAGGGTGGATATGGCTGGTGCGCTCACCCAGAGGATAAGGGCAACCCCTGCACACAGGGCCCCATTGAGCCGGATGTACCGCCTGCCATACTCCATGGCCAGGTGGCTCTCTCCAGCACCGATCCGGTTGCCGATGGTCACCTGACAGGCACTTCCGATCCCGATAAACAAGACTTCAAAGAAGCGGAAAACGGAAACAGCGATTTGGAAGGCCGCAACAGCGTCTGAGCTGATCCGGGCCAAGGCCGCTGTGTACATGATGGTGCCCAGGGCCCAGAAACCTTCGTTGACAATCACTGGCCATGCCGTCTGCATGATCTGCTTAACAAAGGCCATATTAAAGGAGAAGGCTTCCTTGATCTTCATGATCAGTATACTGTCATTTTTCTTGAGTAGGGTGATCATGAGGAATAACTCAAGTATTCGAGCAATCAGGGTGGCGATCGCTGCCCCTTCAACCCCAAGGGCAGGCATACCCATCTTGCCAAAGATTAATAGGTAGTTTAAAAGGGTATTGGTCCCCAAAGAAATGGCACTGACCACCGTGGGGAGCTTGGCCTGTTCCACAGCCCTGGAAGACACTGCAAAAGTAAATGATGCCGCTGTAAAAAGATAAGACCAGGCCACTATCCTCAAGTAGGAAGCGCCAGAGGCAATGACTTCAGGCTCTTTCAAAAACCAACCCAGGACAGTTTCCGGCATAAAAACGCCCATAAAAAAGAAGGGCACACTGATCAGCAAGCCCCCTGCCAGGGCCACACCCACTGTTCGTTTGATATTGGATAAGTCCTTTTTCCCCCAGAACTGGGCCACATACACGGCTGCGCCGGAGTTGATCCCAAAGACCAAGAGAACCATTAAAAAGAAAAGCTGGTTGGCCAGGCCAACGGCAGCCAGTTCCACCTTGCCCACCCGGCCGATCATGACCGTGTCCACCAGGTTCAAGGCTGTGGATATGAAATTCTGCAGGGCTACAGGTAGGCCTACAGCAATGAGTGCCCGAATAAAGGGGTCTTTTTTGTCGATGGTAAACTTCATGATGTCCCTCACTTCCTCCCACCAGTATAAACGATCCCAAAAAGAAAACCCAGCACCAAAGTGCCGGGTCTCCAATAGGTTTTTTGAATGTCTCTTTCTTTTCAACTGTATTATAGCATACAATCCTTATTCAATCACCCGAATGGATGTTAAAGTATCGTCATCAACACCCGTTATTGTTGTGTCTTGGTTACGAATATAGTTCATATATCGTAGAACTTCCGTTGTGATCCGCTCGCCCGGTGTAACCACAGGTATGCCTGGCGGGTAAACCATGACAGACTCTCCGCTTATACAGCCAAGGGCATGGTGGACATGGACGGTTTTTTTGTCTGCATAAAAGGCCTCCCGCGGTGTCATCACAACTTCCACAGCCTCCGGTCGTTCTACTACTATACTGCACTTGTGGTCTGGTTCAAAGGTGTCTGACAGGTCTTGCAGGGCCTTGATCAGGGCGTCAATGGAGGCCTTGGTGTCCCCCACGCTAATGATGGCCAGAACAGAAGAAGACTCTCCCAACTCCATTTGGATCTTGTGGTTGTCCCTCAGGAGGTCATAAGCGACAAAACCGCTTATGCCCAGGTCCGTTACATCGATCAGGAGCTTGGACTCGTCGAAGGAATAAATGCCTTCTTGGCCCGCCATCTCCGGTCCCGGTGCCCTAAGGCCAGGGATTCCATTGATTTGGGTGCGGGCGTATCTTGATAAAGCCAAAACGTGTTCCAGCATGGCCCCACCGCGGGTGGCCAGGTTTTTCCGTGTCACGTCCAGGCTGGTCATTAAAAGATAAGAAGCACTGGTGGTCTGGTTCAAAGTAATGACATTACGCAGGTATTTGGGACTCACCCGGTTCCCTTGTAAGACCAGGCCAGAAGACTGGGTCAAAGAACCACCGGTTTTATGGAGACTCACCGCAGCCATATCCGCTCCAGCAGCCATGGCACTGAGGGGCATTTGGTCATGAAAGTGAAAGTGGGCCCCATGGGCTTCGTCCACCAGGACCATCATTCCCGCTTCGTGGCTGATCTGAACGATTTTCTCAAGTTCAGAGGTGCAGCCAAAATAGGTGGGATTAATGACAAAAACAGCTTTTGCGTCTGGATTGGCTGCTATGGCCTCGGCCACAGCGTCAGCCGTAATCCCAAGGGCAATCCCCAAGACCCCGTGATAGTGGGGGTGGATATAGACCGGCATGGCCCCGCTGGCAATGAGTCCATTGGTTGCTGACTTGTGGGCATTCCGGGGCAAAATGATCTTGTCCCCTGGCTTACAGGCCGCCATGATCATGGCCTGGACACCGCCACTGGTCCCATTGACTAGGAAGTAGCCGTGGTCAGCGCCATAAGCGTCTGCCAAAAGGGCTTCTGCCTCAGCGATCACACTTACCGGGTTGCCCAGATAGTCCAGACATTTCATTGAGTTGACATCGGCCTCCAGCATGGTGTTGCCGTAAAAGGCAGCCAGTTCAGGGAGGCCTGCCCCCCGCTTGTGGCCAGGGACATCAAAGGGGACTACGCCAGACCCGTGATAGGCCTTTAAGGCGTCAAACAAAGGCGTCTTGTTCTGGTCCATCTACTCACCCCACAGACATGCCAGGGTCAGCTCCCGCCACACCTTGCACGCTGCAGCCGTGGACACCCCGCTCTGGTCATACTGGGGAGACAACTCCACAATATCAGCCCCAACAATGTTGAGGCCCTTAAGGCCATGGATTGCCTCCATGAGCTGTTTAAAGGTCACACCACCGGGTTCTGGCGTCCCAGTACCTGGGAAGATCGACGGATCAAGTACGTCCAGATCAATGGTCACGTATACGGGCGTCTTGCCCAGGCTCGTTGCAATGGCAGGTGCAGAAGCGACTTCATACCGTTCCATGACCGTATGGTCCTTGGCGAAGGTAAACTCTTCTTTGGTTCCAGACCGAATACCAAATTGCCAGATGCGCCCATCCCCGACTATGTCATGACACCGCCGGATCACAGTCGCATGGGACAGGGGCTCGTCCATGTAGTCAGCCCGCAGGTCTGCGTGGGCGTCAAAGTGTAGGATGACTACATCCTCATACTTCTTTTGAACAGCCCGGAAGGCACCCAGGGTTACCAGGTGTTCGCCACCGATCATCATGGGGATTTTTCCGTCCGCTAGGATTTGTGACGTGTGGGCCTCGATCATGTCCAGGACTCGAACCTTGTTGCCGAAGGGCAGGTCCAGGTCACCACTGTCAAAGAGGCCATGGTCTTCCATGTCCATATCCAGGTAGGGGCTATAGGTTTCTAGGCCATAAGAGTCCTGCCGCATGGCTGCGGATGCAAACCGGGTACCAGGGCGAAAAGACACCGTTCCATCGAACGGTGCCCCAAAGAGAACAATCTTGGACTCCTGGTAGTCATTATCAAAAGCCATGTAAGTTAGAATGTCTCTATTCATTGTCTGCTTTCACCTCATCCAGCATTTTCTTTACAAAGTTAGGTAGCATAAATGCACCCCTGTGAATGTCAGTATTGTAGTACTTGGTTTCAAGACCCAGCTTGTTCCACTCATCAATCCGGTCATTGTTCACCGGGTCAATGCCCTTGGAGGCAAAACCAAACAACCAGTGGCCAGACGGATAGGTCGGCATGTGGAACTGGTAGATTTTCGCCACAGGGAACATGGCCGATGTTTTGCTGTAGGATCGTTTTAATTCCCTAGCGTCCCGCTCGTAGTACGGACTCTCAGACTGGTTCACCAGGATGCCATTGTCCGTTAGGGCCTTGTAGCAATCTTGGTAGAACTTTGTTGTGAATAGACCTTCACCAGGGCCAATGGGGTCCGTGGAGTCAACAATGATCAGGTCGTAGGCCTTGTCAAGACCGTTCACAAAGGCTACTCCGTCTTCATAGTAAAGACTCACTCGAGGGTCCTCTAGGGCACAGGCTGTTTGCTGGAGGTACTGCTTACATACATCCACCACCATTTTGTCGATTTCAACCATGTCAATCTTTTCAATGGTCTTGTAGCGGGCCAGTTCTCGGACCGTACCCCCGTCACCACCGCCAATAACCAAGACCTTTTTAATGTCTGGATTGGAAGCCATGGGCACATGGGCGATCATGTCGTGGTAGACCCACTCGTCTTTTTGGTTGACCATCATGAGGCCGTCAAGGGTAAAGAAGGTTCCAAACTCTTCTGACTCAAAAACGTCGATCTTCTGGAAGTCGCTCTGTCCGCTAAATAGTTGTTGCTTTACCTTAATGCTGAAATGCGCATTATCCGTATGTTGCTCTGTGTACCAAAGTTCCATCGT
>CAYFHQ010000166.1:0-5340 GCA_964342805.1 uncultured Peptostreptococcaceae bacterium | reverse complement strand
GTTGCTACTTGGGCTATATGGTCTGCGATCTCGTCACTAATGCATGCCCGCCCCAGATTGGTATGGAGTACAACCCCAGTACCATTGATAACCCGGCGGAGGTGGTAGGCGTCCTCCTTGATGACCATGGCCTGAACGGCTTCAATCATCGTATCCAAGGACAGGACGTAGTCTGACGCCTGATCGTCCGATAGGCCAATAATTTCCTTACGTTTTTCCTCAACTATATGTCGAGCTGCGTCCACAATAATAGACCGGGGGATTTGCCCGATCATGGAATCGATGGATGGGTGCATGAGTATTTCATCTATTTTAGGAAGTTGCTTAAACAAATTCTTCTTCACGATAATCCTCTCCAATGCTGTAATATCAATGCTATTATAACACAAAAGCTGTCAGGGGTCTTCACCAGTGTGATCCCTGACAGCTCTAGTATTTGGTCTTATGGACGAACGATCAATGCCTTGTCTCCCTTGGCTGTCACTTTACCAACAATGGCAAAGGGAACCTCTAGAGAATCTTCATAGATCTGAATGAGTTTTTCCGCCTGGTCCTCAGGCAAGGAGATCAATAAGCCCCCTGACGTTTGAGGATCATAGAGGACGTCAACCATGGTTTCGTCAATGTCTCCATTGATGTCCACCCGGTCCGTAAAGTACTTCTTGTTGCGGTAGGCACCGGCGGGCACCAAGCCCATGGAAGCATGGTCTAAGGCTCCTGCCATGACAGGAACCGCTGAAGCATTGATTTCGATGGTTACCTTGGACGCCTCAGCCACTTCAATGGTGTGGCCAATCAGGCCAAAGCCTGTAATGTCTGTACACCCATTGACCTGACACTGCATCATACCTTCTGCAGCATACTTGTTGAGCATGGCCATGGTTTTGGTCACTTCTTCCAGCTGGTCGTCTTCGATCAAGTCTGCTTGGATGGCTGTGTTGAGAATACCACTTCCAATCGCCTTGGTCAGAACCAGGACATCACCGGCCTTGGCGCCACTGTTGGCCAGGACCTTGTCTGGATGAACCAGTCCAGATACAGACAGGCCATACTTGGGCTCCTTGTCATCGATGGTATGGCCACCAACCAGTAGAGCACCGGCTTCGATCACCTTATCAGCCCCACCCTGAAGGATCTTGGTCAAGATGTCCATATCCTCACAGCTGGGGAAACCTACAATATTCATAGCAACGGTGGGCACGCCCCCCATTGCGTATACATCACTCAGCGCATTGGCTGCTGCAATTTGACCGAACATGTATGGATCGTCCACGATGGGCGTAAAGAAGTCCAAGGTTTGGATCATTGCCTGCTGGTCATTGAGCTTGTACACAGCAGCGTCGTCCGAGGTTTCCAGACCGACAATCAGTTGATCACTATGAAATTTTGGTAGCTGTCGCAGCACCTGCGACAGGGTCTCAGGACCTATTTTAGCGGCTCAACCACTGCTGGATGACAAAGATGTCAATTTGATTTGATCAGCCAAATCATTCACCTCCTTTGTGAATAGCATGTTCATTATAAGCCTCTTGCGCTGTTGCGTCAATGGTCGTCACTGAAAGCCCTGGCGGATTTTTTCCAAGGTCTTGGGACCAATCCCACTGACATGGAGTAAATCGTCCAGGCTTGCAAAGGGGCCTGATTGGTCCCTATAAGCAACAATGCGTTTGGCAGTCGAAGGCCCCACCCCTTCAATCACTGTCATGGCTTCCTCGTCCATGGTATTGAGGTCAGCCAGGGTTAGACTTCCCCACTGGGGGTCTGGCTTTAACTCTCCCTTTTCAGGAATGTGGATCTTACTGCCGTCAACGACCGGGGCAGCAAGGTTGACCTGGCCTTCATCTGCTGAGGGTAAAAGGCCACCAGCCAAGTCCACAGCATCTATGGCCCTAGCTGTCTCCTCAATGGTATAGACCCCAGGTGACTTAACTGCTCCAGACACATGGACCCGGACTGTCTTTACCACCTTTGGACTTTCTTGCTCTGGGAGACTTACATGGTCTTTTCCACTGGTCTGGGACGCTCCTGGTCCGTGATTTCCACTGCTGCCAGTGACAGACTTGCCCGCCTGATCTCCAATACCCACAACACCAGCCTGAGCCTTTGCCTCCTCTAACTCGCTGATTTGACCAATTTGAGGGGATATCCAGTCCACCAGCCGTATGGCCAAGACCAAAAAGAGTATCCCCAATACGATCATCCATTCTATCCGTTTATTCTTATTCATAAGCCCTCCATTTACGATCTTTATACCAGTATATGGCATCTTCGCGTAAAATGCCATCATTTACCACTTTCATATCTCCACCACCTTTGATACAATGAAGTAATACTGTATATGAGGTGATATTTTGAACATAAAAAAAATCATGACCACCCTTCTTGCCAGTGTAGTCACAATGGGAAGCCTAGCCTTTACTGAAGAAGTGCCAGCACAAACATTTAAACCCTTAATTGCAGACCAGATTGTTGCTGCGTCTGCTATTCTAATAGATCAGGAAAGTGGACAAATCCTCTTTGAAAAGGACGCCCACACCCAGCGTTATCCGGCCTCCACGACCAAGGTCATGACTGCCATACTGGTTTTGGAGGATATGGACTTGGACAAGACCATCACAGTGGACGACAAGTCCCCCTTTACCGAGGGGAGCAAGATCGCCCTGGACTTAAAGGAGCAAATGACCATTGAGCAACTCCTTTATGCCACCATGGTGGAGTCTGCCAATGACGCAGCAGCGGCCTTGGCTGTTGCCCATTCCGGTTCTGTTGAAGCCTTTGCCCTACGGATGAACGAAAAGGCCAAGGAAATTGGTGCCCTTAACACCAACTTCACCAACCCCCATGGCTTGACAGAGAAAGAACACCTGTCCACCGCCTATGACCTGGCCTTGATCGGTCGCTATGCCATGACCTTCCCCAAGTTTCGGGAAATTGTGTCCACGGTCCGCTACCAGATCCCACCGACCAACACCAAGGACGAGACCCGCTTCATCACAACATCCAACCGTTTTTTATACGGGACGGGCTCCAAGAATAAAATAGAGTACAAGGGCAAACTAAGGGACATCAAAACAGACTATATTACGGGCATGAAGACCGGTTACACGGACGCAGCCCGACAAACCTTTATTGTTTCTGCTGAAAGAGATGGTAAAAAACTAATTGCCGTTATCCTTAAATCAGAGGGCAAGGCCCTTTATACAGACACCCTGACCATGATCGACCATGGCCTGGACATGTATGACCGGTACACGGTGGTCAATGGAGACGACTTGTTGGAGACCATTCAATTTGATGACCTTAAGTCCACCAAGGTAGAAGCCGTTGCCAAGCATACCGTTACTGGCCTTCTCCCAATTGGAACCTCTCCAACTAGCTTAGAACGAAATATGACCATCCTTCCAGACATTGCCTTACCTGTTAAGGCCGGCCAAGTGGTTGGTACCTTAGAGTTCGTCCTTAATGGTAAGTCCATGGGCCAAACAGACTTGATTGCTCCAGCAGATGCCAGTGACCAACTCCTCTTGACCAGCGAAACCATTTCCCTCATAAAGGAACCCGGTGTCTGGTACGAGGAGATCCCATGGCTCAACTTGTTCATAAAACTCTTGGCCACCCTCTTCCTATGGCGATTTGCCATGACCCTCTTCCACGCCTACCGCCTCCGCAGTATTCGGAGGGAAAAGGCTCGGAAGTTGTCTGAGCAGGAGTCCTAAAGGAGACTTTAAAATCTGGCCTCCACCAAACGATATGTTTCGACTGATTGGAAGCCAAAAACGCATTTCAAAACATAAAAAGGTCCCCTGTGTGGCAAATGCCATGTAGAGGACCTTTAATCGTTACCTAGTTATCGTTTTTTATTAACCAACAAAAGCGATCATTTGAATCTCAATGTCAGCGTCCAGTGGTAGTCGAGCAACTTCAACAGCAGCACGTGCTGGCTTGTGGGCAGTGAAGAACTCCGTGTATACCTCGTTCATCTTAGCAAAGTCATTCATGTCATCCATGAAGATTTCAACTTTCACAACGTTATCTAGGCTTCCACCTGCTGCTTCGATAATGGCCTTACAGTTGTTTAAGGACTGGCGTGTTGCAGCTTGGATATCACCCTTAACCATTTCAGAAGTCTCTGGGTTGATTGGCAACTGACCTGAAACGTATACGAAGTTTCCTGCCTGCATACCCTGAGAGTAGGGTCCTACTGCAGCTGGTGCTTGCTTAGTTTCTAATGGTTTTAACATATGTATTTCCTCCCCTATTGATTACCTGTTTATATCCCTTCATACAGGGTCCACTCCTTAAAGTGGAATCACCCTTCCTATGGTAACACAGACGGGCATTATTTATCCACTCGGATTTCGTCCAAGTAGTTGTAAATGGTATATCTAGACACACAAAGAACCTTGGCCACATAGTCAATGGCTCCCTTAATCAAGAAGGCCCCCTGCTGGTCAAGGATATTTACGATCCGTACTTTTTCTTCTTTGGTCAAAAAGGCCACCGGCTTACCCACCTGTTCAATGGTCACTTGAACCAGGTCTGTCAGGACGTCATTGACCTTGTTGAGAGACTCTGTCCCCCGGGTTTCAATATTGGTTGTCACTTGCATCAAGTCATTCAGGACATTCCGGGCGACCATGAGCTCTGACATATCAAAATTAATGCAGAAGCAACCAATGGTCTCCCCTTTATCGTCGTGGATAAAGAAAGTGGAAGACTTCAGGACACGGCCTTCTGCGCTTTTTCCAGTGTAGTTGATGATATTGCTCTTGGTGTCTCCTCGACTCACTTTTTTCAAGGAGAGTTCTGTCATGGGGCTTCCCACGTTTCGGCCGGTAATATGGCCATTTTCAATGGTAATAATGGAGTTTGGCAGGAGGGAAAAATCGTGGAGGACAACCTCGCAGTTTTTTCCGAAGGTTTGCGCCAGACCCTGGACCAATGGGATGTATCGTTCAAGTATTGGATTCACTTTTGACATGTGTTTTGCCCCTTTCTCTTGGCCACATCAACCATGTCCCTATCCCACCCCTAACTTGGGATACAGAAAAAGGGTGCGCCAACACCAGTCGGCAAACACCCTTTCAAGTTCATGTTACAATTTCTTCATGATTGTTGAGCGTATTTTAACCTATTGTACAGGTTGAAATACCTACTGTCAACATTGCAATGAGTCGGTTTTACGATGTGAACTGCTGAATGGTCAAGTCCAGTTTTTTCGCGTCTGACCAAATCCGTTCAATATCATAAAAGGCACGTTCTTTTTCAGAGAAAACGTGAACCACAACATCCAGGTAGTCCAGAAGAATCCATTCGTCTCCCCGTTGACCTTCCTTGTGG
>CAYFHQ010000165.1:0-5413 GCA_964342805.1 uncultured Peptostreptococcaceae bacterium | reverse complement strand
TGGTGCGGGTAGAGGGACTTGAACCCCCACGTCGTAGACACCAGAACCTAAATCTGGCGCGTCTGCCAATTCCGCCATACCCGCATGTTTACTTGTTTTCAGCGACTCAAATCTCGCTGACAAAATTGATTATAGCATACTCCCCACCGTTTTCAAAACCTTTTTTGAAAAAAGTTGAGAAAGTGCGAGAAAAAAATTGTAAGACCCCTCACTTCCGGTATAATAATCAATGATAAGAAGAAGGAGGACCACCAATGAGTAAATGGTTGAAGCTTCAAAATGGGTCAGATATCCGCGGTGTTGCCGTGGAGGGTGTAGCGGGTGAACCTGTTACATTGACAGAGGTGGAAGTGCAGCGAATTACTGCAGCTTTCGCAAAGTGGCTGGCAGACAAGAGCAAGGTGCCAGTGGAAGACATTACAATCGGTCTGGGTCGTGATTCCCGGATCAGTGGTGAAGCCCTAATGACGGCTGCAGCCCATGGTATACAGCACATGGGAGCGACTGCTTACAATTGTGGTATTACCTCAACACCGTCCATGTTCATGAGTACGATCTTTGAGGAAACCCAGTATACGGGTGGTATTATGATCACGGCCAGCCACCTGCCATTCAACCGGAATGGTCTAAAGTTCTTTACCAAGGACGGGGGCCTAGACAAGCCTGATATCAAGGCTATTTTAACGGCTTGCGAAGACGCCCTTGAGGCACCCAAGGCCACTGGCAGCATTCCTACCTTTGACCTGGTAGACCGATACGCTTCCCACCTACAAGACATTATCCGTAAGGGTGTAAACCATCCTGACCACTATGACACGCCCCTGGCGGGCCTACACATTATTGTGGACGCTGGGAATGGCGCAGGTGGATTCTATGCCTCTAAAGTTTTGGCCACACTGGGCGCAAACACAGAGGGGAGCCAGTTCTTAGACCCAGATGGCATGTTCCCCAACCACGTTCCCAATCCGGAAGACAATACAGCCATGGACGCCATTCAGCAGGCAACCATTGCCACTGGGGCTGACCTGGGTATTATCTTTGACACGGACGTGGACAGGGCAGCCATAGTAGATGGCGGTGGTAAGATCATCAATAGAAACCGGCTCATTGCCCTAATGGCTGCTATTGTTCTTGAAGACACACCGGGCGGCACCATTGTTACGGACTCTGTAACTTCCGATGGCCTGGCGACTTTCATTCAAGGTCTGGGTGGTGTCCACCACAGATTTAAGCGGGGCTACAAAAACGTTATTAATGAATCCGTTCGCCTCAACAACCAGGGTACAGACAGTCCACTGGCCATCGAAACCTCTGGCCATGGGGCCCTGAAGGAAAACTACTTCCTGGACGACGGTGCCTACATTGTCACCAAGACCCTGATTGCCCTATCCAAACTCCAGGCCGAAGGTAGAAAGCTGTCTGACCTGATTGCCGACCTGGCAGAACCCGCTGAGTCCAAAGAGTTCCGGGTGAAGATCAAGGCTGCTGACTTTGGCGACTATGGCAAGAACGTCATTGCCAACCTGGAGCGATTTGTCCAGGAAAATGACGACTTGACCCTGGTACCCAACAACTTCGAAGGTATCCGTATTGGTTCGTCCATGGACCAGGCAGAGGGTTGGATGCTGATCCGCCTCTCCCTCCACGACCCTGTTCTCCCAATCAACATTGAGTCTGAGCAGGCAGGGGGCGTTGCCCAGCTGGCCAGCCGACTGGAAGCTTGGCTAAAGACCCATGACCAATTAGACTTGTCTTGCTTCTAAGATAAAAATGGACCCCCTAGGTAGGCCACTTGAAAAAGTGATTCCCTAGGGGGTCCTTTTGTTTTGTCTCAAGTTGTTACGGCTTATTCCTCTTCCTCCCGGAAGGGATAAAGGGTCATGTAGAAGGTTGTTCCCTTGCCAGGATCTGTTTCCACCCTAATATTTCCGTCAAATAACTTGGTCACAATATTATAGACCACATTCAAACCTAGACCAGTGGTGTTGCCACTGAACTTGGTGGTAAAGAAGGGATCAAATATCCGGTCCACATGGTCCTTGGATATCCCAACCCCGTTGTCCATAACCGTTAAGTAGAGGACATCGTCATGGAGGTCCACTTCAACAATAATCCTTCCAGCCTGTCTCCCCTCAAATCCATGGACCACAGCATTGGTCAGGAGGTTGCTGAGGATTTGAGAAAACTTGCCCGGGTCACTGGTAATCTCCAGGTCCTGGGGACAAACCACAGTAACTTGAATGTCCTCCCGCTGGTGGAGGGCCGCCGTTGACCGGATGATTTCTTGAATATAGTCATGGACCCGAAAGGAAATCCGATTCCATTTGGACTCGCCGGCAGCCAACTGCTTGAACTTCTCAACCAAGTCACTGGAAACCGCCAGGTTCCGCAGGAGGGTGTCTGAGGCATGGTCTACTTCCTCCAAGTAAGACCCCAGGTCTGACCGGGTCAGGGCCCCCTCTTGGACGGCTGACTTGACCCGGTGGGTCTGCTTCTTTAAAAAGCTGGACAAGGTAATGCTGTTACCTACGGGAGTATTGATCTCATGGGCGATACCCCCAACCAAGTAGCCCAGGGCAGCGATCTTCTCAGACTCGATCAGCTGGCGCTGGGTCTTTTCAATGGTATCGAGGGACCTTTCCAATTGGTCATTGGTTTCTATGAGGGTGGCCTGCTGTTCTTCCATTTGGGCCAAGGAATGTTCCAAGTAGTGATTGGTGGTCCGGAGTTCATCTGTTCGCTCCTGGACCTTGTGCTCCAGCTCATCGTTCTTTTCCCGAACTTCCTCAAAGGTCCTGGCCTGGAGGACACGCATCCGTTCCACGGCTGAGGCTAAAACCCCTACCTCGTCTTGCCTCCTTAGGAATCCGTCGGCAATGGGATCATCGTAGTTGCCCAGCCCAATGCGGTCAATGTCCTTTACAATGTCCTCAATGGGACTGACGATCTGTCGACCCAACACAAGGGCTGCTGTAGCCCCAAACAGGGTCCCCACAAGAACCAGCAAAAATCCGATGTCCCTCAATTGACGAACTGGAGCCAGGACGTCTTCCTTCCTGGGCATGACCGCTATGGTCCAGCCATTGTCCAGGGCCGAAAAGGCCATGATCTTGTCATAACCATCAATCCAGTTATACTCAATGGACCCGCTCCCCTTGGCCTTCATGACCTCACTCATCCAGGCATAGGTCCCTTGGTTGACTTCTGCCAGGGGGGTTCCATTGGCAATCTCCGGATGAACCAAAAGCTCCAAGTTCTCGTTGAACAGGGAGGCATATCCATTGTTGTAGACCTCAATTTCTTTAATCCGTTGCTTCATGCTGTCGTAAAAATAATCTGTCCCGGTCACACCGATAAAACGTCCCTCTATGTATATGGGGGATGTGTGGGAGATATAGGTCACATGGGCGTCTGCGTCCACATTGCCCATATAGGGGTCTGTCCAGTTGGCTTGGCCCGTCCTTTTTGGTGAAAACCACCACTGCTTGTCTTCCGTCTCCTCCTGGTAAAAGGACAAGGGAAAAACCTCTTGTCTGGTGACCGCCCCATCATTGTCCAGGTCAGCAAACCAAATGTCATGGGGCTCTCCGGTCAAGTCTGGGTCAAAGAAGACATAGACCGACTTGGTGATCTTGGCCTCCTGGGCCATCTCCCTCAGGGTGGGAGCCAGGAGGTCTTCCAAGTGGTCAAAGTAGCCTGGTTCCTCCAACCTGGACATATCCAGGTTGCCCACTACCACCCGGTCGACCTGTTCACGGAGGAGTTCCACTTGGCGGAGCTCACTATTGAACTGCTCTGCTATCTGCAAGGACAGTTGCTCCAACTTGTCTGTTGCCTCTTCCGTAATGATCGCGGAGGAACGTTGGTAGAGCAAAATACCCATCAGTCCTGTTGCAACCAGGGTAATGGTAACTACAATGACTACTATTTGATTGCCCAATCGTTTCATGGCCCACCTCCCCCCTGGAGTGCTTTGTGTAAACAGGTCTCCTGCCTGTAAATAGGCGACAACTTGTAGGTAAAGTAAAGGAAAGCCCCTGCTCATTCCATTGAACAAGGGCCTTCCATAGGATGGATCGTTCACATATTGATTATACTTGGAACTGGTTGACCAGGTTGTCCAGTTCGGCACTGGACTCAGCAATTTCAACAATCTCAGAGGTAATGTCACCCAGTAACTCATTCTGCTCTTGGACCTTCATACTAATGGTATGGGCCGCTTCTGCATTGTCCTGGGTGGACATGGTCAAGCTCTCAATGGCCTTGGCCATTTCTTGGGTGATGGTTGACTGCTGCTCACTGGCACTGGAAATTTTCGAAACCCGATCCGCAATACCGCTCATTTGCTGGGCGATTTCGTTGAAGAGGGCCCGGGCCTCGTGGCCCATGGTCACCGTCTTGGTAATGTCTTCTTGTTCCTGTTCCATGATCTTGGCCGTCTTGTCTGCCTTGTCTGTAATTTCAACGATCATGCCACTGATCTTCTCAGCGGTCTCCCGGCTTTCTTCCGCTAGACTCCGTACACTCTCTGCCACTACAGCAAAGCCCCGACCATGCTCTCCAGCCCGTGCCGCCTCAATGGACGCGTTTAGGGCAAGAAGGTTGGTCTGCTCTGCAATATTGGTGATCAGCTCAACCGCATCCTTAATTTTATCAGATGCGCCCTTGAGTGACAAAATTTCAACCGAAACAGACGAACTGGATTCCATGACTTCGTCAATGGCATTCACTACTTCATTCATGCTGTCGACACCGGCTTGAACGTTGGCCAAAACAGCCCGGCCTTCTTCTTCCGTCTGCTGGGCGTCACCCGAAATGGCGGTGGCAGCACTATTGATCTCCTCGATACCAGCGTTGGCTTCTTCGGCGACACTGGCATTCCGCTGGATGGTGTCATTGACGGTTAAGAGTTCCTCAGTGATCTCATTGAGGTTGTCATTGGCTGCTGCCATGGAGGAATTCACCCTTGTAATGATCTCCATGAGGGCCTTGGCCTGGGTGATGACGCTGGCCACAATGACCCTGATCTTTTCTGCAAAGGTGTTAAACCACTTGGTTACAGCGCCCACCTCGTCCTTGGATTTGGACTTGAGCCGCTTGGTTAGGTCCCCTTCACCCTCAGAAATATCTTTTAAAACGTCAGCCGTTGTTCGAAGGGGCTTGCTGAGCCTGCTGGCAAAGACAATACCCACTGCCACAACAATGACGGCTGTGATAGCGACGGTGATGATAATCTGAATGAGTGAACGGTTGAGGGCTTCTAGAGCCTCTGCCTCGTCTAATTCTGAGAGCAAGACATAGGAAACACCTTCGATGTTGAGGGGCTTATAAGAGCTAAATACCGGAACCCCCCGGTAGTCTTACACAATTTCCGTACCAGTCTGTCCTGAAATGGCTTTTTGCGCCGCCACTG
>CAYFHQ010000164.1:0-5448 GCA_964342805.1 uncultured Peptostreptococcaceae bacterium | reverse complement strand
TATAAGCGTATTTGGGATATTCAAAGTCTACAGCAAGATGTAGGGTAAGGGGGATTTTGAATGGAAGAGCAACAAGACCTAGATCAAAATTACACGTTAAAATCCAGCATGAAAGTCTGGAAGGACTTCATTCGTTTCTTAAAGCAGTTCCGTTGGTGGCTAATGGGCGTAGGCCTTTGCATGTTGGTGATTTCAGCCATTGAAGTCAGCCTGCCCCTAATGATTAAATACGCCATTGACACCTTCATTGTGCCAGGCCAAACAGAGGGTCTGATGACTTTTGGCATTCGCTATATGGCACTCATTGTTGTTATGTCAGCCATTGTCTTTGTCTTCATTGCCTTGGCTGGTAAAGTGGAAATGGACCTGGTGTACGTCCTCCGACGTGACGGGTTCGAAAAACTTCAAAAGCTGTCCTATTCCTACTACGATAAAAACGCCACAGGCCGCATTATGTCCAGGTTGACCTCAGACATTACCCGGGTAGGTGAAATCGTAGCTTGGGGTCTGGTGGACTTTGTTTGGAGCATTAGTATGATGGCAGGGATCATGGTCATCATGTTCATTACCAACTGGAAGCTGGCCCTGGCAGTTATGGCAGTCATTCCAGTCCTTATTGGCATCAGTATTTTCTTTCAGGAGAAAATGCTAAAGACCCACCGGGTGATCCGGAAGATTAACTCCAGGATTACTGGAGCCTTCAACGAGGGCATCCTGGGGGCAAAAACCTCCAAGGTCCTCAATCGAGAAGGGGAAAACATCAATGAGTTTGGTGAGCTTACGGGCACCATGAAACGAAAGTCCGTCCAAGCAGCTATTTTCTCCGCCCTCTACCTGCCAATGGTTATTGGTCTTGGTGCAGTGGGTACCGTCCTGGTACTGGGTCTGGGAGGCACCTGGGTGGCAGACTTAACGGTTTCCCTGGGTACCCTGGTCTTATTCCTCAACTACACGGTTCGATTCTTTGACCCTGTTCGGGAGTTTGCCCGGGTTTTCGCAGAAATGCAGAGCGCCCAAGCAGCCCTGGAACGGATTATCTCCCTGATTGACGCAGAGCCAGACATTGTTGACTCAGCAGAAATCTTGGACAAGTACGGTGACTTTGGTGAAAAGATCGAAACAGCTGGTGACGGGGTCGCAGGCCACATTACCTTTGACGATGTGACCTTCCATTACACCCCTGAGGAGCCTGTCCTGACGAACTTTAGCCTAGACGTGGCTGCAGGGGAGACCATTGCCCTTGTAGGTGAGACAGGGTCTGGTAAGTCGACAATTGTCAACCTGGCCTGCCGTTTCTACGAGCCAATTAGTGGCAAAATCCTCATTGACGGCGTGGACTACCGGGAGCGGTCCCAGCACTGGCTCCATGCCCACTTGGGCTATGTCCTCCAGTCTCCCCACTTGTTCAGTGGGTCAATACTGGAAAACATCCGCTATGGTCGACTGGACGCCACGGACGAGGAAGTCAAAGAAGCGGCTCGTATTGTAGACGCAGAGGGTTTTATCCTCCGCCTGGAAGCCGATTATCATACGGAAGTTGGAGAAGGGGGCACCAAGCTGTCCACCGGTGAAAAGCAGTTGATTTCTTTTGCCCGTGCTGTCTTGGCCAATCCTAGGATATTTATCTTGGACGAAGCAACAAGTTCTGTTGACACAGAAACAGAGATGAAGGTTCAAAATGCCATCGAGAAGGTACTGGAAGGTAGAACGTCCTTTATCATTGCCCACCGCCTGTCAACCATCCGTAACGCAGACCGCATTCTGGTCATTGAAAAGGGCAGGGTAATTGAGTCCGGTTCCCATGACCAGCTCATGAACCGCCATGGCCACTACTACACCCTTTATCGTAACCAGTACATTGAAGAGCGTGAGATGGAACTCTTGGCCTAAGGCTCCCAAACGGAAGCCCTAAAGAATAAATGTGAGGTCACTCATCAATTTTGGTGGGTGGCCTTTTTATTGCAGGATATTACCAATGTGTGTGGAATATAAGGGGAGTAGACTAAGAATCATTGGAGGTTCACATGGAAAAACAGCAAGCAATCGACATCCTCGATCAAAATGGAAAGATGCGCTTTGGCCGCTACAACCAGCCTGCCAAGTCCATCGATTTGATCAATGCGGACGTCTATACGGGTAAGACCACACCCAAACTCTTTAAAGACCTTCGACTCAAGGAGTGGCATGCCTACCAGGCAGGGAATGAAAAGTGGTTTATTTTCGTTGCCATCATGAACCTGAAGACAGCCTCAGCCTTTCAAGTCCTGGTATATGATAAGCAGTATAATGCCCTACATAGATTCTCAAAGATCAGACCTCTTCATAGGGTAGACCTGTCTAAGAACCTGCTCAACGACAGCGTTTTCTTCTCAGACGAAGAACTTCTCATTGCCATAGACCACGGTCTAGAGTTTGACCGTATTCAACTATCCGTCAAGGTTAAGGGCAATAAAAACAGGCCTCCCATTGCCTTTAATTTCAATGCCCACGCAAGGGGCCACCAACCCGAAGTCAATGTCATTCCCTTGCCCAACAACTGTGGCATGTACGCCCACAAGCAACTGATGCCCATGGACGGGGTCATGACCATAGGAGAACGGGTGGTTCGATTCAAAAAGGAAGATAGCTTTGTCATCGTCGACGATCAAAAGGCCTTCTATCCCTACCACATGAAGTGGAACTGGGTGACTGGCGCAGGCTTTACAGACGGCAAACTCAGCGGCTTCAACTTGACCGTCAATGACTCCACGGAGCCAGACAAGTACAATGAAAATGGTTTTTGGGTGGAAGGCAAGTTTTATCCCCTGCCAGCAGTCCAGTTTACGGTCAACCAAAAGAATGTCTGGCGGATCATGGACCGTGACGGAGACGTGGACCTGCATTTTCATCCACTGACTGAAAATGAACGCCATGAAAATTGGGTCTTGGCACGAACAGACTATTCAGGTCCCTTTGGCTACTATGAGGGGATTTTAATCTCAGGAGACAAAGAGTTGATCGTCAACGGCCTCTTTGGCATGGGAGAAAAGATGTCCATCCACGGCTAAAGCCTTGCTTTATTGCCTCGCTTCCGTTACAATGTGAGTCATAACTACACATACGAGATCCACACAGGTGCACGTATAATCTTGGAGATAAGGTCCATAAGTTTCTACCCGACTACCGTAAATTGTCGGACTACGGCGCGAATTTTGATTTGATTAAATTCGTGCTCCCCACATGGGGAGCTTTTGCTTTATACTTTTGGACCGCTCATTGTTGAAAGGGCGGGAATCATGGAACAACTAAAACAAGCCATTCTTGAACGGGGTCAAGTCAAAGGCGCTGACATACTAAAGGTTGACACATTTCTAAATCACCAGCTGGACGTTCAGCTTCTCAATGCCATTGGCAGAGAGTTTCATAAGCGGTTTGGTCACAAGCCAATCACAAAAATCCTCACCATTGAAGCATCGGGCATTGCCATTGCAGCCATCGCTGCCCAGTACTTTAACGTCCCAGTGGTCTTTGCCAAAAAGGTTGCCTCTAAAAACTTAGACGATAGCACCTACGAGACCAAGGTATTCTCTTTTACTAAAGCCAAGGAGTACACAGTGAGGGTTTCAAAGAAGTTTATCAATGAGGACGATCATATCCTGATCCTAGACGACTTCCTAGCCCGTGGCCGTGCAGCCCTGGGTTTACTTGACCTAGTCCAGCAGGCGGGCGCATCTGCCCAAGGGGTGGGTATTGTCATTGAAAAAGGCTTCCAAGAAGGGGGCGACCTCTTAAAGGAAAAGGGCATTCACTTGGAGTCCCTTGCCATTATTAAAGCCTTTGAAAATGGTCAGCCTGTTTTCTCTGAGTCTCCGGCTAGCCCCAAGGAAATTGCATCATAGGTAATAACTTTGTCATTAAACCCCATTCCGCCAGTCAAGGAATGGGGTTTTGTTGATTTTTTGCAAATCTTAATGGGGTTTAAGACTTGCTAAGAAGGAATTGTTATCGACGTGTAGAATAGTTGAACGTGGCAGTTTATTTCAAGGAGGAAAGAAAATGAGTATTTATAAAGAAATGAATGACGCGTCCCTGTCGCGTTATATGGAACTTAAGGAACTCATGGTGCAAATGCAAAGTGCCAGTGCACAAGGAAAAGATGCGCCCCAGCGGTTCTTCCACTGGGCGTCCACGCGACTACTGGAAATCATGGACTTCGAGGCCAAGGCGACACAGGCCCATTTCCAAGGACGGTCTATTGACAACCTATTGGCTGAAAACAAGGCCTTTATAGGGATTGCTGACCCTAAAGTCTATGAAACTTCTTTCTCAAACCCAACCTATGCAGTGGCAGAAGCGGGCAAGGAAGCCGGTAGACTCTTTAGTGGTCTTAGTGGTAAGATTGAGAACCTACCCAAGGCAGCCTATGGCCATGAAATCGCTAAGATTGCCTACGTAGCTGACTTGACTTACCATGTTTATGAAATGTTTGCCTCAGGTGTGGCGTCTGCCCTTGACGTGTACCAGCAAATGAGCAAGATCCATCTCTATGACCATGCGGTGACTCGAGTATTTGACACCTACCTGGCAGCCAATGATCGATTGACCAAGTTGACTTGTACAGCTGACCTCAATGACCTGAGCTATCTATTCCAGCTGGGTGTTCCCATTACGGAGAATGAAATTAAGACGGCCAAGTTCCTCAACGACTATGACGAGGATAAACTGGAGACGGTGACAGAGGCCATTGTTCTGGCTTACATCCAAGGTTTTAAGCGGGACAACAAGGACATGTCCAAGCGTCATGACGTTCGAATTGTTGCCAATGCTGGCCAAGAACGAATTAATAGAAGTATTATCCGTCAATTTGCCAAGCATAACCTGAACGGCTTTATTGCCCAGCTGCAAACCACTGAGCATAACAAGCAGTTTGACTATGACCATAAATTTGACAATACCCTGGTTCTGGACGACCATTTTGTTGAAGAACAGTTGACCACTTTTGCCCGTGCCTATAAGAACCACGAAGAGGGTGTGCGTCGTTATTCAGGTATCCTTTGGATTGAACGATTTGGTGAAGATCCATTCTCCCCACAGCCCAAGGAAGACCGCCTGGTTCTGACCCAAGAACAACAGGGCATGTTCCAGGAGATCCAAAGCAAGTCCCGCCAGGTCATTGAAGAGTATATTCCTGAGTCGGAACGGTCCTTCTGTATTGTGGCCTTCCCAACGCCAGAGATCGGTCCCCAGTTCGAGGACATTTTTGAGGACATTATTAAGGTCAACATGCTCAACAGTGAGGAATACGAGAAGGTTCAGCAGACCATCATTGACGCTCTGGACAAGGGGACGTCTGTTCGTGTAGTTGGCCAAGACAAGAATGAGACGGATATTGTTGTTGCCCTTCAGACCCTCAATGACCCTGTCAAGGAAACCGGCTTCCTCAACTGTGTGGCCGATGTGAACATTCCT
>CAYFHQ010000163.1:0-5515 GCA_964342805.1 uncultured Peptostreptococcaceae bacterium | reverse complement strand
AGTCAACAAAACGAAAGGAGAGTATGACATTTGCTTCTGTATTGATCATACAAGTATATATGAGATTATTAAAATCGTTTACCCACCAGGATGTTGAAGCAATCGAAAATCCGGTGATATATGAGCGTCGTGCGGCAAGAGGTATTATTTTAGACGGTAAAGACATCCTTATGATCTATACCAGACGCTATAATGACTACAGTTTCCCAGGTGGTGGCATTGATCAAGGAGAAGCGGTTGAAGCTGGCCTCCTCCGTGAATTGGCCGAAGAAACGGGGGCCCGAAATGTCCGTGTCCAAGAAGCCTTTGGTGATTTCGAAGAATACCGTCCCACCCACTATGACGGGTTTGACCTCATGCATCAACTTTCCCACTTCTACGTTTGTACAGCAGACCGCCAGCTGGGCCAAGCCAAGCCTGAGTCCTATGAAATCAAAAATGGGTCTGAACCAGTTTGGGTCAACATTGTTGAGGCCATCCGCCACAATCAAAAGGTGATAGACACCAAAGAGGACTCCATGGGTCTGTCCATCGAGAGAGAAACCTTTGTTCTCCGGCAGATCGCTAGGGAAATCCTTGGTTTGTCTGAAGAAGACCTTACTTTTACAGCATAAAAAAGCGGCTCGCCCGTCCTGGGCCAACCGCGTCCTACCGATGTAACTTCATCTAATTATCGAGTCCATGTGATCCTCTTTTGTGATCCCATGGGCTTTTTTGTCTTTCAGCCAGTCATAGGCTGCCAAGAGGTCTGGGTGGGCTTCCATTAAAAATCCTTCTTCATGGATGGCGAAGTGGATATAGTCAAGGGAAGCTTGCTCTAGAGAAAGCAGAACGGAAGACCGCATCCTTGGGTGGAAGGCTCTTTGGTCGGCTTGGTCCCACTCTATTTTGTCTGCACAGAACAGGATCATGTCTAAGTCGTCTGGTTGAGATTTGAGCGTTGTATGGCAAGCAATGGCCTGTAAGACCTCAGGGTCCCTAATATCATAAAACACTTGTGCCATTACTGCCGAAAGACGGCCATGGATTAAGGCTGGAATCCGTCTCTCAAGGTCGCTTATGGCCATACCCAAGTCCTCACAAAGGGCCAGCTTCTTCTTATTTGGGACAATGGCGCTTATGTCGTGTAGAAGGGCAGCCATCTTGGCTTGACAAACGGAGACCCTGTAGCGACGTGCCAAGTCTCCAGCAAGAGCTGTAACTCGCTGGGTATGGTCAAGGACAATCTGATTGTCAACATGAATCAGGGTCTTGTCAACGGCCTCTTCTAAGGTATAGGCGTCAAAGACCTTAACCCCATTGTCTTGGAAGATTAACTTGGCCTGGTCCTTGCTACATGTGATTTCTATCAACATACACTCCATTTCTGTATAAGATGCGCCTTGGCCTAATTTCACGCTCACCCTACCTTTTACATTAGAATTTGAGACGTGAAGAATCGTTCCTGGAAGGCAACTAGGGCCTGGATTTGCTGGTGGCTAAAGGTCATGCCCTCAGGTGCAAGGACCCACTTGTCCTCACAATCGTCCATCCGCTTGATTACCGCTATGACCCTTCCAGTAAAGACTTCCAGTGGCTCATAGACCCCTAATATGTAAGCATCCTGGTCTTCCCCATCACCGGCCATTAGGCCTTCAATGTAACCGTAGTTAATGGGATAGATAAAATCATGGGTGGGGTGCTTGGACCCCATGGGCCTGTCCATGGTAACGGTCACCTGCTGGCCAATCACGCTTTGAATTTGAGGTTTTTCTAGGTATAGAACCATGTAGACCATGTCCACAAAGTGGCCCTTCCATGAAATAGCCCTGGGCTCAGTCCCATAAGTGGAAAAGCCAAGGGACTCGTAGAGGTTTTTGGCAGGGGTATTTCCCTTTGACACACCCAGATGGACCTGTTTGAGGCCCATGGCCTTGGCCTGGTCTATGCATGCCTCCATGAGTTTGCGACCATAGCCCTTGCCCTTGGCCCTGTCTGCCATATAGACCCCATAAATATCACCCTTATGCTGGGTCTTTATACGGTTTTCCTGGCACAAGGTGGCTATACCCACCAAGTCTTCACCTTCATAAAGGCCAAATGTCGTACACAGTGGATTTTTAAGCTGGCTAGAAAAGTCAGCCAGAGGCCGGTTGGCATTTTCTTCATAGCTTGAACTATAAGCCTCAGGATTCTCCTTTAAAGCTTCCAACCGGATGGTTCGATATATAGCAGCGTCTTCTTCTCTCAGTTTCCGGATCATTTGGGCCCCTTTTCTCGACTGGTGAGTTTAGCATGATGCTCTGGGTCAAATCGGTCAAAAACCATGATCTTAATGATATAGTGAACAGCAATCATTAAAGCCCAATAAAACAAGAGGTTGTAAAACTGGCCGTCGGTATAGGACAAGCCATAGAATCGCAGGAGGTATATGTCTTGGTCTACCAGCAAAAGTCCCGCTATGATGGCAAAGAAGAAATACAAGCCATGGAAGACCGATCTCATATACACTTACCCATGTAGTATTCGTTGAGGAGCTTGCCGTCCACCTTTACAGAATTACGCTTGGTTCCCTCAATTTCAAAACCGCGACGCTGGTACAAGGCAACCGCCCGCTCATTATGACACATGACGGTTAATTCTAGTTTTTCTAGGTTCTTTGTGAGGGCCCAGGCTTCCATTTTTTCAAACAAACTTGTGGCAACGCCCCTTCCACTGGATTTTTTTAGAACGCCGGTCACTAGGTAGGCGCTGTGGGAGATCCGTCTTGCAAATCCAATGGTGGCTGATATAAATCCAACCAACTCACCGTCTTGGAAGGCTCCTAGAAGCAGGTTGCCGTCCTTTTGTACCCGCATGATCCGTTGGCGCATTTCCTCAACAGTAGTCATTCTCTCAGCTGGTTCATATAACATAAAGGTGCTCTCACTATCCAGTTGTAGTAATAGTTGCAGGTAGTCACCCGCTTCATCGATTGTAATTTCTCTATATTCCATTAAGACCACCGCCTTCCAACCATTGCAACAGCTCGTTGCTACCTTATTTCTAACTGTAATAAAATTGTAGCACTGGAACCTTGTTTTTTCCAGTGTAATCCATAAAAAAGAGTGAATGTTCAGCAATTTGAACTTCACTCTTTGTAAATGTAAGCATTTAGCCCACTGGCTTTATTTTTTTCTGCATATGGGTCCAGCCTTCAATACCTGCTAGCTTTTCGGAAAGCCAACTATTGACCACTTGGCGGTCTGTATAGCCCAGACGTTCATAAAGGGCCTTGGCTCTCGGATTGTCTCCCAGGACCTGGAGTTCCATGGTTGTAACATGGTGGACTTCATTGGCCATGTCTTCAGCCTTTTTGAGTAACTTTGATCCAACCCCCTTGCCTCTTGCAGATGGCTTGACAGCGATCATGTCAATATAACAAGCAAAGGCAGGTGGTTCATACTGGAAGCAGAGTGCGGTGAAGACATTCTTAAGCACTGTTGAAAGACCATGTTTTTGAATGGCCTTTGACAGGGCCAGGCCATCGTCTTTTTTCCTGTGGACCTGGGCACTATGAACGAAAACAATGAAGCCCAGTACACCTTCCTGGTCCTCTGCAATGTAAAAGCCTTCATGGGGTGTTTTGGGGACAAAACCAATATCCTGCATGATGATTTTGGCCTTATCTTCTTCCATGCCCTTAAGGGTAGGAATGACTGGCCCGAAGGCCTCATACATAATTTCTGTGACATCTGTGTAGTCGGCAAGTGTATAGGGTCTAATTATCATATTTCACCTTCCGCTTTCATAACCTAAAACCTACTTTGATGTTACAAGTCAAAAGCTACCATAGTCTTATGGAATCATTACATGTTTCTTAAGCTTGAACCACCCTCTGCCACAACCACTCAACGATTTGGTCGATCTCCTTGGCCTCTTTGGCTTTGCCTGTTCTACTATAGTAGGCAACAAAGAGGATCTCTATGGCCACCATAAAGAGACCCATGACAGCCTTTTCTTCTTCCTGTAAGGGATTGTGCCTATGATAGTCCCTAACAAACCGCTCATGGAAAACTGGCCACTGGTTCCTTAGGTCCAGGTCAGAGAAGTATTCAGCCAGTAGGCCCACTGAAAAGTAAGCCAGATCATAGACCCGAGCTGTCCGCTGGGAAAGATCAAAGTCAATATATCCTGACACCTGCTTGTCTTGGAATAGCACATTTTTCAAGTGAAAGTCACGGTGTATGGCCTGGTGGGGCAAGGAAGGAAAGGCCGCTTCCAATTTTTCAGCCAATTGGTCAAATATCGAAAAGGCAAAAGTCTCCTGACCAAAGTCCTTAAGGGCTGTCCCAATCCAGCCGTTCAATTCACTGTAGATACTGTAGTTCGGGAGGTTGACTGTCTGAGGGAGATGATCAAGGGCTCGATGTAAGTCTGCCAAGGCTTTTGCAATGAGGCCTGTTTCTTCTGGCTTATGGAGAACATTTTCACTTGCTAAGTGGGTACCAGGCTGCAGGGTCATTAAAAAATGGTAAGAGTCGTCGGACTCCACCCAGTGGCCTCCTGTTTTTGTCTCCACAACCCTTGGGACAGGTAGTCCCTGGTTGGCCATGGCCTTGGTTAAGTCGAGCATACGACGGCCATGGTCCTTGCGTCTTACCCTTTTATAGACATACTGGCCATTGATAATCATAATTTTGTCGCAAAGACCATCTGTGTGCTCCACTTCTATGTTCCAGTGATCAAGTAGGTTTTTTTGCTCAGCGTCCATTGGTCCCTTTCCTCTCTGATGTCTAATCTACTCCCAGCTATTCTTCAGCTGTGTCCTTTTTCATTTCAAATATGTCCATGGCCCCCTTCTGCACAAAACCAATGTTCTGGTAGGCCTTGTTGGAAGAAGCATAGCCCTTGTCTGCATAGAGAGAGGGACACTTGCCTTTTTGGTAGATCAGGCCACATAGGCCCGCTACAACCGCTCCTGCATAAGAATTCCCTCTATTTTCAGGTGGCGTGTACACCAAGCCAATGGATTGGTGGCTGTCTGTTTCCGTTCCCAACTTTGCAATGGAAACAATTTTGCCTTCAACCCGCCATGCGTGAACGGCCTTGTTTTCAATGTGCTTAAGTGCTGTTTCTCTCACTTTGTCAAGTACAGGATCAAGCCCCATAGCCTCTGTAATGAAGGCCATCATGTAGGTGGTTAGGAGTTCATGTTCTTCTTCCTTAGGATGGGATAGTTGACCTTCAACCCTAGGCGCCTTCACCACTGGACATTCATAGGACTCCAGGGTCATATCCAACTTTGGCTGACAGTCCATTTCCCCTGCAACAAGTTTGGAAAAGCGCTCTGCTAGATCGGGATGGCCTGTAATGGATGTACGGCTCCCGAAGTCTCTTTCTTTCTTAAAGGCTTCAAACAAGTCCTGCAACTCTTCATCGCTGGGATTGTGGTCTGACCAGATCCAGGCCGACCACGTCTCGTCGGTTTGAAAGAGGCCTGTCGATTGGTTGTTATTCAGTAAAACCAAGGGCTCTTCACCACTGACAATGCGGT
>CAYFHQ010000162.1:0-5630 GCA_964342805.1 uncultured Peptostreptococcaceae bacterium | reverse complement strand
GTTCAAAGGGCCCTGGGGGAAATTGATAAACTCGCTCCGCTCAGACACATCAATTTCTAATCCCCAACCCCCTTTGCCCTCTGGGACCCATTCACCATTCTGCCACGATAAGGCCCTGCCGGCACCCAGCCCCAAACACATCCTCATGGCTGGTAGGGGGGCTTATGGATCGGAAAGGCTTATGAAGATGGAGCATTTGTGTAGAGACAACCTCTTTATGCTGAAACTTGCTGGCTTGTTTCAGGCGTTGGACTCATTACTAAGCTTCAGTGGGACATAGTAGCAAATCACAGTGTACTTCTAACAGTTCAAATCCATAAAATGAAACACTGAATGATTGACTTAGCGCAAATAGAATCCATGGTCTCTGCATGCACCATATACCGACCGTTCCCCCCTATCACGGCAGGGCACTATCGTAGCTGATTGGAGGTTTGGCCCATTGTAGCGGGAGGTCGGAGGGATCAGAACACGACATGTTTGAGCAAAGCGAGTTTGTCGTGTTCCCCGGAGGCTTCCTGCTACAATGGAGTGCCAAAGCCCAAGCAGATACCTAGTGCCCAGAGTGACAAGGGGTGAACGAGACAGATTTGCGTGCAAGCCAAAGCCCAATCAGATACCTAGTGCCCAGAGCGACGGGATGAACGAGACAAGTATGTGGGCAAGCCAACCACCATTTGTCCTTGATTCTACAATCGTTTCTTATATAATAAGAACGACAATGAAAGAAAGTGGTTACAAGTATGAAGACGCTCCTTATAGAACTAACAAAAGAATTGAACATAGACCAGTATAAAAAGGGAATCGACCAAGCGGCCCAAATCCTACGGGACGGGGGCACTGTGGCCTTTCCCACGGAGACCGTATACGGCATTGGTGCCAACGCCCTATCCCAAGAGGCCATCAGCCAGATCTTCACAGCCAAGGGTCGACCAGATGACAATCCCTTGATTGTCCATGTGCCCAGCGTGGAGGCTGTTGCGCCCCTGGTAGCTGACATCAACCAAACAACCAAACGCCTCATGGAGGCATTTTGGCCAGGGCCATTAACCCTGATCATGAAGAAATCCGACCGGATCCCCGCATCGGTTACAGCGGGTCTTGAAACGGTGGGCGTCCGTGTACCGTCCCACCCTGTGGCCATGGACCTCTTAGAGGCAGCCGGTATTCCAGTGGCGGCACCCAGTGCCAACCTGTCTGGAAAGCCGTCCCCAACCAAGGGCAGCCATGTGGTCAGAGACCTGGATGGACGGGTCCATGCCATTGTCTGGGGTGACGATTCTCAGATCGGCCTGGAGTCCACGGTGGTAGACGTGACCACCGACGTGCCCATGATCCTAAGACCAGGTGGGATTACTCTGGAGGCCCTGAGGGAAATTGCCCCAGAGACCACAGTTGACCCAGCCATTGACCAGCAGGCCAGTAAGGCCCTGGTTCCCCGGAGTCCAGGCATGAAGTACACCCACTATGCGCCCAAGGCAGACTTGCGTTTGTTTGTAGGAGAGTCCGGAAAGGTCATTGCAGAAATCCAGCGACTCCAGCAAGCTCTAGAGTCAGAAGGGAAAACCGTGGGTATACTCACATCGGAGGAACATGCGGCTTCTTATAAAGGAGACCATGTCCTGACCTTTGGGTCTAAAGTTTCCCTTGAAACGGTGGCAGGCCAGCTCTTCCACTGCCTGCGGACCTTTGACGAAACCCAAGTGGACGTTATCCTCGCTGAGGGTGTAGAGCGAAAGGGCCTTGGGGTTGCCATTATGAACCGCCTGCTCAAGGCGGCGGGCAACCAAATGACAAAAGTCCAGTAAGTTTGATTATTTCTTCTTTGCAACTGAAGAGATTATGATATAATATTGCGGATGTGCGTAAATGTATGAACCAATCGAGGAGGTACCAGATGAAAATTGCTCTAGGTAGTGACCATGGTGGTCTGAACCTGAAAAACGCAATCAAGACTCATCTAGCTGACAAGGGGATTGACGTGGTGGATATGGGTACACACACGACAGACTCTTGCGATTACCCAGTCATTGGACAGGCTGTTGCTGAAGAAGTTGCAGCGGGTAATGTGGATTGTGGTATTTTGGTATGTGGCACAGGCATTGGTATTTCGTTAGCGGCGAACAAGGTACCAGGAATCCGTGCGGCAGTCGTAAGTGATTGTTTCAGCGCTGAAATGACAAAAGCGCACAACAATGCCAACATCCTGGCTCTAGGTGAGCGGGTTGTGGGTATTGGACTAGGCCTGAAAATCGTTGACACTTATTTGGCAACGGAGTTTGAGGGTGGACGTCATGAACGTCGGGTAAATTTAATAACTGAAGTTGAAGCGAAGTACAACAAGTAGAAGAAAGGGGTTTCATCTATGGCTAGAGTTGTTGAAATGGACCATCCATTAATTCAGCACAAACTAACGCTGATCCGAGACAAGAACACAGGGGCAAAAGAATTCCGTGAGCTTGTGAAAGAGGTTTCCATGCTGATGGGTTACGAGGTTACTCGTGATCTACCACTGGAAGAGGTAGACGTTGAAACACCAATCTGCAAAGCAAAGTCTAAGATGATTGCTGGTCGTAAGCTGGGTATTGTTCCGATCCTTCGGGCAGGCCTAGGCATGGTAGACGGTTTCCTGAACCTGCTACCTGCAGCTAAAGTTGGCCACGTGGGTCTTTACCGTGACCCAGAAACGCTACAGCCGGTGGAATACTACTGCAAGCTACCAACAGACGTTCAGGAACGTGAACTGATCGTTGTGGACCCAATGCTGGCGACAGGTGGTTCTGCCATTGCAGCCATCCAGTTCATCAAGGACCGTGGTGCGACAAACATCAAGCTGGTTTCTCTGATTTCTTGCCCAGAAGGCATTCAAGCAATCGAAGAAGCCCACCCGGATGTGGATATTTACGTAGGCGTGATTGACGAAAAGCTCAATGACCATGCATACATTATTCCAGGTCTTGGTGACGCAGGTGACCGACTATTTGGTACGAAATAATATAAAGACAAAAGACCGCTGCCATGGGTGGAAGATGCGCCCCTGCGGCGGTCTTTTTTTGTCCCGCACGGCCTGCGCCCTTGCCATTTGTGACGTGTAAGGAGATCCATTCGTTTAATATTCGGTTACGGATTTGTTGAAAAGCTTGAAAAAGGCCACTGACCAGTATAAAATAGCTAGGACGTAGAGTCGTTGATAACAGGAGAAATACATGGAATTTACATATAAGTTAATGCTTGCTATGGCGGTTTCAGCCGGAGTAACATTTGCAGCTACGCCTTTGGTGCGTAAGCTGGCCTTCAAGGTGGGTGCCATTGACGTGCCTAAGGATGAACGTCGGGTGCATACCCAGCCAATTCCAAGGCTTGGCGGTCTGGCCATCTTCTTTGGTTTCCTGGTGTCCTACTTGCTATTCACCAACATGGAAATGATCAAGATGGTAGGTATCCTTGGCGGTGGCCTAGTGATCGTGGGAACAGGTGTTGTGGATGATATCCACCCCCTACGTGCCCGCACTAAGCTTTTACTACAAATTGTGTCTGCAGTCATCTTGTATTTCTGCGGTTTTCGAATTGATTTCTTCACTAACTTTATCAACCCTGAGTTGGGGATTGTCTCCATTGGATTCCTGAGCCTGCCGGTAACGGTCTTTTGGATCATTGGGATCACCAATACGGTCAACCTGATTGACGGTCTGGACGGTCTAGCTGCTGGTATTTCTTCCATTTCTGCTGTGACCTTGACCTATGTGGCCTTGATTATTGGCCAGCAAGACGGGTCTCTCATGGTCCATATGAACGAAGTCGCCATTTTAACGATTATTGTAGCCGGGGCTTGTCTTGGCTTTCTACCTTATAACTTCAACCCAGCTAAGATTTTCATGGGAGATGCAGGTTCCCTATTCTTAGGTTTTATCCTGGCAACAGCGTCTGTGGAAGGGGCCTTGAAGTGGCCAACGGTTATCGCTTTTGCCATTCCAATCTTGGCCTTGGGTATTCCGATTTTTGACACGACCTTTGCCATTATACGCCGGGCCCTATCGGGTCGACCTATTTCTGAGGCGGACAAGGGCCATCTCCACCATAGACTGATGGATGTGGGTATGGATCAAAAACGGGCCGTGTTAACCCTTTATCTGATTGCAGCCCTCCTGGGAGCTGGCGCAGTCTTCCTAACGGGTTCTGACTTTGTCAATGGCGCCATTGTACTGACCCTTGCGTCTCTTATGATCATGATTCCCATTAGACGTACGGTCATGTCCAACAAAACAAATAAGTAAACAATCGAAAAGCAGCCCAATATATGGGCTGCTTTAATAGATTACAGCGAAAAGATTACAAAACGAAAACGGTTGAATCAGGAAACCGGCGGAGGGAAGCTATGAAGCGTATTTTGAGTGTATTTGGAACACGGCCAGAAGCCATTAAAATGGCCCCGGTAGTCAAAGCATTGGAAGCAGCAGACGACTTTGAATCCATTGTTGCCGTAACTGCCCAACACAGAGAAATGTTAGACCAGGTTCTGGACATTTTCGAGATCCAGCCTGACTATGACTTAAATATTATGAAGGCAGGTCAGACCCTGTCAGACATTACTGCCCGTGTCCTTAAGGGTATGCAAGAGATCATCATTGAAACCAAGCCTGACATGGTCTTGGTTCATGGAGACACGTCTACAACCTTTGCAGCTGCCCTGGCAGCCTTCCACGAAAGGGTAAAAGTCGGCCATGTGGAAGCAGGCCTTCGGACGTTCGACAAGTGGTCCCCCTTCCCAGAGGAAATGAACCGGTCCCTAACGGGACGGATTGCTGACATTCACTTTGCACCAACAGAAAGTAATGTACAAAACCTTTTAAATGAAGGTATACCAGCAGACAAGATCCATATGACGGGCAACACGGTCATTGACGCCCTTCATTCTGTACTGGAAGAAGGCTATGTATTTGATGTGGAGGAGCTCAACCATATTGAGTATGACCAAAAACGTGTAATCTTTATGACCGCCCACCGGCGGGAAAACCAAGGGGAACCCATGCACAATATCTTCCGCGCGGTTCGCCGGATTGCTGACGATTTTTCTGATGTGGAGATCGTCTTCCCTATGCACCTGAACCCAGTGGTGAGGGAGATTGCCCTCACGCACCTGGACCAACACGACCGCATTCACTTGATCGAACCCCTGGACTACAAGCCCTTTGCCAATATGATGGCAAAATGCCACTTCATGCTGACCGACAGTGGTGGTATTCAAGAAGAGGCCCCATCCCTGGGCAAGCCTGTTTTGGTTCTTCGAACGGAAACCGAGCGACCAGAAGCGGTAGAAGCCGGGACTGTTCAAATGGCGGGTGTCGTAGAAGAAGACATTTATAGCCAGGCGGCAGAACTGCTGACAGACCAGGCCAAGTATGAGGCCATGGAAAAGGCGGCCAATCCCTATGGGGTTGGCCGGGGGTCAATCAATACCCTCAATGCCATTCGGACCTTCTTATAGGTCTACCGTTCTATAAAAGCTGAAATCCCTTGTCATTTGACAAGGGATTAGACCGTAGAGAAACTCCCTAATACTGCGTCACTGGCTTCAAGTCGGCTGGATCACGATCCTTGAGATCGCTCACCAACCGACTTTCAGCCGTTCC
>CAYFHQ010000161.1:0-5749 GCA_964342805.1 uncultured Peptostreptococcaceae bacterium | reverse complement strand
TTGTAACGTTCACCTGTTACCACATTCAGAACAGCCTGGGTACCAACAATCTGAGACGTTGGTGTTACCAGTGGTGGGAAGCCTAGGTCTTCACGAACACGAGGCACTTCCTTGAGTACGTCGTCAAACTTGTCCAGGGCATTCTGCATGGTCAACTGAGAAACAAGGTTAGAAAGCATGCCACCTGGTACCTGGTAAACCAAAGTGTTAATGTCAACACCTAGAACCTTAGGGTTCAGTAGGCCTGTTTCAATGGCCTTTGCACGGATCGGAGAGAAGTACTCTGCAATACCGTTCAGGTTCTTCAGGTCCATACCTGTGTCAAACTCAGTACCCTGAAGCGTCGCAACCATAGCCTCTGTAGGTGGCTGAGATGTACCACCAGAGAATGGAGAAATTGCCGTGTCAATAATGTCGACACCCGCCTCAATAGCCTTCATGTAGGTCATGGAAGCCAGGCCAGAAGTACAGTGGGAGTGCATTTCAATTGGAACCTTTACTGCACCCTTTAGGGCCTTCACAAGGTCATAAGCGCCATAAGGCGTCAGAAGACCGGACATGTCCTTAATACAAATAGAATCAGCACCCATGGATTCCATGTTCTTCGCCAGGTCAACATAGGTTTGAACGGTGTGTACAGGAGAAATCGTATAGGAAATTGCTGCCTGAGCATGAGCGCCTTCCTTTTTCGTTTGGTCCAAAGCCGTTTCAAGGTTTCGAAGGTCATTCAAAGCGTCGAAAATTCGAATGATATCAATCCCGTTGCCCACTGCGTGCTTGACAAACTCACGAACAACATCATCTGGATAGTGCTTGTAACCAAGGATGTTCTGGCCTCGAAGCAGCATTTGAAGCTTGGTGTTCTTAACTTGCTTTCGAATGGCACGTAGACGGTCCCATGGGCTCTCACTTAGGAATCGCAGAGACGCGTCAAATGTTGCCCCGCCCCACATTTCTAGAGCGTGGTATCCAGCATTATCAAGTTGGTCCAGGATCGGTAGCATTTCTTCTGTCTTTAGTCTAGTAGCAATCAGAGACTGGTGTGCGTCTCTTAGAATAGTTTCTGTTATTTTAACATTCGCCATTGTTATCCTCCCAAAACGAATTACTCAAATCTTTCCTTCATTCTAGCATTGCCTTTCCAGCATGTACATGCACCATAAAAAGTGATAAGATAGATACAGTTAAATTAGTAAGCAGTTTTCACTGTAACCCCTTAAATGTTAAGAGGAGGAATCCATGGACGCAACGGATCGCAAAATACTGGAAATCCTACAGACGGAAGGCCGTATTTCCATGAAGGAATTGGGAAAGCGTGTTTCCCTCACCTCTCCTGCCGTTTCAGAACGTGTGAAGCGACTGGAAGAAAATAAAGTAATCACTGGCTACAAGGCCATTGTTGACCCACTTAAGCTTGGCTTAACGGTAAAGGTCATCATACATGTAGGTCTCAATGTAAGTGCCCACAAGGCATTTCTCAAGTTGGCCACCGAACACGAAGCTATCATTGAGTGCCACCACGTGACCGGTAACGACTGTATGACCATTACAGCCCTGCTCCACAACACACCAGATTTAGAGCGGTTACTGGACAAAATCCAGGCGATTGGGAGCACAAGGACAGAAATTGTCTTGTCAACACCACTGGCCAACAAGCCAATCCTTCCCTAATCCTATTGATACCCGATTCTTCAGCGATCGAACTGGTTGATCGTGGACGGATCGGGTATTTATTATTCAGGTATGAAAAATGAATGAACGGAGGGCAATATGTTTCGGAATAAAGGGGTTTTGGCAGTCATCGCATTAATTGTACTAGGCATTTTAGTTAACATCGTATACGTTATGAACCAAAAGACCGAAATCAACGTCTATTTCCACCCGGATAAATTGGGTTTTATCAACCGGGCCATAGCTGAATTTGAGCAGAAGAATCCAAGCATTCGGGTAAACTTGGTGGAACTGCCTGACAACACCAACGACAAGTATGAAATTATTAGTAATGCCCTAGCCCTACAAAATGGCGAAGTGGACATCATTGACGCAGACGTGACATGGCCGGCTATCTTTGTGAATGCAGGGTGGATCGCATCCTTGGAAGAGCACTTCACCAAGGACGAACTAGATACCTTACTTACCAGTGCCGTTGATGCGGGGACCATTAACGACACCCTTTACGGCATACCCTACCGCATTGACTCAGGGATGTTGTATTACCGCAAGGACCTCCTTGCCAAGTATGATCGCCCTGTCCCAGAAACTTGGGATGAGCTGGTTGAGACCTCCAAGTACATTATGGATAGAGAAAAGGATATGTATGGAATCGCCGGTTCCTGGTTTGAGTTTGAAGGACTCACTACCAATTACTTAGAGTTCTTATGGTCGTATGGTGGAGATGTACTGGATAAGGAAAACAACCTGATTCTCAACAGCCTAGAGGCTAAAAAAGCCCTGGAAACCATGACCGACATGATCTTTACAGACGGTGTTGCACCACCAGACGTGACCACCTTTAAGTCCGGCACGGTTCGTGAGAAGTTCATGAACGGCCAATTGATCTTTATGCGGGATTGGCCCTCCGGATGGCGCCGAGTTCAGGGTGAAAACTCCATGGTTTCAGGAAATGTTGGTGTCGCTCCCCTACCATCTGGTGTAAAAGGCGGAACAAGCCACGGGACCTATGGGGGTTGGCTCTTTATGGTTGCTGAGCAGTCAACAAAGAAGGAAGAGTCTGTGAAGTTTATCAAGTTCATGGTGTCCAAGGAAATGGAAAAGGACATGGTCCTAACCCACTACTACCTGCCATCGGAGCGGTCTTTATACTCGGACCCCGACGTCCTGGAAATCATGCCCTATTTGACTGAAATGCAAGAATTTTTAAATAGTGCCAAGCCTAGACCACGTGTGTCTTACTATGATAAAATATCCTATATCTTACAAGACGAAGTTACCAAAGCCTTGACTGGGGAAAAGACCCCTGAGGAAGCCATAGAAAGTGCAACAGAACGAATTCAAGAGTAGGAGTCACTTCATGAAACAACGACATCAGCTGACGATCATGGTTATCATCATGGTCCTTACTGCCTTGACAACTTCATATACCCAGGCTGATGTAATGGAGGATCTTACCTTTATTGGTGTGATAAATGACTATCCATTTATCTTTACAGACAAGAATGGTGAGCCTGCTGGATTTGCCTATGACATGATCAAGGAGTTTGCTGACCAAAAAGGCTATAACCTGATTGTGGAACTCCATACACCAGAACAGGCGTCCAAGGCCTACGAAGAATATGGGGATGTCCTATATGATGGCACCTACTTCAGCATGCACCGAGGTGGGAAAACCCTCCCCCTCTTTGTCCAGGAGTATTACGTCTTCTTGACCTACCAGAATCGAAACCTGGTTAAAAAGGATGACCTCCATAGTTTTTATGAAACGGCCCAGGGTCTGGCCAATCTAACCATTGGGGTCCGGGATGGACAAGAGGCTGACGACTATGTCAACAGCCTGGTTGTTCCCGGTAAGCTCAAGACCTTTACCCACTACTCACAGGTTATTGAGGCCCTCCACAACGAGGAAATTGATGTGGCGATTATGCCCTATCATCAGACCAATGCCATTTTATATGACGACGATATAAGCGATGTGGAGTTTGTGGATCAAAAGCTCTATTTTAAGAATTCTGGCTACTGGGTCAAGAAGGACCGGGTTCAAAACCAACTGGACTCCTTTATTATTGAGTCAAAGACCAATGGTCGGGTCACCCGTTTGTCAGCCAAGTGGCTGGAAGAGCCTGACCGCTTGAATCGGGACATGATCTACCTCCAGGCCTTTAATATTATCCTCGGCCTGTCCATTGCCATTATTCTCTTCCTTATCTACCGGGGCAAGACCCTGCAAAAACGTGTGGAAGACAAGACCAGCCAGCTCCGTGAAAAACTTACGGAGAACCAGGCCCTCTATGACGAAATCATCCAACATGAGAAGTTCAAAAATGACTACTTCATTAACTTGTCCCACGAACTGCGGACCCCCCTCAATGTGATCTTGGGTGCTGTCCAGTTGAATGAACTCTACCTCAACAAGCAGAACTATGACAAGCTTTTAGAGAATGTTGGGTCCTATACCCACATTATTAAGTCCAACTCCTACCGCCTCTTGCGGGTGGTCAACAACCTGATTGACATTACCAAGATGGACGCGGACAAGTACATGTTGAACATCGATGTTGTGGACATCATTTACCTCTGCGAAGAGCTGATTATCACCATCCAGCCCTACCTGGACCTAAAGGACCTGACCGTCAGTCTTCAAACTGACTTGGAAGAGAGTCTGGTGGAGTGTGATCCCTTTGAGCTGGACCGGATTATGATGAACCTCTTGTCCAATGCCATTAAGTTCTCAGACCCAGGGTCTGAGATCATTATCCAGATAGACGAACCCACTGAAGACTTTGTCCAGGTGGACGTCATTGACCAGGGGATTGGTATTGCAGAAGAGTTCCAGGAAAAGATCTTCAACCGCTTTGAGCAAGTGGACACTACCCTCAACCGGAGCCACGAGGGCCATGGTATTGGCCTTTCCCTAGTGAAAAACTTGGTGGAACTCCACGGGGGACAGATCAATGTGTCTTCTGTTCCAGGGGAAGGGAGTACCTTCTCCCTTCAACTACCTCTACGAACGACCTACATTGGTTTTGAGGGAGACCGGGCATTTTCCCACCAACAAAGGGACAAGCAACATGCGGTTAACCTGGAGTTTTCAGAGTTACAGCAGGACACGTCTATCCGGAATAAGGAGTAACTGGTCGCAAGACCCTTCTTCCAGCCCTACAAGACAGGTCCCATATAGTGAACGAATAGAGGAACTGCAACAGATCACTCTGTGCAGTTCCTTTTATTTATTGTGCAAGTTGATAGGAGGCTTCTTCCAACTGGACATATGCTGCCACTACTCTATGGAAGAAGAGGTCAATCTATAGGTCCATCCGCCTATAGGTGACTAGACCTCTATCTACTACAGCTTCAACATGCCCCTTGTCAACAAGGCTAGCCAAGTGACTATGAATCACAGCATGGTTAAGGTGGTACTGGACCACATTTTCCTTTTGGTCCAGCTTTTCAGTGAGCCATCCATGGATGGTTTCAGGGCTTGCACCCCTACCCTCCTGGCCGCAAGCTTCCAAGATGGTCTCCCTTATGAGGCTATAGGCCTTCCGATTGGCTTCAATCACCTCCATGAAGGACTCCTTGTTCATGATCTTGCCATGGGAAGGGACAACATGGTCTACATCGACCCTGCTTAAATGGTCAAGGGTTCTCATGACCCCGTCCAGGTCGTAGAGGAAGAGCATGGGATAACGGTCCACTAAGGATTTTTCAAAGACACTGTCCCCAGAAAACATAACCCCTTCTTCTGTTTCTACTGCGATCATGCCCGGACTGTGGCCGGCACAGTCATGGAGGACCAGGTCAAGGCCAAAGAGATTGACTTGGCCCGGTTCAAGGACTTGGTCAACCGGGCTTCCCTTGTGCTGGACCAACTTTCCTCGCAGGGCCTTCATGGGCCTTGCCCCAAACAGGGTGTAGGGTTCCAACCAACCCTCTTCTACAAAAGGCTTCTCCGCTACACTGGTATAGATCTTACACTTGTAATGACGGACCAGGTAGGCATTCCCACCACAATGGTCGGCGTGTCCATGGGTATTGACAATACCAACCGGTTGAATCCCTTCTGCTTCCAAGG
>CAYFHQ010000160.1:0-5937 GCA_964342805.1 uncultured Peptostreptococcaceae bacterium | reverse complement strand
GCAAAATGACTGTGCTACAAAATGAAAACATTCCACCAGGGGAAAAAGATGCGGTTTTAACGCACATTAATGGCCTACCCCAGGGGATAAGTCTCTGCCACGGTGACCTCCATCCTGACAATGTCTTGGCCACCGAGGACCAAATGTGGGTCATCGACTGGATGAATGGCTATAGTGGTCATCCTGCCGGAGACGTGGCCCGAACCTACTATCTACTGGGCACCCCCTTTAGTAGAACCATGATCCCAAAGGAAATGTGGTCCCTTGTCGACCAAGTGACTACCTTGTTCAAAACCACCTACCTGGAAGAGTACCTGGCCCATAGTCCTGTGGCCTTGGAAGAGGTTGAGACCTACAAACTACCCGTATTGGTCAACCGTCTTTTAGAAGAAGTGCCTAAGGAAAAAGACTGGTTGCTAGGGATGATCCATGAGGAACTGACCAAGTTAAGGAAGGGCTAAATAAGGAGACGAAATGTCGATGAATGATAGAAGAAAAGACCAGCCAGGCAAATTGACTAGATATGTCACCTGGGTCGAAAACCAGGTGACACCCTTGAGGCTCATCATAGCCTTTGTCCTTTTTGGAGGCTTTATGGCCTGGGTTTTACCCCTGGCCTCAGACTACGTCCGCGCTGTCGCACCGGAGGGCGTCCACGCCGGACACCCAGTGGTTCTATACCCCTGACCAGTTTCGGAACATGGCAGAGGGCTTGGGACCAGAAGGCCGTAACCGCTATATCCTGACTCGGTTTACCATGGACATTCCCTGGCCACTGGTGTATGGTGTGACCCTGAGCCTGTGGATGGCCACCTTGTCCAGCCGCCTACCTAAGTTTTCCTGGGCCATAAGCTTGCCAGCCCTGGGGGTAGCCTTTGACCTTGTCGAAAACATCATGGCAGTTGCGGGCATGGCCACTTACCCATCCAGCCTAAGCCTTTTGATCTGGATGGGTGCAATTGCCACCGCTGTCAAGTGGGCCTTGTTGGGCCTCACCTTTGCCCTCCTATTCACCCTGACGCCCTATGTCCTAGGGCGGTGGATTTGGAAAAGGGTAACATCAACCCATAGACCCTAACCAGCAAAGTTAGCGTCTTTACGCATCTTCATAATCTGCTCGCATTTAATGGCAATGGATAATTGCTCATAGAAGTCACCCTCTTGGTCGCAGGCCAGGAGGGTTTTCATTTTTTGTAGCCGGTAGCGGATGGTGTTCTTGTGTTGGTACATGGCCTCTGCCGTCGCAACCACATCCCCACCTTGGCCAATGTATGTCCGCGCAGTCTCCAGCAGCTTCCCACCGTCATAGTCCCGTATGGGGGTCAAGACATCCTCCATATACTGGCGGACCCATACATTGCCCGAAGCCGGCAGCAGCAACTTATAAATCCCCAAGTCCCCATACACCATGAGGTCAACCCCCTCCAGGTCACAGGCCATGGTGGCATAGACTGCCTGCTTCACAGCTGTATCCAGCTGTCCAAGCCCCTTAAGCGGGGCACTATAGCCCCTCATATACTGGTCTGCATCTATCCCCAGGGTCCGCATGAGGAAGTCCAAGTCCAGCTGGACCCCCTGGTCGGTCAGGTCTTGGCCTGTAAGAAAGACCATGAGGCCGTCCTCGTAAGGGACCAGGCTATAATGGGGACTCCGGTGCCGGCTACGTAGGTAGCGTTCAGCGTACTGGATCAATTGGTCCTTGGCCACAAAGCCCTTGGCTTTCATATAGACCACTTGGATGGACTCTAAAAACTGGCGGTTGATATCCCGGGCAATGTCCAAAACCATGGCGGGCCGCAGGTCCTTGCGATAGAGCGCATCAACCTTGGCTTCCAGGAGGTCCATGAAGGACCGGGCCTGCATACCATTGATCAAGTCCTCGATAATGTCTTCAAAATAGACCCCTTCATCAAACAAAAAAATGGGGAGGCCTTCCCGGTTGGCATAGGCCAAAACATCTTCAGGCAGGTGGGTGACATAAATGGACTTAATGGCCAGGGCAGCAATCTTGCAGTCGGCCAGGTCCCGGATACACTGGCCGATGGCCTCCATGTCGGTCCGGATGGGGGTGAAGGTGGTCAAGACAAAGTCCCCCCCTATGGAAATTGCCAAGAATGCCCTCTATGATTTCGTGGTCCAGAATACCAATTTTTTCGATTTGCCTACCAAGACCGCTTTGTCCAGCCAGCAGGTGCAGGGGTTTTAAGTGGGTCATGGTCATGGCTTCTTTAACATGTAGGGCCATGGGAACTCCTTTCAAAGAACAGGTGCAGGGTTGTATCGTCTAGATTTCTTAGTATTTGTCAGTGACTAATACCCAGTCTAATCTCTTTAAGTTCAGATTGATTTGTACAAAGTACAAAAAACTATTATGAACTTATCATATCGTACAAAGATCATTGTGTGAATATTCTCTACACTATTTATAAGGAATCCTGTCCTTGTAGCTTGTGGGGCAGGTCAATGAAGAGTGAAGATAAGAGAAGGAGCCTCGTATGTTTAATGTGAAAGTCTTAAACCAGGAAGTTTTGGAGCAAGTTTTGGAAATGCCCATGGTCATTGAAGCCATTGAGGAGGTCTACACCCTAAAGGCCCAGGAGAAAACAGCCCTCTTCCCCATGGTCTTCCACGAGTTTAACCCTGGGGTTGCAGATATGGATATCAAGTCCGGTCATTTGAAGGGGGCGGACATCTTTGGTCTCAAGCTGGTGTCTTGGTTTGGTGAAAACAAGGAAAAGCAACTGCCACTCTTAATCGGCACCACCATGATTTTTGATTCCACAACGGGTGCCCCCCTGGCCATCTTAAACGCTGACCACATTACGGGTATGCGGACCGGGGCAGCCGGAGCCATTGGGGCCAAGTACCTGGGCAAGAAGGACGCAAAGACCTTGCTCATGGTGGGGACTGGCCATATTGCCCAGTTTGAGATTGCGGCCACCCTCCTGGCGGTGGACTCCATTGAAACCGTTCGGATTTGTGACCCCATGTCAGCAGACCAGGCAGTGGCCTATACCAAGACCATTGCAGACAAGCTGAAAAAACACTTTGGGATCGAAAAGGAAATCACATTTGAGCCCGTTCATTCCCTGGAAGAAGCAGTCAAGCAGAGTGAATTGATCATCACAGCTACCCCTTCCAGAAAGGCCATGATCCACAAGGAGTGGGTTCAGCCCGGCACCCATATTTCCTGCGTTGGAGCGGATATGGAAGGCAAGCAAGAGATCGATGAGCACTTGTTTGCGACTTCTGTTGTTGTGGTAGATGACTATGGCCAAGCTGTTCATGTGGGCGAGACAGAAAAGGCCTTTAAGACAGGCCTGATCACTGAAAATGACATCCATGGTGAAATCGGTGAGGTCATCCTTGGCACAAAGCCGGGTCGTCAGTCTGATCAAGATATCACCATCTTCGACTCCACGGGTATTGCCCTCCAGGACCTCATGACCTCTAAAATTGCCCTGGAGTTGGCGGAAAAGAAACAGCTGGGCGTAACCATTGACCTGTAAGGAGGTTCTAGAATGAAGATTAGAGATTTTGGTGTGGAAATCTGGATGAACCTCTATGAAAACAACTGTGAACACAACCTGGCCGAAACCTGTGTGGAGTCCATGACCGTGTCAGACCTGCTGGATATGACGGGTCAAAAAGAGGCCATCACCCAGAACATTTTAGATATGCAAATGTCCTATGGGGACATTGAAGGGTCCCCTCGGTTGATCAGGGGCATCCAGTCCCTCTACCAACAGGTGGCACCAGACCAGATCACAGTCACCCATGGGGCTGTTGGAGCCAATGCCCTGACCCTATTCGCCTTGGTGGAGCTGGGAGACGAAGTGGTCTCTGTCCTGCCCACCTACCAGCAGCACTACTCCATACCTGAAGCCTATGGAGCCAAGGTTCATATTTTGAAGTTAAAGCCTGAAAATCAGTTCCTGCCTGACCTGGAGGAACTGGCTACCATGGTTAATGAGAATACCAAGATCATCTGTATCAATAACCCCAACAATCCCACAGGTGCCTTAATGGACCAGGCCTTCTTGGAGCGGATTGTTGAGATCGCCAAATCAGTGGACGCCTATGTACTTTGCGACGAGGTCTACCGGGGGCTTGACCATGAGGGCAGTGGCTTTACCACGTCCATTGTAGACCTTTATGACAAGGGGATTAGTTCTGGAAGTATCTCCAAGACCTTCTCCTTGGCTGGCCTTCGCATAGGCTGGGTGGTGGGTCCTCCCTCCTTTGTGGAAGCGGTCAACCGCCGCCGAGACTACACAACGATTAGTTGTGGCCGAATTGACGACTACCTGGCCAGTATTGCCCTAGACCACAAGGACCAGATTATTGAAAGGAACCACCGGATTGTCCGTGAGAACATTCAAATCCTAGACCAGTGGGTTCAAAATCAACCCCTAATTACCTACGTAAAACCCAAGGCGGGGACAACAGCCTTCCTGCAATATGATCTGGATATGAAGTCAGAAGACCTGTGTATCAAGCTACTGGAAGAAAAGGGAGTCATGCTGGTGCCCGGGACAGCCCTGGACATGGAGGGCTTCCTCCGAATTGGCTACGCCTTTTCTCCTGAGGACCTGCGCATTGGTCTAGACAAGTTCAGCGACTTCCTTGAGGCAATGTCATGTTAGACCTTGCCTTGATCCGACAAACCAAGGAACTGATCCAAGGGTATGTCCATGAGACGCCCCTGGACCCGTCTATCTGTTTGAGCAAGGGCCAGACGACCTTCTACTTTAAGAATGAAGGCCTCCAACATACCAAAAGTTTTAAACTCAGGGGGGCCTTTTCCAAGCTACTCCGCCTAACTCAAGCTGAAAAAGAGCAGGGAATAGTGGCTGTTTCCTCAGGCAATCACGGTATAGCTGTGAGCTATGTCTCTGCCATGCTGGGGATCGACAAGGTTTTAATTTTTGTTCCTGAGAATACCCCAGCAGCCAAAACGGAGAAAATCCGCCACTAAGGGGCCCAACTGGTGGTGGAAGGGGCAACCTATGACGATGACCACCCTAATAGAAGCAAGTCTAGCAGCGGTCCTACTTGCTGGTTGCACAAGTCCAGCCAAGGGCCTAGAAACCTCAGAACAAGGCCTTGAGTCAAGTCCCGGTCAAGTGGCTGTTCAACAGACTGTCAAACCCCAGTTTGACATCACCAACTATCAAGTTTATGTGGACGTCAATGATATTCAGAGGGATACCAAAAATCTAGGTGGTTCCTATGGAAAATACTACGACAAGTATATTCAGTACCTGGCACCAAACGGCAAGCCCGTTACCCTGGTAGCCCAAGACCAGGTAACTGACGAGCAGCTACTGAGGGCTACAATGTATTGAGTTTCTACCTCACAGCCCACAAGGGGGACGACAAGGTGGAAATCGCCAATGCCATGGCTAACAATGGGGCCATGCTCATGATGCCCAACGGGGCCGATGGGGAGTCTAAGATCCCAGACCATGCCCTGACCGGTCAACCCCTCTACCAGAAGGAAACCCCAACCACGGGGGGCGACTGGTATGTGACCAATAACTATGAGCATCGGGACGCAGCCTATGAGGAAATTCTCCACATGGTCCATGACTATGGGATTGGTACTGTCAATAGTCCTGGGGCTAGACCAGCCCTGCAAAAAGAGATCTACAAGGCCACCATGGCTGCCCTGCCTAAGAACAAGGCTGACTGGGGCAAGGAGGGCTAGGGCTTGTGGGGCTACCAGTCCAAAAATTGGTTGGTTGAACTCAGCAAGGAAGGTAGTTTAGATCAAGAATACTTGGCCTCTGTTGTGGACTCCTACTATGGCCTTGGGAAGCCTTTACGGAAGGCAAGGGCGGTATGTGGGGTGTATACATCGCCAAGGGTCGCCAGGAGGTCAAGGAAAAAGACCCGGCAGGCTATGCCCTGGTGGAGTCCATGTTTCCTAACCAC
>CAYFHQ010000159.1:0-5966 GCA_964342805.1 uncultured Peptostreptococcaceae bacterium | reverse complement strand
TCAAGGTGTGTGTCATTAACCCTATTGAAGTGTCGGCCTTACGTAAAAACAACATCCGCAAGACCAAAACCGACAAAGTCGACACCTTTCTTATCGCTAAAGCACTTATGTTTAAACAACATCGTTTCGTCACTAAACACGACATCGAAATCATGAGATTACGTGATTTCTGTAGATTCAGACGCAAACTCATAAAGTCCAGATCTTCGCTCAAAATTCAGCTGACATCTTATGTTGATCAAATCTTTCCTGAACTTCAGTACTTTTTCAAATCCGGTATTCATGGCAAAGCTTGCTATGCGCTGCTTAAAGAAGCAGCTGCACCACATGAGATTGCTTCCATGCATTTGACTCATCTCACGCATCTTCTTGAAGTCGCTTCCAGAGGCCATTTCAAGAAAGACACTGCATCAGATTTAAGAGTTCTAGCACGGAAGTCGGTTGGTGTCTATGACACAACCATCTCTATGCAAGTAGCCCAGACAATCGAACAGATCGAACTACTGGATAGACAGCTTGATGATGTTCATGAAAACATCAAGTTCATTATGAAATCACTCGATTCCGTTATCATGACAGTGCCTGGGATTGGCTACCTTAATGGTGCTATGATTCTTGGCGAGATCGGTGACATTCATAGGTTCAAAACCGCGGGTAAGCTCTTGGCTTTTGCTGGTCTTGACCCAATCGTCTATCAATCTGGAAACTTTAAAGCCAGAAATACACGTATGTCAAAGCGCGGTTCTAGACTTCTAAGATATGCTCTAGTCAACGCCGCCCACAACGTTGTTAAGAATAACAAAACCTTTAGCGATTATTACAATCTTAAAATTTCACAGGGCCGTAGTCATTACAACGCTCTTGGTCACTGTGCAGGTAAGCTTGTTAGGATTCTTCATAAGATCCTTATTGATAACGTACCTTTTAATCTTGAGTAACTAACATTTACACACACTTTTTCAATGCATCTTTTGAGATGCTTAGTTCAGTGCGGCCTTTTTTGGGAGCACAAACATGATTAATCTTTCTTCTGTCTTATGCTTGACTTTTCATAGCTGGTCTCCTTAGTTAATATCTTTTACTTCAATCACTTTTAGATACTTCATTCTATCAGCTGGACTCACAAGCATTTGTACTTGATGGCCACCACCGGATAAGAACTTACCTAATGCCTCATCTATTTGAGGGCCTACTGTACCAGAAATAACTGGTAACTCATCTACAACCTCATAGACAACAACTCTGTCTATATTTGGTTTCCACTCAGCTTTGACAGCAAGTTGATTTCTAACATAATCTACATCCATAATTTCATCGAATGTTCCAAACCCTCCTGGCATATCAGTAGCCTGTCCAGGACTTATTGCCATTTCAAACCTTTGACCCGGTTTTAGAGTTGTTTTTGCAGCATTTTTATCGAAACCAATTGGCCATGGATCTTCATCCTTCAAAATTCTCACAAAGGTGTTTGCTGATTCTTCAGCAGAACCATATAGACCATTTGTAGCCGTAGCAAATTCATCATAAGCTTTTCTTCTCAGATGCTTGGATGCTTCTTCAGCGCCTTCAAAGATAATATCGTCTACAAGTTTAGTCGCTCCCTTCAAAATCTCCTCACCAATCTCATCCATAAGACCTAGTGAAGGTGTTGAAGCTCCTGATTTCGTGAAAAAGTCGGATGTATTTGAAATGAGTTGCTTAAACTTGTTCCATAGACCCGTAAAGCCAGAGCTTGCTCCGTTAGCAAACTTTCCTAGCGTACGCATCATATCACTAATAATACCACCACCAACAGCATTTTCAAATGAACTAACTGCTGGGGCTACAACTGTTTTGGCTGCGTTTCCTGATAAAATACCAGTTATGTAGCCAATCGCTTCACCAATCTGTGAGGTCGACAAGTTGCTTAGTGCATCCATCATCATCGTGCCGATGTCTTGTAGAATCACACCAATCTGTGCTATTTTTGCTACGTCCATTGTCATAACGAATTGAACGGACTGGATTACAACGCTCACAGCGCCATCAACTACATTCCAAATCTTGCCGACAATATCCTCACCAGAGATAACCATGGAAGCTGCTTTCGTAAGTAGAACTGCTGTTTCAGTGAACTCATCAACAATGCCATTTGTAAATCCTTTCACAAAACCAATGAGCATTGAAATGAAATTCTGATTCGGCACATACTGCTCACGATAAAGCTTGTAGTCTTCCAGATCGCCAAACAGCTCAGGTGTCAAGCTGATGAGTCCAGCGTCATCCAAACTTGGTTTAGCAACTGCAGCACGTGCATCCTGCATTTTGTGCATATCAGTATCACTATATGTCCCTGTTGGCGTTGTTCCCAGAAGGTACTGTACAAGCTTCACCTGGTTGACGTTTTCTGGATTGTTAAGGAGTAGTGTTCCTTTGGCAAGATCTTCTTTTAGGCGTTGAATTGCTTCGTTTCTTTTTGCTTCATTTTCTAGCCAATTGCCTGTAAGGCTTGCCCAGAAATCAGGCACGCCGATTTCATTAAACTCTTTCTCAGTAACAGTCTCCTTGCCCGACTCCGTCACCCGATAATAAAGGGCATTGGCTGCCTTGTAAGTCATGCCAACGGGTATAGCTGAGTCTCCTAGATAGTAAGAACCAAGCCAGTATTTAACTGTGGCATCTGTACCGTCTTCATACTTTGCAGGGAATGTTTTGCCGTGATTTTCGAAGTCTTTGGCGGATACTTCGACTGTTCCATGGGTTCCTTTGAAATAGTAACTGCCGTTGGCAGCTTGTACGATGGCGTCAAATGGCATGGTTGAGCCATTGTCTAAGTAGGTAGAACCATGTTGAATGTAGCCTTGTACTGCTGTACCATTCCCTAGTTTAATGGACACTGGGGTTTTATTTGAAACTGTGTTGACCTTTTCCCACTTGTATTCATAGACAACTGTTTCAATGTAACCGTCGTTATCCGATTCATTGGCTGCACTGTAGTCTTTGAAAGTGTGATCATACTCGACCATGCCATCAACCATGCCAGGTACTTTTCTGTAAAATGCTACAGGTGTTCTTGACTGGTTGTCATATTGACCCATTACAGGCGTGTCAGAGCTGTATGTTGCCTCTGGAATTGTCTCAACGTGTTCAATTTCCACAACATAAGCTGGGATCACTCGGTCTATTACGTCTTTATATTGAGGCTCAACCCACTCCTGAACAATTTTCGGTGGTTGTGGAATCCAAACGTCTTTATAGTAACCATCCTCGAGAATAATGGTTTCACTATGCGTTCGTTCAGGTACCCAAGTCCTGTCTGTTACTGTTTCATAGTAGTCTGGCTCACGATAGGTTTCATATTCGTAGGTAATATCATCCACCCACACACTTTCAACCTTGTCCGGTTGAGGTGTTCGCGTTTCCTTCCAGTAGCCAGCACTTACAGTTTCACGAACGGTTTCCTTTTTCGGTACCCACACACGGTAACGGTCAAGGGTTCCGTCAGGCAAGAGTCTGTTCCTATATTCATAAGAACCACCTACGACCTTTGTTACATATCGATAGACAGGCGGCACCCATGAACTTGAAACCTTGTCTGGTTGAGGTGTTCTAACTGTCTTATAGTAACCATACGAAACGATATTTTTACGAGTCTTTAACTCACCTTGGCGTTTTACCCTTCTTGTCGTTTCATTGTAGTAGCCCCCAGTCGTCCAAGTTCGCGTATGGGTCTTAGCAGGCACCCACTCCGTTCCCTTTTTATCAGGTTGGGGAACTTCTACATCTTTGTAGTAACCGTCGAGTACTTTTTCTTTTTTCCAGATGGTTCTCTCTTCAACTTCTTTAGTCTCAATCCAGGTTTGAGTGTGGGCTGGAATCTTGTATCCAGCTAGTTCATCAACCTGACCAGGAACCTTCCCTTCCTTTTCTTTGGTCACCGTCTTCCAGTGGTAATACTCCTTGGTTCGGCTTACCTCTTCTTTCACATACTCATACGTGACATCATTGTCACCTTCCACTACCGTTTGGACGTCGCCAACGGTTGCTTGGGGGCTTGTGTGAGAGCCCATATCCAGGTCTGCGAATACAGGCATCCCAAAGTTGCTCAGCAAAATGCTGAACACCAATACCCAAGCGATCATTCTTTTGTTTTGCTTCATGTTTGTTGCTCCCTTCAATATTTTATATTGAGAAGAGCTTCAGGCCGTACATGCTGTACGTTTATCAAGTCATATTGCCGCCAAACAATTCTCGAACCTGATGCTCTGTTCTCCGGGGTTACATAATGAACTCAACCAGGACAAAGCCTGCTGGTGTCAAAAGGAAGATCAGTAGGGCTGGCATAACCAAAAGGAGCATGGGCATAAACAGCTTCATTGACGCTTTTTCTGCCAGTTCCTTTGCCTTGTTCTTCCGTGACCTCCAAAGTTCATCTGCTTGCTTTTTGAGGAGGGCGGATATGCCCTCACTCCCCTTTTCCAAGGACTGTGTTAAGGAAGATAAAAACAGTGTCAGTTCAGTCACATTGGCCCTGTCAGCCATACGGATCAATGCTTCACCACGGGAAAACCCCGCTTGAATTTCCGATAAGGTCAACGTGAACTCGTCTGTGAGTGCACCGGTTTTGCTTCCTGCAGTCTCCCCAATGGCTTGAAAAAGGTCTAGACCAGCGTCTGTCATTATGGCAATGGAGTTTAAGACATAGGGCATTTCTTTCCTGATTTCAGCCTCCCTCTTTGCCGCTTTTTCCTTGAGCCACATTTGTGGCCAAAAGAAACCCAGGGGCACCATGGCCCATGATGCCCAGACAGCCAGTCCAGACAAGGACAAGGAGAGTATTGACACATAGACCAATAAGCCTGAGGCGAGCCCTAACTTCAAAGCCCAAACATCTCGCTCGTCTACCACCTTTTTCATGCCTGCTTGTTGAATCAGTGTTGTCGTTTTTTTCGTCCAACCCAGGGTGGGTTGAAGGCCCAGTCCGTTTACTACATAGTGGCCAAGGCGCATCAGTTTTACCAGAATACTGTTTACTTCTTGACTTCCATGGTGGGACTCCAGGGCAGTTTTTTGATCCATAGCTTGGATTTGCTTTTTTAAAGAACTCTTTTTGTCGAATGGCCACAGTATGAAGAGACTTAGGATACATGTGAGTCCAACTATAAGAAGTGCCATATTATCCTCCTGTGTAGGTCACCTTTGAGAAGGTTTTCGAGGTAACTTCGACCGTCTCCATATCAAACAATCGCAAGAAAACCGTTGGTATGACCACTTTTGTGTTTAAGGTCATTTCGTTGGGGTTGGGAAACTCACATGCAACCACTTGGGCTGTCTCGACATTTTTTTGCAGGTAGCTTGTGGCCATCTCCTCAGCCTTGTCCTGGTCCAGAACCGCAAGACCAAGAGCTGAACTTTGACCGATATCAAGGGCTAATATAATGGAGTCTCCTGCCGCCTGGGTGGCTTCATCCAGTAACATTTCATTGTGCATGATCCATGCGAAGTCCATGACAATTCCCATAAAAGCCAGGAAGACGGGCATGAGACAACAGAAAAGAACCATAATGTTGCCGCTCTGATTGTCAATGACGCTCATTGGTTTAGTGAATCGCATATCTTGCCTCATGTTCTAAGTTGATTGCCCCGTCGTCATCAAACAGAAACTCAACAAAGGGCAGGGCCAAGGTATAGTCATATTCAAGCTTGACCACCAGGTCTTGACCGTCTTGGGTAATGGTCAGGGTCCGGTGGGTGTCAGACTCCTCCATCCGAAAGACTTTTTTGACGGTCTCTTCAATGAGGGTCTTCTTTTCCTCTTCGGTCCGCTCAGTGTCCAGCCAAATCTCAGCGCCAACTTCTGCCCCTTGTGAACAGGCATACACAATGGACGTTTTGGTGTAGATCAGGAGTCCCACCGATATGATGGCCATGAGGATCAGCAGAAAGAGGGGCAGGACCAAGGCAAACTCATACAAGGCTTGCCCCTT
>CAYFHQ010000158.1:0-6010 GCA_964342805.1 uncultured Peptostreptococcaceae bacterium | reverse complement strand
CATGGGCGTAGCCCTGGGCATTGCCCGGGTCATGGTCCTGGTGTCCCTAGGCCTTCTTCTGGGCCTACATTTGATCGCCTGGACAAGGGGGGACCGTCATGCTTAGTTGCCAAATTAAAAAGACCCTGGGCCAGCTCCAGATGGACTGTGCCTTCGACGTAAAGAAAAATGAACTCCTGGTGGTCTTGGGACCCTCAGGGTGCGGCAAGTCCAGCCTACTCAACATGATCACCGGCATGATGGACCCGGACGAGGGGCTTATCCTCCACGACTCGAAGCCCTTTTTTGCCAGCCAAGGGGCCACGCTAGGGACAGGGCCGGTAAATGAGACCATCCAGAAACGAAAAATCGGTTATATCCAGCAAAAAAGTTACTTGTTCCCCCACATGAGTGTCCGGGACAATATCCTCTATGCCATTCCCAAACGGGACCATAAAAAGCACCAAGAAGCCTATGAGTCCCTCCTGCACCTACTGGGTCTAGAAGACCTGGAAACTGCCATGCCAGCTACTTTATCTGGCGGCCAGGCCCAACGGGTTGCCATTGGCAGGGCCCTCATGCTGGAGCCCGCTATGATCCTTTGGGACGAGCCCTTTAGCGCCCTGGACCACATGTTCAGGGAAGACATGAGACAGCTGGTCAAGTCCGTTCAGAAGCGGCTCCAGATCCCCATGGTCTTTGTAACCCACGACCTGGACGAGGCCTACCAACTGGCCGACACCATGGCCATTATGGACCAGGGCAAGTTCCTCCAAGTGGGAACAAGAGACCAGGTATTTGGAGACCCTAACGCTGCAAGAACGGCACGAATGCTGGGCTTTAGCAACATGGTCTCAGGGGTGATTAGCCAGGAAGGACACGACCAAGTCGGTGTAGATATTGACGGCGTCCAAGTTAAGGGCCTAGGCCAGTGCGCATCTTTTAAAAAGGGCCAGGAGGTCATGGTGGGCATACGGCCCGAACACGTCCTCTACGTCCGGTCGGACTGGGACGATCCCTTGTCCGGCGGGGAGAGTGACAACGTCTTTTCCGCCACGATTTTGGACATTGCCAGCCATATGGACCATGACAAAATGCGGTTGAAAGTGGCGGGGATCGACAGCCCGCTGACCATGTCCATACCCCGGGCCATCACCCAGCGGTATGACTTCCATTTGGGAGACGTCATTGATGTCCTGCTCAAATACAAACAGGTCCACGTTTTTCCCACAGAGGCCTGTCAAGATGCGCCCGCACCCATACTCTCTATCATACCCCAACCAGGCCAACCCGAGCCAAAGGTGCCGGCTGGCAAAGGACCCTTTGTGGTGGGTATATCCGGCGTGTCGGGCTCAGGGAAAACCACTTTAATGGTGGAAGTGATCCACCGACTGGTTTCCAGGGGCTATCGAGTGGGGACCATTAAACATGACGGCCACGATTTTCAAATGGACCAGGAGGGCAAGGACTCCTACCGCCACGGCCAAGCTGGTGCGGGGCGTGTAATCCTGGCTTCCAGGAGTCAAGTGGCCCACTTGGAAAAGACGCCAACCCAGGAAGCGGGCTTGGAAACCTTGATTGAAAGACAGGGGGACATGGACATTGTCCTCTTTGAAGGATACAAGTATTCTGCTTATCCCAAGTATGAAGTGGTCCGCCAGGCCAGGTCCTGTGAGACGGTTTGTGACTCCTCCACATTGTTAGGGGTGGTGACAGACTGTAAACTGGAAGTGTGGGACGGTGAACGTCCAGTGCCAATATTGGCCCTCGAGGCCTATGATCAAATCGTAGACCAGATCGAGCAAATGATTAAGGAGTAAACCGTGAGAGACACGGAAGGTAGAGAAATAGATTATATCCGCATATCCTTGACCGACCGCTGTAACCTGCGGTGTCAGTATTGCATGCCGGAAGAGGGCGTGGCCATGATGGACCACAAGGACATTATGCGCCATGAAGAGATCATTCGTTTTGTGGCGGCTGCTGCAAAATTGGGTATCCGCAAGGTGCGCCTGACCGGCGGGGAGCCCCTGCTCCGAAAGAATATGACCTTCCTTATTGGGGCTATTAAAGCAACCCCGGGGATTGAGGAAGTGGCCTTGACCACCAATGGGGTTCGCCTCAATGAAATGCTGGATGACCTGATCGATGCGGGACTGGACCGACTCAATGTGAGCCTGGACAGCCTGCGTGGTGAGGTGTTTAAAGAGATTACTCGCTTTGACCATTTCGATGGGGTCTGGCAGGGGATTGTCAGGGCCATGGAAGCAGGCATAAAAGTGAAATTGAATGTGGTGGTCTTGAAGGGGGTAAACGACGGTGAAATACTTGATTTTGTCAAGTTAACCCAGGCCTACCCCATGGATGTTCGTTTTATAGAACTCATGCCCATTGGGTGTGGGGCCCAGTTTGAAGGGATGTCCAACAACCAGGTCCTGGACCATATCAGTCAGGCGGGTTACAGGCTCCAGGAGGTGGAGCGGGTTACTGGAAACGGGCCGGCTGTCCACTACCGCTTGGAAGGGGCCAAGGGTAATATTGGTTTTATCAGCCCCATTAGTCATGCCTTTTGTAAGTCTTGTAACCGGGTGCGGCTGACAGCGGAAGGCTTTTTGAAGTCCTGCCTCCATGCCAATACAGGCCTGTCCATAAGGGACCTCATGCGGTCTGGGGTGGATGACCAGGGGCTTGAAGAAGCACTGGCCAGGGCCATTCAAATGAAACCTGTGGAACATCGGTTTGACCAGGTGACAGGTGCTGATAAGGATCGTCCGTCTGACAAGGACGCTGAAAAAGATATAGAAAATTGTAGAGACACTCGGATCATGAGTCAGATAGGGGGCTAAGATGGCGACAATTATGGCAGTCTGTACCAGTGACATAAAAGGCATTCAAAAATCAGAACAGGAGACCATTACCCTGGTGGAAGACCATGGGATTGCCGGGGACGCCCATGCGGGCAAGTGGCATAGACAGGTGAGCCTCTTGTCCTTTGAAAAGATCGAAGACTTTAAGGCCAAGGGGGTCGACCTCCTCAATGGGGCCTTTGGAGAAAATATTATTGTGTCGGGCATCGACTTGTCCGCCCTGCCCATTGGAACGGTTCTCACAACCGGCCAGGTGGACTTGGAAGTGACCCAGATCGGCAAGGAGTGTCATAACCACTGTCAGATCTACCACAAGGTTGGGGACTGCATTATGCCCAGGGAAGGGATCTTTGCCAAGGTCCTTAAGGGCGGTGACCTGAAAAAGGGTGACGAGTTGGTGATCCGTGAAGGGTAAGGCGATGAGTAAGTCCTTGATCCTTCTTAGCCTTGTATTGGCTGTAGTGGTTGTTTTCACAGCCTGCGGCGGTCAGGAAGGCCAAGGGAACGTGAGCCAAGAAGACTTAGTGATCTTTGCGGCCTCTTCCTTGACCGACGTGGTGTCAGACCTGGCTAAAGCTTACCAGGAGGTCAATCCTGGGGTGACCGTAAGACTCAACTTTGCGGGGTCAAAGACCCTGCGGACCCAACTGGAAAACGGTGCTGGCGCAGACCTCTTTTTATCGGCCAACAAGGGCCATGTCATGGACTTGGTGGAAGAGGGGGTCTTGATAGAGGGCCAGGCCCTTGTGGCCAACGACATGGTTGTAGTGGTTTCCTCAGAGAGTGAAGTGGACCTTGAGTCCCTTGGAGATTTGAGAAAACCCCAACGTTTGGTTTTGGCAGACTTAGGAGTTCCGGCTGGTGACTATGGTCGCCAGGTCTTGGACAAGGCAGGGGCCCTTTACGGGGAGACTTTCTCAGCGGACGTCCTTGCTAACTTGGTTTCAGCAGAGTCCAATGTCCGTCAAGTTTTAATGAAGGTAGAGTTGGGTGAAGCGGACAGTGCCCTGGTTTACCGGACCGACGCCATGACGGCTGAGGAGGGACGGGTTGAGGTGATTGACCTGCCTGAGGCAGCCCGGGTGGAAGGGACCTACTGGCTGGGCCGGGCTTCTGAAGGGGCTCTTGCAAGAGACTTTTTAGACTACCTCTTGTCCAGTGAGGCCCAGGAAGTCTTCAAGACTTATGGTTTTTCAAATGTGATTCAATAGCATAACTGAACGGTAAAAAGGACGATGGCGCGCTTCATGGGGGAAGCACCATCGTCCTTTTTGGGAGTTGTAGCAATATAAGGTTGTCCCTCGGGAGGCGAGGGGTTAAAAACCGGCGGCAGGTCCAACGGGTATGGTCTGGCCGGTTTCCAGGGCAACGATTAGCTCATAGTTTTCTGGGAGTCGTCCCATGGCGACTATGGACCCATTGGCAATGACAATGGGGTTTTGTGTGGACTTGATGTACTCCACGGTTTGGTCATGGACTGCTGCCTCCACGCCATGGTTGGCCAGGGCCTTTAACAGGTGGTCGTAATAGGCCTGAGCCTGGTGGTCGTGGTTGACCACTTCCATGGTGTATCCATCCATGTCGTTGAAGATGTCAACCAGGTCCTCCTCCGTAAGGAGGGAGTCACTGCCACCGCCACAGCCACAACCACCGCCGCTGCCCCCGCATCCGCCTCCGGCTAGACCAGACAGGTCGTTGCCTAGGACTTCCTTTGCGTAAACGGCACAGGTAACCACTGTGGACGTGAGGATTTTTATATCGAATGTTTTCATTGTCATCCTCCTAAACCGGGCATACTACAACGCACTTGTTGCAGGCGCACTTGCTCATATCACCAGGAGCCAGGGCCTCGTCTCGAATGGGGCAAACCCGTAGACAGAGGTTGCACTGGATGCAGTGGGCCTTGGCCTTGGGCAGGGGGGATGCCGTTAGGGGGGCGTCGGTCACAATGGCCTGGATGACCGGGGTCAGTCCATAGTTTTTCACCACCAGGGAGGCCACCGGGCTCAGTTCCCCAATGCCTGCTTGGACGGCCATGTCCACCAGGGACACATCCAAGTGGCTCTTGTGGACGATGGTTGCCTGGTAGCCTTGGCTTTCCAGGAGTTTACCACCTGCAGGGGTGTCGTTAGCAGGGCCAAGTGGTCTTGGAATGTCTCTGGAACTCGGTTAAGTTCTGGTTTTTTATGTTTGCCCTCCCCAAAGACAATGACCGACTGAAAGCCTTTTAAGACCTTGTCCGGGTGCATGTCAGCAAGGATGGGGTGGTCTGTGGTAAAGTGGTCTCTTGGGGCAATCCCCACCAGGGGGAAGTTGGCCAGGAGGTCCAGGACCTGCTGGCTGGTGTCATTTGCCTGTGTTTGTGTTTTTTCCATGGCCTCGTCCTATCTCAACTGCTGCTTGACCAAACGGTAGATTTGGCTGGCTGGGATTGAGTTGTGGAATCGCACACGGTCCTTGATGGCTGTCAGTGGGTAGCCATAGCCATTTTCAACCGCTTTTCTTGCGTATTCGTAGGTCTGAATGTCTTCTTCCTCCACATTGACAAAGGTCAAATCGATATGGTCCTTCACGTCTGTACCCATGAGCTGGACCTGAACGTCCTCGAACATTTCTTTCATGGTTTTGGCTGGGCCACATCCGCAACCCGATGTGGATGGGTATTCACCGGGAATACCAAACACTTGAATTTTTACTTTCTTATCCATAATTTCCTCTTTTTATCTCTGGCGCTCCATCACTCTATCATGGTCGTTTTTCCCCAACAAGTATGCACTTTTCAGTATCTGGTATGGGTTTGGATACTAGTCCATGTGGTCGATCCCCCAAACACACATGCTTTCAATAATGTGCTCCAGGCTCCTTCCAGAGGGAGTCAGACTGTATTCCACCTTGGGTGGCACCGTCTGATAGTCTTTTCTATGAATCAGCCCGTCGGCCGCCAGTTCTTTTAACTGCTGGCTGAGCATTTTGTTGGTCACCGTGGGGATAAATCGTCTTATTTCTCCGTATCGCCGTTGGGGGAACTGGATGAGGAGCCAAAGGATAAGGGGCTTCCACTTGCCCCCAATCATGGCCAGGCTGGTGTCTACATCAAAAGGTGAGAGATGAAGCAGAGCAAATGCTACGGATTAACTTTCCCGATGCAGTGATTACTGAAATTG
>CAYFHQ010000157.1:0-6140 GCA_964342805.1 uncultured Peptostreptococcaceae bacterium | reverse complement strand
ATTTGTTGTGCATTTTAATTGTTGAAGTTGAAAGTTGAATTATGCAATTTCCTCACATAAAAGCCACTCTCTTTATGGCCCTTGGTTGGGTCATGGAAGAATGGCTTTTTCTTGTTTTTCAATAGAATGCTTCCTATCCGTTCTTGGCATAAGCTTCTTGGATAACGGCCATGAGGTCCTTAAAGTCGTCAGCACTTTCCACCACAACCATGTGGCTAATCCGGTCAGAACCGCCCAGGCCCTTGGCTGGCTTGACCCTTGTACTGTCCGTTTCCCCTAAGGCCAGACCCACTATGAGTCCATCCTTCTTGGGCTGGGCAATAACAAACTGCTTCTTTCTTGAAAAGGGAATGTAAGTCTTGCAGGGAGAGGAAGTCACATCCTCACCCATGGCCAGTATTTCCTTTTTCAGTTGATCATAAAGGGGTCTGTACCCTTCAAATCGACCACTGAAAAGCTGGTCTTCAAGGGCAGGCCCGTCGTCGTACTCTCCAACACCACCATGGAGGTAGCGGTCGGCAATGACCATGGCTGTGCTATTACCTAGACCTTGGTCTTTGAGCCAGGCCTTAATGGCCTTTTTCTCTTTCAGATCCTGCCTGTCTATATTCTTGAACCATGCCTGCAGGTCTTTTCCGGTCTTGGACCTGAGGTTTTGTACGATCTTAATGCTCATTTCTTTTGGTGATAATCCCATGGGGGTCTCCTTTCACATTCTACTGTTTAGGAGTTACCCTTGTGGGTGGGGATTATGCATGGAAATGGCTTGGTCCACCAGTTGATTGTAGGCCTCGGGCAGTTCCAAATTGCATACGTGGCCAGTTTTAGGAAATGCAACAAACCGTACATGATCCAGACTATCAAGCTGGTCCCGAATGGGCCTAATATAACCATTAATGGATTTATCGTCAGGAGACTCGATAATAGTTACAGGAACCCCTTCCTTGGCGATCACCCCGGTGAAGTCATACACACCCAGCACCTGATGACTGGTAATGATCGTCCTTGGTGTGGACTGGCGGAAGAGGTCCAGGACTTCCCTTTGGGCATGGTCATACGTTGAAGTATGCTTTGCAGCGAAGGACAGGTAGCCGTCAAATCCCATGAGGCCAATTAGGGTCCTATCTGCCCATTTTAAGAGTTTCAAGGCAGCCTTTCCGGTAGTAATCTTCGGCGCAGTTCCATTGGTGATAATATGCCGTATTATCCCAGGGACCTTTTCCATAAGCGCATAGCCCACAACCCCACCCATGGAGTTACCTACCCAGGTACAGGTCTTCACGTCAAGCTGTTCCAACACAGCTAGGACAGTCTGTACATAGGCATCTAAGGAGTAGGAATGATCACCCTCGGGTTTGTCCGATTGTCCATGCCCTTGTAAGGAAAGGGCGATGACATGATAGTCCGTCTCAAAAAAATCTAAGGCCGCCGACCACTGGCGTAGATTGCCACCCAGCCCATGGACAAAAACCAAGGTCTCTTTCTTGTCCCGACCCCGTTCATCCACTTCAATCGTCAATAAGGGATCACCCTCCCGAGGATTCTTGATTTGAATCATTTGAATGGCCATGAACCTACCTCCTTTGGACAGTCTTACTTCTACTCACTCACCTGTATGATTTAACTGTGTTCACTCAACAGTTTTCACTCGTCTGCATTCTTCCGCTAACATTGCCTAGTCCTTGACCCATTAATCCTTCACCAAGTCCAAATGTGCCTTTATACCATCCAGGTAGTTAGTAATGGTTTCGTCTGTGTAACCTTCAAACCCGTGCAAATGGAAAAACTGCTCATTGTAACCCTGGATCACAAAGCCAACATGGTGTAACAGCAAGGGTGGTAGGTCCAGTATGATATTCATTTGTTGAAAATATGCAGTAGCTTCCTCTTGTAGCTGCTTACTTATGGGCTGCAAGGCCGGAAGACGTATGTCTTTGACCAATCGATAGAAAAATCGGTATGTCAAAGGGTCTGCTTGCAGGTAACGTAGCTCCACTTCGCCATAGGCCAAGAGCTTTTCACGCCAGGAAAGACTCGTCAAACCCTTCTCATATAGAGGGCCTGTTACTTGGGTCTCCAAGTGATCCACCAAGGCAGTCGTTGCATACGAAACCAGGTAGGTGTACAAGACGCCTTTGGTCCTGAAATACTTAAAAAGACTCCCCTTGGACACGCCCAGTGTTTTGACTATGCGGTTGGTCGAAGCCTGTTCGTAGCCATGGGTGGCAAACTCTTCCATGGCAACGGTTCGAATACGATTTTGTTTTTCCTGACTGATATTTAAAAATGTAACTTCCATTGTCTAACTCCCTTCGGTGACCACCTGGTCACCGTCAGTATACCTCCAATTTTTCTCCATGTCAAACCTCTCGACCCAGTCCAACCACCCGACCACTTCCTCTATGGAACAGCATAAACAAACAAGTCCCCAACCAACGGCAGGGGACTTGTTTGTTATGTGTGTGGGTTTGGGGAACCCTATAAAGTTAGCTATACCGATTGATCCATCTTACTGGGTTGCATTTTCAAGAGCTGTCGCCAGACGGTCTTGCAGGTTGTCTAGTTTTTCCTGAGCACTGTTGACCATTTGAACTAGAAGGTCATGGATTGCGTCAGCGTCTTCTGCTTCTACAGCAGCCTTTAGGGTTTCACGGAAGGACTTGGCTTCTGCTTTTTTTGCTTCCATTTGTGCCTTACGTTCTGCTCTTAGGGCTTCCCGCTCTGCCATTCGCTCTTCACGGCTACCTGTGCGGTCTTCCTTCTTACCCATGAGTTCTTCTCGCTTGGCCTGAAGCTGGCTTCGGATACCTTCACGCTGGGACTTAATCTCTTCTTTTTGCTCGTCAGTCATGCCCGCAAGGTCTTCTCTTGAAACATCAAATCCGCCAAGAATGTCTGCCTTGATGGTTTCCCACTCGGCTTTTTTCGCTTCTCTTTGTGCTTCACGATCTGCTTGAGTAGCTTCTTTGTTGGCTTCACGCTCACCCTTGAGTTCCTTCAACTGGTCCTTGATATCTGTACTTTGTGACTTAATGTCATTCCATTGGTCCAGGTACTCTGGCGCATATGTTTCAAACAAAGAGTCAAGGGACTGCTTTTCCTTTTGAACCCGCTCAACACCTGTACGGAATGGGTTGTTTTGCTCTGGTGTTACACTTTCTGTGTCTGCAAATACAGCGGTACCCATTAAACTTGTTGCGATCATTGCACTTGCCACTAGGCCACTCATCACTTTTTTCATCATTGTATTTTCCTCCTATGGAATCGTATGTTTTCCGGTTGATTGTTTGCTTAACTTGTTGTTGATATAAGAATACGATCCACTTGTAAGAGCTTCATGTGGAAAATGTGTAAAAAGTGTGGAAAGGCTATTTTTTTGGTTTTTGACTTATCCACATGGTCACAGGTTGGGTGTGGATAGGGGAAAGGAGCACGAAAAAAGCGGTCAAGTGCCTATCACACTTAACCGCTCACCATTCATTCTACATCTTATCCAAATTCATTTGCATGTCCTTAGAAGACCGAACATGACTGGTTGCAAGAATCCCATTCAAATGGTCAAACTCATGCTGGAAGAGTTCCGACTTGTCGCCGGTGAAGGTCTCTTCATGGGGCTTTCCTTCCAGGTCCTCATAGGTCACGGTAATGGACCCATGCCGTTGCAGGTGGACTTCAAGACCAGGAAAACTCATGCAGTCATCCCACATCCAAAATGTCTCCTGACTCTTATGGACAATCTCTGGATTAACAAAGACGGTTTCCTTGCCCTCTATGTTCATATAAATCATACGGACGGCCTCCCCAATTTGCGGGGCAGCAATGGCCCGGCCAAAGCCTTTTTCCTCAACAAAGTGGGCCATGGTGTCCCTTAAATCAGCCGCCACTTGCTGGATTTTTTCCCTGTCTCTAATGACTTCGCTTACCTCATAAAGCCGCTCGTCTCCAAGCATCAAAATCTCTCTAATGGCCATGGCCTATCCTTTCAGAATGGTTTTCACCGCTTCGATGGCTTTTTCAATATGGTCTTCCGTGTTAAAGTAGCCCACACTCAACCGTACGGACCCCTGGGGGTAGGTACCGTAGAACTTATGGGTATTGGGGGCACAATGGAGGCCGCACCTGTTGCGAATATCATAGGTAGAAGCCAGGGTGTGACTCACCAGGGCATTGTCCTCCTCTAAACAATCGAAGGAAACCACTGCTGTCCGGTGGTCAGGGTCCATGGGGCCAATGATGCGCACGCCCGAAATGTCCTTCAACCCTTCCATGAGTTTTACGGTTAGGGCCATCTCCTTTGCATGAATTTTGTCCATTCCCTCTTCTTCTATATAGGTAAGGGAGGCATGGAGTCCCACAATACCAGGAATATTGGGTGTACCTGCTTCGAACTTGTCCGGCATAATATTGGGCTGGACTTCTGACTCTGACTTGGACCCAGTTCCCCCATGGATCAAGGGTTTGACCTGGTCAGCAAAGTCGTCGGTGATGATAAAACCACCAATGCCTTGAGGCCCCAGAAGACTCTTGTGGCCTGTAAAGGCGATGGCGTCCGCATGAAGGTCGGCCATCTTGACCGGTAGAACGCCCGCAGTTTGGGCAGCGTCAACAATAAAACGTAGGTTGTTGGCCTTGGCAAATGCGCCTACAGGACCCAGCTGTAGCAGGGCACCCGACACGTTGGACGCGTGGGTCATGGCGATCAGTTTTGTGTTGGTCTGGAGCGCATCTTGTAAATGGCTTTCCAGTACCTGGCCGTCTGGCTCAATGGGTACACGGGTGAAGGTTATGCCCCTATTTTCAAGCTCTACAAGGGGCCGCATGGTGGCATTGTGTTCCACCTCCGACACGATCACGTGGTCACCCTCCTTTAGAAAACCAAAAAGGAGGACATTCATGCTTTCTGTTATGTTTCTAGTGAAAATGACATTTCGAGTGTCCGGTGCACCCAGCAGGTTCATGAGTTTTTCCCGGGTTTCATAGACAATCATTTCCGCTTGGAAGGACTCTTTATAGTGGCCTCGACCAACGCTGGCACCAATTGTTTCAATATATTCAGCGATCTTCGCCCCAATCCCCGGTGCCTTGGGGAAGGACGTTGCGCCGTTATCCAAATAAATCATGGGTACCTCCAGTACTTTATAGGTACATTATAACCTTTATAGACTGGAATGGTCTCCATTTGCTACATTTTATTACTGTGACTTTTGTATCAAAGAATTTTATAGGGCCGGGTATACGAAGAAAAGCCACTCCAATGTCTGGAGTGGCTTTTCCTGTGTGAGTGAGTGCATATTATTCAGCAAGTTTTTCCTTAAGCTGGCTAATGTGTTCTTCCATCTTGGTTAGGGCCTCGTCAATGTGGGCCTTTACTGCGTCAGCGTCCGTGAGGTCGATCCGGGGCTTTTCACCACGGGAACCCATGGACTTCAATCCACGTCCGCCCTTGCCTTCAAGACCTTCAGGTTTTTCACCATTTTCACGGGCAGCTTCCATTTCTGCACGCTTGGCTTCCATTTCTGCACGCTTGGCTTCCATTTCTGCCTTGTGGGCATCCAACTGGGCTGTTTGCTCGTCGGTTAGGTTAAGCTTGGCAAAAAGGGCGTCACGGTCTGCTTGGCGTTCTTCTTCTGTTGGACGTTCAGGCTTTTCACCAGATTCTTTGAGGGCTTCCATTTCAGCCTTTTTAGCCGCATGGTGGTCTTCCAGAATGACCTTTTGGTCATCCGTCAGCTCGATCACGCTGTCCATGCCTACTTTTTGACCTCGGCCACCACGGCCACCTCTTTGGCCCATCATGCCCTTGACCTTGTCACCTAGACCACTTGTGCGGTCGCCAAACTGTTCTTTAAGCTGGTCCCGAAGGCCTTCCATCTCTGTTTCCAGAGCGTCAAATCTATCCTGAGCTTCTGGGTAGTATTCCTGAATGAGTTCTTCCAGACGACCGCCACCCTTTTGCTGGGTCCGAGCGGGCCGCTCACTCACGTCATTTACCGTAACATCTGCAAAAGTTGCTGTGGACATTACCGAACCTGCTACCAGTGCCAATGCCATTGCGCCTACGATCCATTTTTTCATGTTCATATTATCCTTGTATGATCAATACAGAAGCAAATGTCATACTCTCCTTTCGTTTTGTTGAC
>CAYFHQ010000156.1:0-6171 GCA_964342805.1 uncultured Peptostreptococcaceae bacterium | reverse complement strand
TGGTAAGCCTCTCAAATATTTTGACTTGACTTTGTTAACTCCAGAAGATAAAGAGTCGTTAATGCTTGAGATTAGCAATGCTTATCCCGGGATGAGAGTTTGCTATGAAATAGATATTGTAAACGCAAGTACTGTACCGGTTTACATTGATGAAGTGAATCCTGTAAATTTCGAAGGAACGAATCCTTTGAGCGTTGCACTTCAAGAAGCGGGTGCAGTAAAAGTCTACTTTGATCCTGTTAAGACGGATCCACTTAACGATACCATTGATCTTGATTCGAGCATGGCCTACAAGGTTATCGTTGAAATCAATCATTTAATGAAAAATGATATCGAGATAGATGGTGTTGACCATACAACAATTGGTCAACAACTCGAGTATGAAATTACTTTCAACTATAAGCAAGACATATAATGGAGGATTAAAAAATGAAAAAAACTAAATTTGTCGTAGGTATCTTGGTACTTTCACTTATGCTAATGGGCGCAGGCTTTGCAGCTTGGAGCCAGCAGTTCACAGTAACAAACACTGTTGACACTGGTGAGTGGGACATTAAAGTTGATGCAGTGATTAAAGAAGGTGCAAACCTTGATTACATGACTGCAGTTCTAAGCGACGAAACAACAAATCCAACTATGACAATTAACGAAATGTACCCAGGCACAAAAGTAGTGTATGAAGTTACATACACAAACGACTCGACGCTAGCTGTTAAAGTTGATCCAAGTGTAATCCAGCAAGGGTTCGATGTGTCATCTGAGTTAACTTTCAACGCTCAACTAATTGATACAGAAGGCGACGGCGGTCGTATTGAGCCAGGTAAAACTGACACATACCTTTACACGATCGAGTTCCCAATTGGTGCTACAGCTTCTGAAAACCTAGCACTTACGACAACACATGATTACAGCTTCACGCAGTTCAACCAATAAGACCCCAAGCGGATTCCAGTCAAAAGGCTGGAATCCCTTCTTTCATAAACCCTGGACCGTTTAACATGTGTGAACCAAGGGTTTAACCAAGTAAGCGGAGGCATTCATGAAAAAAATTAGACTCCTATCATGCATATGTGTGATCAGTGCCATGCTCATGGGTGCAGCCTATGCCAATTGGAATGAAGGGTTTGCGGTTTCCAGTACGGTGGACACGGGTTTCCTTGAAATCCAGGTGACACCGGGCTCCATTAGCCAGGTCAAGTATATGGACACGTCTATAGAGGGGGTTGAAAACAGCAATGACCTAAAGGTCTTGTTGTCTGACCTCTATCCTGGGGCAGAGGTGGTTTTTGACTTCAAGATGAAGAATACCGGGACCATGGCCATTAAACTGGACGATATTGACTTGGTCCATGAGAATCTGACCGACCGGGACTTGACTGACGACCAAACCTTGCTGGATCACTTGACCTTGACCTACTCGGACAATGGTCACCAGTTTGAACCACTGGATGTTTTTCTAGCCAAGGTGAGAAAAAAGGAAGTCCTTCTTCGGGAGGAAACCAGGCTTTTTGTGAAGGTCCAGTTTGACCTTGACCAAGCCTTGTCAGGGGACCAGATGGAGCTAGAAAGCGTGGACCTGATTTTTACGATTGGGTATAAGCAGTTCAATGTGTATGAGTAACAAATAAATTGTCTAGAGCAAGAAAGTCAACGAAAAAAGCGTGAGCTTCACGAATGTGAGTCTCACGCTTTTCTTTGGGTTGGCTACAAGCGTATGTCGAGATTACCTCCCAAGTGGGGTTGTACGCTGGATTCCATCATTTTGACCATGTCGGTTGCGACATTTTTGGCAGAATCCATTGACATTTTCGCCACTGAGAGCGACACAGCTTGGGCCAGTTTCATTTGGCTAAGACCTCTAGAAAGTCCTGCTACGTCCATAAATGCCTCCCAGGAACATACTTTGCGCCTAGTATAAGTATCGGCAGTCTTGGTATAAAAATTCAGACTTTCTTTAGAAATAGGTTGATTGCTTTCATGTTATACTTGGATTGAAAAGGAAGTGATCCCATGAAGAATTGGCTGAAAATAGCCCTGGTAGCGGTTCTGATCCTATTTGCAGTGTCCGGTATTCTCTTATTTAACTGGACCAATAGTGTTTATGAGTCCACCATACCCTTATCCAGATATTCAGACGACATACACTATCGGGTGGAGGACCACGAAGTGACCACCTTTAACCCTCTGGAGCCCAATAAGACCGGGATCATTTTTTATCATGGCGGTGGGGTAGCCCATGACGCCTATGCCTATATAGGAGAAGGTCTAGCCAGACAAGGGTATACTGTTTATTTTCCTGACATGCCCCTGTCTCTAGCGGTCCTGAACCCGAACGTAGCAGAGCGGATTATCGGCGACAATGCCCAGATCAACAAGTGGGTCATTTCCGGCCATTCCTTAGGCGGAGCCATGGCCAGTGCCTTTACGGCTGACCAAGAAGACTTGATCGACGGTATTATGCTACTGGCAGCTTATCCACCGGACAATGGAAGTTTAAAGGATGTTGACATTCCCCAACTGGCCATCTTTGGCGAACGGGATGGTTTAGTCACCAAGGACAAGCGGGAAGCGGGTGTCAAACTCCTGAGCGACAATGCCTCTGTGATCCTCTTGCAGGGGGGCAACCATGCCCAGTTTGGCCACTATGGTTTCCAAAGTGGAGACCTGGACGCAGACATTTCAGCAGACATGCAAAGAGACATAGTGATCAAGGAATTTTTACACTTCCTCTCACAGTTTCAATAAGTCTTATGCGGTTGCATTATAAGAAGACACATTATATAATACTAATTTGATGGACCATAAGAAATCACACCGGAGAAGTCGGCTTTCTCCGGTGTTTTCTAATACGAACTAATATGGAGGAAACATGAGTAAGAGAGAAGTGTTTGAAGTTTCCAATGAACTTATATTGAAAAACCAGCGGATCATGAACGAGGTTCGACTCCGCAACCAGAACCGCATTGACGACCTGGAACGACCACTTCGGGCAACCATTATTACCTTTGGCTGCCAAATGAATGAGCACGATTCTGAAAAGCTGGCAGCCATGCTTCGCCAAATGGGATACGAGCTAACGGAAGACAAGGATAATACGGATTTTGTTATATTCAATACCTGCTGTGTCCGTGAAAATGCGGAACTCAGAGTGTTTGGCAACTTGGGTCAAATGAAGACCATGAAAAAGAAGAACCCAGAACTCATGGTCGCTGTCTGTGGTTGCATGATGCAACAGCCCCACATTGTTGACGAGATCAAGGCCAAGTACCGCCATGTGGACCTGGTGTTTGGTACCCACAACATTCACAATTTCCCAACCCTCTTGGCAGAAGCCTATGACGCAGCAGGAACTGTTGTAGAAGTATGGGACCATGAAGGGGAAGTTATTGAAGGTCTAGACGCAGACCGTAAGTATGGCCTAAAGGCCTTTGTCAATATCATGTATGGGTGTAACAACTTCTGCACCTACTGCATTGTCCCTTATACACGGGGCCGTGAACGGAGCCGGGAGCCTGGGGTGATCGTCGAAGAGATCAAGGACTTGGTGGCCAATGGAACCAGAGAAGTGACTCTATTGGGTCAGAATGTTAATTCTTATGGCAAGACCCTGGATACCACGACATCCTTTGCCCAGTTAATCCGTATGATTAATGAAGTAGATGGTCTAGACCGTATCCGCTTTATGACATCCCACCCTAAGGATATTTCTGACGAGCTGATTGACGCCATGGCTGACTGCGACAAGGTGTGCGAACACATTCACTTGCCTGTCCAGGCCGGCGATGACGGCCTACTTAAGCGGATGAACCGTAAGTATGACCGCCAGCACTACTTTGATATCGTGGACAAGCTTAAGTCCAAAATGCCAAGTCTAGCCATTACCACGGACCTAATTGTCGGTTTCCCAGGGGAGACGGACGAGGAGTTCCAGGGAACCATGGACCTGGTGGAAAAGGTGCGCTACTCCGGTTCCTATACCTTCATTTACTCTGTCCGCAAGGGAACACCTGCAGCGGAAATGGACGACCAAATCCCAGAAGACGTAAAGCATGAGCGTTTTGACCAGCTTCTTTCGTCTATTAACCGGATTGTCCGTGAAAACAACGACCACAAGGTTGGCGAGGTCATGGAAGTTTTGGTGGAAGGTGCGTCCAAGAAAGACAGCGGCGTCCTCATGGGCAAGAGCCGGTGCCACCGTACGGTCAACTTTGCAACCGACCAAGACCTGGTTGGCAAGCTGGTTACAGTCAAGATTACCCAGGCCCTGGGCCACTCTCTACGGGGGGACTTGGTTGAAATCCTCGGATAAGGTAGACCGGTATTTGTAACCAATTGAAACACAGGGAAGGCAAGTGACTATTTGCAGTCTTTTCTGAATAGATTTTCGAAAAATGCTTGAAAAGTAAAGTTTTATACGTTATCATTGAAGAAATTAAAGAAATACGCATGTATTATTTAATATCTAAATACTGATCAAATGACGAAAGCGAGAGATCTCTTATAAGAGAGCCGAAGAAGCAATGGGTCGGGCGCCATCCTGACACCAGAAACTCTCAGGCACCAGGATCGTTTTCCGATGAGCCTCTGAAGAGCCCGGATGAGCCGGCACCGAAGGAGAAAGCACGATTTGCGTGTGAAACTCTCAGGTAATGAAACAGAGAGAATATGCTGGCACCTATATTTTGGTGCGTGTGTATTCTCTTTTTTATTGCAACAAACCAAATCTGCGATTTGGCTATTGTTGCAATACTCCGACGACTAAAAGGAGTAGTGAGTCACCATAATGTAGTCCAAATTTCTGATTAACACCTTGTCCCTTAGCTTTATTCCAATGGCACATGTGGGTAGCAAGTAAAGATCAGTCATAGACAGCTATGTATGGAGGCTCCGCACCTACAAAATCGTGAGTCACATTAGCGTAAACCAAGCAAACAAAGCTTCTAACATATACCTAATGTATTGTTTCAACTTTCTATCTACAAGGAGGAATTCAGATGGCATTTGCACAAGACAAAACAGCTGATCTTGCTTTACTGGAAAGCATTTCAGCATCCATCGTTGAGCGTCAAGCAAAAATTTGCGACACATGAGACGCCGACGCAGTAATGGCACTCCCGTGGGGAGTCAAGGAAGAAGTGGCAGCGGACGCTGCTGAGGCGGTAACTGCCTATATGGAAAGTGTACAAGGTACTGAGCTGCAACTGACAGACGGTACAACTATTAACCTCATGAAAGCGGGCGTGAAAGAGCGAAAAGGTACGTATACTCTGATCTATCGTTACCAAATCGCTTAGGATCTCCCTTTCAATAAACAACATTTATCCCAACTAGGTTTTTTGATTTTCTCTTTCGCACAGCTACTAAAAGCTGTGCACTTTTTTTATTTATACGTTGCAAATAATTTAACGTTGTGTTATATTGAATATATTAAAACAAGGAGGTCAGCCATGATTAAGTTACGACAGACAAGACAAACAATTGTATAACCTGAGTTGTAAGCTGCACGAGACTCAGGGACAACTGCGTCTGTGTGCCGTAAATCATGAGCCAACCCAACCTAGGACACTTTCCTAGCTAGGAGGATCACGCACAGCATGGGCTGTGTTTTTTTGTGCCTAAAAGGGTCTCAGACAGACAAGTTCCACAGCGCAGTTGAGGAATCGACTCCAAGAAAGGTCTAACATGGGTGAGAGCATGGAAAACAAGTTCTTGGAGGAGAGCAACTTGAGCGAGGAGGACTTAATGGGTAAGAAAAAGAAAGAACACCAACTTTTTGATCGTATGAACCGGGCCAAGGGGAGTCAAAACTTTAAAAAGATGAACCAAAAGCCCCCGTCAACGCGACACAAGCAGGCCCATAGAAGACCGCAGCAATAGGAAAAGCTGCTTGAAAACAAATGCAATAAGCGAGTCAGTCCGAGGAAGCTGGTCGGTGGGAACATAGGGTTCCCAGCCAGCTTCTTTTTTATGTGCTGGATTTGCCAATAAACCTGCAAAATTCAAGGAAAAACCGGAACAGGGAGACCGTTCAACCCCAAGGCTTATGGTATACTATAAAGGTTGAAACTAACCCTGGAGGGCGAGAATGAAAATTGATCGTAATAAGCTAACGCCAATGATGCGTCAGTATTTCGAAATTAAAGATAGATATGAAGGTTTTATCCTCTTTTA
>CAYFHQ010000155.1:0-6360 GCA_964342805.1 uncultured Peptostreptococcaceae bacterium | reverse complement strand
ACCAACTGGTCCTGGTCGCCAGAAAAAGCCCGGGCAACAAAACTACAGTTGAGGGACACAGCTAGGGCCATGGGGTTGAGGGGTTCCACACGTACGCCCCGGGTCTGCAGGGTGGTCTTTTGGCCCAGGTCAGTTGTTGGTGACGCCTGACCCTTGGTAAGGCCATAGACTTGGTTGTCATGGACCATATGGACAACATTCATGTTCTTTCGAACAGCATGGAGGAAGTGGTTGCCACCTTCGCCAAAGCAGTCACCGTCGCCGGTGTTGATCATGATTTGCTTGGTCGGATCAGCAATCCGAGCACCAAAGGCCATGGGAAGGGCCCGCCCATGGAGGCCGTTCAGGCCATGGGCATTGATATAATGAGGCATTTTAGCCGCTTGGCCAATACCAGACACCATGAGGACGTCTGACGGTGTCATATCCAACTCAGCAAGGGCTATCTTTATGGCATTCTGGATGCCAAAGTTACCGCAACCTGGGCACCAGGTGTTTTCGATGGTATTGTTAAAGATCTTTTTGTCTTGAGCCATTTTACATCAACTCCTTCACAGCTGTCACCAGTTCACGCCAGTTCATTTGTCTGCCGTCGTATTTCAGAATGGAGTCTGCCATGGCAATTCCTGTTTCCATTCGAATTAAGCGGGCGAGCTGGCCCGTGTAGTTCATTTCCACATTGACAAAACGGACCCCTTTTTCTTGTAGGTCCAGGAGGGTCTTGTCAGGAAGAGGGAAGAGGTCACCAAAGCTAAGGGCGCCAACCGGAATGCCTTCATCCACGAGAACGTCTACGGCTTCCTTTACGATACCATCCATGGAACCCCAGGAAAGCAAGATTGTCTTTGCCCCTTGGTCTCCATAAAAGTGGGGCTCAATCATTTCCTGCTTGAGGAGGTTGAGCTTTTCCATGCGCCGTTTCATCATGGCTGTTCGCACACCAGGGTCCTCGGAAATATGACCATAGTCGTCATGCTCGTGGGAATCCGTCATGACCAGGGCCTCTCCGCTGGTGGCAGGTACAATGCGAGGGGTTAAAATCCCACTCAGATCATAGTTCTTATAGCGTCCACCATGGGGTGGCAGTTGATCCACATGATTCACGATTTGCAAACCAGTCAGGTCGATCTCTTCAAGGGTCTGGGAGGCGTCGGCCAGGTATTCGTCGTTAAGGATCATGACTGGGAGCCGGTAGGCTTCAGCGATATTCATGGCCCGTTGACTGGTGTAAAAGGCGTCAGAGACATTTCGTACAGAGGTGACCATCCGTGGCATTTCCCCTTGGGGTGCTGAGAGAATAAAGGACAAATCACTTTGCTCTGTTCGTGTGGGAAGCCCCGTAGCCGGTCCCGGTCTCTGAACGTCGGCGATTACAATGGGCACTTCGCCAATACCAGCAAATCCAATTGCCTCTGTCATGAGGGCGTAGCCACCGCCTGAGGAGCCTGTCATGGACCGAGCCCCTGAAGCTGATGCGCCTATTGCCGCATTAATGGCAGCGATTTCGTCTTCCGCTTGTTCCACAAGGATCTTGCCGGCCACTTCAAATTGGCTAAGGGTGGACATAATGCTGGTGGATGGAGCCATGGGGTAAGCCGTATAGAAGTCGAGACCTCCTGCCATGGCGCCCATGGCTATTGCCTGGTTGCCATTCATGTAGAGGGGACCACCGCTGGTAGACTCAATGGGGGTGTATCGGCTATGGGCCTTGTGCCAAGCATCCTTGGCCGTTTGAATGTTCTTCTTTTTGCCTGCATCGCTCCACTTTGCAACAACGGCAGAGTCAAGAATGCTTTCTTCAAATCCCAGTAACTTGGTCAAGGCACCAAGACCCACCATGGAAATACCCTTGGGGTTTTGGTTGGCAGCCATGATTTCCTTAAAGGGGATAGCCATAACCCGTGGGTCTTCAGGAGCATAGGAAGGATCGCACAGTATGACACCGTCAGCCTGTAAGCGCTGAAGGTGGAACTTGGCGGTGTTTTCATCCAGGGCAACAATGATATCCAGTTGTGGATCATGTCCAGTTACTGGTTCATCCCCGTAACGAATTTGAGTAAAGTTATGGCCGCCTCGTACCCTAGACATATAGTCTTTGTACACGTGGATATGCGCGTGATTTTTCCTCAAAATGTTTACAAATAGATAGGTCAGTGTATTTAATCCATATCCGGCGCTACCGCCGACCAGTACGTTTCTTCTCATACCGTACCTCCAAAATATATAGTCTAAATTGTAATGATTACAAATGTGGCATCTATTCACATTATAACACTCTTCCCCAAGAATGGGTGGGAGAAATATGTGAAAAACTTGAACGATTTGTAATACATCACTAGTATACATACCCAAGAATCCTTCAAATACATGGGCTTTCTTGTAATGAAATGGGGATTCCAGTATGATGTACCTAGAAAGATATAGAATAGGATGTGTGAACATGAACAAATACTTACAAACCAGCTTACTCGCCTTGGTTCTTGTATTGTCTTTAAGTGGTTGCTCCTTCCAACAAACAACTGTGGGGACAGCTGTAGATGGTGAAGTAAAAGCAAGTATCGCTTCCATGATTGCCTTAAGTGATCGTATGGAGTTTATCCAACCCAAAGAAGACATCTCTTTCCAAGCTGGCGACTGGTCACAAGACCAGCAGGACAGGATCTTACGTGCTGTCATGCGTATGGAGGAAGACCTTAATCAAAAGGGCGTCCATATCCAGCAATCTATTCAACTGGTTAGACAGGAAAAGCTGGAAGGCAAGACTGCTAATGAAGAGGACTCACAAGACAGTGAGCCAGCAAATGACCCGGTTCAAATGAGACCCAAGCTTGCCTTCCAAGAAAATGGCTGGCTTGTTCTCTCCAATGACCTCATAGAAGGTAATTCAGAAATCTTGTATGAAACCCTCTTGGAAGAACTTTTCCAACTGTGGCTCGAGGAAAATCCTGAGCGCTTGGAGAACCTGGCAGGACGTATCGGGTATACCCTTGCAGAAAATGTCAACCTGCCCAAGGCCCTTGAAAGCCATGTCAGTCAAGACAGTCAGTGGGTTTTAAACACATCTACAGAACTCAACGAAAGTTATTGGTTGCTCATGACCAAGCCGGATTCAAAGTCCCAATACTTTATCCAAGTACGCAAGACGGACACTGGATATGACCTGTTTCCATCCATGGGTGGACGGATCAAGGGTGACGAGGATTTAGAAGATTTTACGACCAAGTCCATGGGGCAAATACAAGGTTCCAGCAAGGTTGTTGGAGAGTATATAGAGGGGGCCTATCAGCCTATCGACATTCTAAAACTCAACTTTAAATACCTGGTCTTGGAACGTAAAGTAGTTGCATCGGCATGTGTTCGTGCTTTGGAACTAGACCTAGTACAATAAAGCATAAAGCGTCTATCGAATGATGGACGCTTTTTTGTGCCTATGAGCATGCTTTCATGCTAAGGTCATGCTTTCAAATATTGACCGATAAAGGAAACCAGACTGAATAAAGAAGCCCAATCCAGTGTACAAATAAGTATAGGAGGTCAGCTTATGGGCCGTATAATTTTGCAGGTAGGACAAGACATAGACGCCAGCACCCTAGTGGATGGTTTTATTCAAATGCTGGACCAGCCACGATCAATTATTTCTAAAATTCAAACCCGGTACACAGGCCAATTTCAGATTGAACTTCAAACCAGTATGGAAAGGGCGCGCCATATCCGTGTGGTCCCTGTGGTGCAAAGATCAAGACCAACTGAGATCAGTGGAGACCTCCACCTCCACGCGACTTCTGAACAAGCGGATGTGCGACTCACCACCCAGTTGGACCACTTGGTTGACGAGCAAAGGGATAGTTATGTTACACGTACCCTCCATACCCATCCACCCAGCCAAGCCAGTCTCAGCCTGGATCATGGAGACGTGGAGTACCAACACTGCATGGATGAACGCAGTTGGGTCATGATGGACTTAGTGACAGCTTGTCTGAAGGCCATGGACATCGATCAAGTGATCGTTTACCCCATGAAGGGGGACACGGTAGTTGGCTTCGATCAATTGACAAAGTCCCAAGCCTTGGGCCAGCTGATCATCAATGCAATTTGCACCAAGCACGCCCTCTACTCCTCCTTTGAGATGCATGAAGTAGTTAAAAAAGAAGTCAGAGGAGAGCAGATGGTCATGTTTTGGTGTAAATAGACTTTACAAAGCAGAGGACCCCAAGTATAATATGACTTGAAAATTGCATACAAAGGGGAGCTCGTAAACGGGCTGAGAAAGGAATGTGAGTCCTGACCCTATGAACCTGTTTGGATAATGCCAGCGTAGGGACGAGACTATCGTTTATTTTTGAATGATACTGCAATAATGCGTATACCTAACCAGGTATGCGCTTTTTTTATTGCTCAAACCCACAAGGGACCAAACAGCGTTTTCACATCAAACGCTAGGAGGACAAGAATGTATACAACACAAATGGATGCTGCCCGTAAAGGCATCATCACAGAAGAAATGAAGCAGGTGGCACTGAAAGAAAAAATGGACGTCAACCAGCTCCGTGAGAAAATTGCCAAGGGAACGGCTATTATCCCAGCCAACAAAAACCACAAGTCTATCAAACCTGAAGGTGTTGGTGAGGGGATGTCCACTAAAATTAACGTCAACCTGGGTATTTCTAAAGACTGTAACTGTTTTGAAAAGGAAATGGAAAAGGTCAACATGGCCGTTCAAATGGGTGCCCATGCCATAATGGACCTGTCTTCCTATGGCAAGACAGAAGAGTTTCGACGCCAGCTGATCCAGGTTTCTCCAGCTATGATCGGAACTGTACCCATCTATGACGCTGTGGGTTTTTACGACAAAGAACTGAAAGACATTACTTCCGACGAGTTTTTGGACGTTGTCCGCAAGCATGCCAAGGACGGCGTAGACTTCATGACCATCCATGCTGGGATCAACCGTGAAACAGCAGCTGTCTTCAAGCGCAATCCACGCCTCAACCATATTGTTTCCCGTGGAGGTTCTTTACTTTATGGATGGATGGAATTGAACAATCAGGAAAATCCCTTCTATGAAAGATACGAGGAATTGCTGGATATCTGTGCGGAATACGACGTGACCCTTTCCCTAGGTGACGCCTGCCGTCCAGGTTCCCTTCACGATGCGTCTGACGCCAGTCAAATTAAGGAACTCATGGTCTTGGGAGAGCTTACCAAGCGGGCCTGGGAAAAGAATGTTCAGGTTATGATTGAAGGTCCAGGCCATATGCCTCTGAATGAGATCCAGGCCAACATGCTCCTGGAAAAGAAGCTTTGCCATGGAGCACCTTTCTATGTTCTTGGACCAATTGTTACAGATGTTGCACCTGGTTATGACCATATTACCAGCGCCATTGGTGGTGCTTTGGCGGCTGCGTCTGGAGCAGACTTCCTTTGCTATGTAACACCAGCAGAACACCTGCGGCTTCCTAACCTGGACGACATGAAGGAAGGGATTATAGCTTCAAAGATAGCTGCCCATGCGGGGGATATTGCCAAGGGGATTCCTGGGGCCATTGACTGGGACCACAAAATGTCTGCAGCCCGCCAGCAGTTGGACTGGGAGCAAATGTTTAACCTGGCCATGGACCCTGAAAAAGCACGACGTTACCGGGCGGAGTCCATGCCAGAGCATGAGGATACCTGTACCATGTGTGGCAAAATGTGTTCCATGCGAAATATGAACAAAATCATGAATGGGGACGACATTAATATTCTGCGGGAAGACGGAGAATGTGCGGGATAGTCGCCATATCCTCTGCTGAACCCATGGACTTGGGCCCCCTTGTTAGACAGGCCTTGGTTGACCTGGCCCACCGGGGAGAGGACGGATGGGGCCTGTCTGTGAGGAGAGACCACCAGTGGATGGATATCCACAGTTTGGAGACAGCCTTTGAGCTGTCTCCCTTTGTATCCGAAAAAACCGGAAGGGGTATTGGCCGTGGTTTTCCCGACAGCCTGTTTGGCACTATAGCCCTTGGTCATGTCCGTTATGCCACCCAAGGTGGAGTTGGAAAAGACCTGCTTCAACCCATGCCAGGTGACGAGAAAACCCGATTTTGCTTTAATGGCCATCTGGAACTGGACGGGCAGACAGATGGTCAGTGGCTTCAGTCCTATATGAGGTCCAAGGGCATGCTAGAAGGGCTTGTCGGCGACGAGCAACTTCAAGGGCTTGTGTCCAATGTAGACGGCGCCCTGTCCTTGTTAGCTTCCGACGGGGAGGCCTTATATGGCTTTCGAGACAAGAGTGGTGCCAGGCCCTTGGTTGCTGGTGTATATAAAGACCCTTCCATGGTGGTCTTGGCCTCTGAGACCCCTGTGATTACCAAG
>CAYFHQ010000154.1:0-6463 GCA_964342805.1 uncultured Peptostreptococcaceae bacterium | reverse complement strand
AGGACTAACTTAAGCAAGAGAATATTTTGTCTTGACTTTGGGGTCCATTATATGTCCTCCATTTCACTAGCTGAAACCAAGGACATTTCCTCTAGCATCGCCCAAGAAGAAGGAGATTGGATTTACTATCTGGATGACGTGAACTTCGGCACCCTGTCGAAAATCAAGAAGGATGGTACAGGGTATGAGGCCCTTTTACAACTGAAGGCCATTGAGTTTGTTAAATTAGGAGACTGGATCTACTATATCTCCTCTAGCGCCTACTACCAGGGCGAAGGAGAGCTTTACAGAATCCATATCAGTGGAAGTGACAAGAAACGGCTCTACAATGGCAAGCACTGGACAGACGCCGTTCAGAACTTACAGTATACCCAAGGGATGATTACCTTCTATGCTGGTACCAACTATCAATTAGACCCCAATACCCTAGTGGTTAAGAAGCTAGAGGATTTTGGTTATCACAAGACGGAGGCTATTGACGGTAAACTCATTGCAAGAGGCTATGACAAGGTTGCTGTGTATGACCTCACCTCTGACAAGGTTTCAACCTTTGAGTGGGAGGACACGGAAGACCTGGCCTTTGATGGCCAGTGGGTCTACTTTGCTGAATATGATCGTAAAACCCACTTGGATACCCTATACAAGTCCCACTATGATGGCAGTAACCGGAGCCTCTTACTTGAAGATGTAAAAGATGCGGACAACCTACAAGTAATTGGCGACCACCTCTACTACATTTGCTCCTTGAAAAAAGAGAATCAAGAATACGACTACAGGCAATTCCACAAGTTAAGTCTAGAAACCAATGGTGCACAGCCAGAGCGCATCTTTTCCAAGGTCCTTGGTCAGCATACAAAAATCCGAAGTGTTATTGATAAGCAAGTCTACTTTAAGGACTACCAGTACATTACCTTTTACAATGTGCATACAAAGAAACCCACCTATTATAGCCTGCGAAACATGGGTATGGGTGACGGTAGCATAGCTGTAAATGAAAAAGGCAACCTCCTCTTCATTAAAGACAATGAACTGACGGAACTCACACCAGGCCTTAAGGAAAGTGTGTTGTCAACAAATCTAAACCGTCTAAATGAGAGTGTCATTGATTTGGCCAATGGGTCAGTGGTTAAATATGCTGACCAAGTGGTGGGCGTTAAGTCTAACCGGACCAATATTCAAGTCATAGACCTTGCAGATCGCAGTTTATACGAGATCAATGAAACCGATGATTACAACCTCTTGGGGCTAGACAAACAGTATGTTTACTTCACTGGGGACAAGGACGAAAACTACCATAAGAACCTTTATCGCCTCCCCATTGGTTCTTATGATGTTAGCAAAAAAGAAGCCCTCTTTAAGGTGGACACAGTCCAGTTTTTTGATGGGTATGTCATTGACCAAAAGGTTTCACCAGAATACCTTTTGACCAAGTTCAACTTGGAAACCCTTACGGCAGAAAAGATCAACTCCCACTTTATTTACGGAGCAGATGTCCACAAGGGTAACCTTTACTATGTAAAAGGAAACAATGGCGGGATTTACAAGACACCTCTTACTAGCAATAAGGTGTCTCGAGTATATTCCAATAGCCACTGGGCTTCAGAGGTAGTGGTCAGTGACAGCCACATGTACATTGGTACTTGGAAGGGCAGTATCCAGTTTGCTCGGACTGATTTAAAAGGCAAGAACTTAGAAGCCCTCACCCCAGACACCGTTGACTATTTTATTGATGAAAACCAAGACTACGTCATGTTTGTCTCTTCCTTTAAGTATGCGAGGGCGACTGAAGGGACCAGCCAGGTTGAGTTGTTAAACGATCTGCAGGTAAACCCGAAACCAGCCAGCCTTGAGGGAAGTAGCGTCTTTTATGACGTAAGGGACACGGACTGGTATGCGTCTAATCTATATAAGCTGGTTGATGCAAAGATTCTCAGTGGAAACAATGGCTATTTCAGACCCACTGACTCCTTCACCGTGGACCAGTTCTTAACCACCTTGTGCATTACCCTACACGGTAAGGTTGAAGGGGAGTCTTCTGGCTACTGGGCTCAAAAGTACATTGATCGGGCCATCAAGGAAGGCTATATCACCAAGGGACAATTTGAGGACTACTCGGCAAAAATCAGCCGCGGTGATATCGCCAAGATTGCAGCCAACGCCCTAAAACTAGCTGATTTGGACGCTACAGAAAAAGACGCGGCCATTGGGAAAATTGCAGACTTCGAGGACATTCAAGATCCCTACAAGGACTCCATATTAAAGGTCTATAGCAAGGGGATTTTGTCCGGTTATGGGGACAAGTCTTTCAAGCCAGAAAACTACCTGTCCCGAGCTGAAGCCAGTGCAGTTTTGGCAAAAATTAAGGCAGAAGTTCAGGAGTAAAGTACTCAACAAAGCGTGCTGAAGATTGTGGCATAGGACCACAGGAAATGATGCAAATAAAAAAGAGATTGGATTTGTTCATACATCAAATCCAATCTCTTTTCTTGTCTTGCTGCTTGTCTTGCTGCTCGTCTTACTACTTGTCTTCATGCTTGTTCTTAATCTTCTCTGATTGCTTCTTTCTTACCTGACCCCTTCACCGGTCATGCGGGCTGAGTTCTATTTACCCTTTTGAGCCAGCTTGCTCAACCGCTCGTTCTCGTATTCTATAAACTCAGGCAAATAGGGAGGCGCACACCCTTTGGGCACCTTGTCTCCCCTATACAGACCCACTTCCTCACCTATTTGCAGGACTTGGTCCGCATACTCCTTGTCATAAACCCCAATCCAGCCGGCACAGAAATTCATGGCCATTTGGACTTCAGGGTCCTCTGTTCCTAACTTCTTAGCAATAGAGGCCACCAACTGTCCGGTATTGTCATGGGGCAGCTTACCCGTCCACCGGAGTCGAGCCTGGTAGTACCAAAAGAGACGTCTGAGGAAGGGGGACGGATGGTCTTCGAATCCCTCTAATAGGGCCACAAGTCCTTTTGCCTTGATCAACTGATTGGCCAGGAGCCAGTCTCCCACATGGTTCTGCTCTTTTTGGTCATTAACCAATAAGTCCTGGGTCATGGCTTCCAGCTTGTCCAGGGATAGTTGCTTTTTGTCCATAATGAGGACAGACAGCAATCTTGGATTGTACTTTTCCGATTCCCAAAGCTGAATTGCCAACTCATGATCTTTTTTGATCTCCTTGGCGATTTTTTTCAGGTCTCCATTGAGGGTGTTGGGATGATCTATTTGAGCCATTAGGCTGTCGAAGGTATGGGCGCTCATGGGTTCTCCTTTCGGGGTAAGGGTGGTTCTTGTATGGTATTAATATATCCCTGAAATGGCGCTAGAAACACTTTTGGTCCCTATCCCTTTCACGCACTAAAAAACACCTGTCTCTCGACAGGTGCTCATAGTGTCAACAAAGTCGACAACTGATTATATTGAACCGTTTCTACTTACGACTTCACAATCTCCTTCACACGACCCACAATCCCGCTTTCTAACATGACTTTGATTCCATGAGGATGGTTGGGGGATTTTGTTAGGAGTTTCTTGACTGTGCCCTCGGTCAGTTTGCCGGAACCTTGGTCTTGTTTTTGAACGACTTTTACTGTCATTCCGGGTTTGATGTTGTCTCGTTTTGTTCCGTCCATTATTTTGCCTCTTTCTTTAGATCCTTGTCAGCTCTACCACAGTCTCCACATGCGTGGAGCCTTGTTAGTCGAATGATTACTTCAGTCATCAGCAAAACATCTTCCGGCGAAAACCGGTCGATTTCACTTCGTCCGACCCCTCTTAGTTAAAGAATACTTAGTTGTTCTACCACGACCGATCTGTGACACTAGTTTTAACTCTCTCAATACCTGAAGGAGGTCTATCGTCTGCGATTTCTTCAATCCTATCTCCTCTTGAATTTCAGATCGACTCAAAGCCCCTCTCTCTTCAAGGGTTTTATATATCAATCGTTCATTATCGTTTAGTTGATACTGATCTAACCCTATCGGACGATAAACACTATCTCCCGGTAAACTGATTTTTGGCAAAATCACAACTATACTATTCTCATAAATTTCGAACTGAGGTTTCATTTCGTAATCTTGATAGTATTCCTTTATTCGTCGAATTCCAGTTGCCAACTTTTCAATAATATTCAACCTTAAAAATACATCTGCAAGTACACGATTTCTTGGAACCGATATGCGTCCTTCAAGATATTCGCTTTCTCTAATGCCAACAGGTAGACCACCAGGTGATACAATTTCGATGCGATTTGAGAAGCACTCAATACGCAAATCCACTTGCCGTGAGTAGTCACGATGTACAATGGCATTAGCTACTGCCTCACGGTAAGCTACAAGTGGAATTTCCTCCACCGTTTCTCTATAGGGTCCTTCAATCAGTTCAGAAACATTGATATGCTTTCTATAAAAATCCATACACATATCATATTGTCTCAGAACAGATGTGTTCTCTAATTTCTGTCTATCAAGAATTTGAAGTACATTGTCACTCTTATAAGCAATCAACTGTATGGTTGAGGAATCGAGAGGGTTCAAATCCGATAACAGAGCTGCTGCATTGTTAAACCGATCATTTCTCTTTAAGCCTAAGGAAATTAGCAAATCATCCGAAAATGTTTTTACATTTAGAATTCGCTCCATTCGCTCTTCTAACTCTCTAAATGATAACTTTTGATTTGTTGACGGCAGTGTCTCAAAACTAAGATTACGGCCCAATAAAATCAGCTCTTCATATGCATTTCGATCTGCTGGCACACTCGATGTATCCATTCGCTTATATGCTTTATTGTCAACAGTATACGGAGTGTGGTCTCCCTTAAACACAGCTAGAACAATAACGCTTTTGTCCTCAAGCACAACCTCATTTATTTCATAGTATGGCCTGGGGTTCACTGAATCATTTATAGCATTTTCAATGCTCAGACGAACTTCATCAGGGTGTTCTACGCCTACAATGCGTCCATCATCTTCTAAGCCAATTAGAATATGACCATCATTAAAATTTGCATACGCACTCACAGTCTTGAGCAAAGTCTTTGAATAATTTCGTTTGTACTCTACATACTTCGATTCACCAAATAGAAGTTTATCTTCCATAACTCCTCCCCCAATTCAACCGAGCGCCTCCGGAAGTTTTACTTTCGTCCGGTTACAGTCTATCATGGATATGTGTCTTGCACAACGCACAATACCATAATATTACAGTTGCAGGCTATTAAAGAGAGTTAAGATTTAAAGGTCACTAGAACTGTGAGTCATGAACACAAACAAAAAATCTGACTCATTCATTGAACAGAACGAGCCAGACTTAATTGTTACACAACTAGTTTTTCAGTTCTAACTCCACCACAGTCTCCACATGTGGTGTCTTTATAAAAAGAGTATGGTTCAGGCTTCTCGATTTCTGAAGAAGAATACATTTTTGCTTCCATTAGCTTAAGTCCTTTTTTTTTATACTGTCTTTCAGCCAAACCTTCAAACTTTAAACCTGATTTTAACACAAAGGTTACCACATAGGGATGAGGATTTTCAGTATCATCCATTTTCCCAATTAAAACATTCTCTACAAAGCTTTCAAAAGAAAGTCTATCAAATTCTTCCATCGGTTGTTCAGTATTCAGATTGGATTTAAAACTCTTAATCCTCTCTGACAACGTCTGTTCTTCACTTAGTGACTTTAATAAATCATCTCTACGTTGTTTTAGTTCATTCAAGATTTTGTTGATTTCATTAAACTTCTTAACATAAGTATTTTCATCAATTTTATCATTCAACTTTAAGTCAATCAATTGCTCTGATATACTTTCTTGCTTGGTAATCTTTTTAGTAATAGATCCAATCTCATTTTCAATAGAAGTCATATCCAATGCATTTCCTAAATTAATAAGAAACTCATCCACTAAATTAGCATTATGTTTTGTTACCCTACTGTATCCTTCTATAAAAGCTGCTTTTAAAACCCTCTCATCAATTGCCTTGCTATTAGGACACGCTTTTCTACCATCTCGAATACTTTTACTGCATTGCCAAACGTACTTTTCATGACGAGTCCCCGCATGATGAGTTCTTCTCATTATAGTTCCCCCACAAAATGAACATTTCATGATGCCACTAAAAGCATATTTGTTACTGGTTTTCTGTGGTTTCCCCTTATACTTATTTTTAATTCCCCTCGATTCCATAATCTCTTGCGCTTTTTCAAATACTTCTCTTGATATAATAGCTTCATGATGGTTCTCAATATAATACTTATCTGCCTGCCCATGATTTTTTACACGTCTATGTGTAATTGGGTCAATAGTAACCGTCTTGCCTAAAAGCAAATCTCCCATATATTTTTCATTTCTGATAATTGCTCGAACAGTTGTATCATACCATTTCAATCCACCTTTTTTTGTCTTATAGCCAAGTGTAAGGAGTCAAGTAAAATAGTCCATTTTTCGCCAGAAAGTAGGCCACTTTTT
>CAYFHQ010000153.1:0-6527 GCA_964342805.1 uncultured Peptostreptococcaceae bacterium | reverse complement strand
TGATTTATGAAACATTGTATTCACAAGGGATTGCTATTATGCAATTTCCTCAAATGAAAAAAACGGAGCACTTATGGAAATAAGTACCCCGCTTTGGTTCAATTATTGGTTTTTCGATTAAGCCGTGTGGGCGTAATCCATTACAGCCAGTGCAATGTTGGAAGAGTGGTCACCTACACGCTCCAGGTTGGAGATCGCGTCCAGGAAGACTACACCTGCAGATGGGTCACAGGATCCGTCATTCAGGCGACCAATGTGCTTTTTACGAAGCTGCTTTTCGTAAAGGTCAATCTGGCCTTCACGCTCCATAACGCGTTGGGCTGTCTTTAGATCGTATGTTTTCAGTGCTGTGAGGGACTCAGAGAATGCGTCCACACACTGGTCTGTCATATCCTTTAGCTCGTCAATGGCCTTGGCTGAGAACTGTACCTTATGCTCAGAGGAGTATAGTGCCAGCTCGGCAAGGTTGTCTGCGTGGTCACCCACTCGCTCGATATCCTTAACTGTACTAAAGAGGCCGTCGATGATTTCACGTTGGGCCAGGGAAACACCGTCTGTGTTGGACAGCTTCACCAGGTAGTCCAGGATAGCATGTTCCATATTATTAATAGTAGACTCCAGTTCAAATGCTTCGTGGGCCTTCTTAGCGTCACGTAGGACAAGGGCCTCTGTGGAAACCTTGAGGGACTTCTTCGTTACATTACCCATGTGTAGGACTTCACGCATTACCTGACCTAGGGCGATAGATGGTGTTTCAAGAATACGGTCATCCAGGTACTTGATACCTTCTGGTGTAACCATTTCGTCTTGGCCAATTGGAATAATACGTTCTACTGCCTTTACGATTATACCTGCAAATGGAATCATGATCAGGGTTGTAACTACGTTGAAAGTCGTGTGCATCATGGCCAGCTGTCGACCTGAGTCCGTCCAGTATTCTTTTACGAACCAGAGGGCTGGCTGGGCCAGTAGGATTGCAAAGACTGCTGTACCCACGACGTTAAATAGCAAGTGCATGAGGGCCGCACGCTTGGCTGTCTTGCTTGCACTGATCGAGGAGATCATTGCTGTTACACAAGTACCAATGTTCGTACCCAGTAGGATTGGGAATGCAGCGTCGATCGGTAGGAGGCCTGCTGTTGCCATACTTACCATGATAGCTGTCGTTGCAGAAGAAGACTGAACGATAGCTGTTACTGCAAAACCTGTGAAGATGGCTAGAACCGTGTCAATGATGTTACCACTACCGAAGGAAGCGATCAGGGTTCTAAAACCTTCAAAGCTTCTTAGTGGCTTCATGGCACCGCTCATGATACCCATACCTAAGAATAGGATACCAAAACCAAGAAGGATTTCCGCCCACTTGCGGGTGTTTTGGTTTTTGCTAAAGTACTTTAGAAATACACCCAAGGCGATGGCGATTGGGGCAACTTCTGTCAATTTAAAGGCAACAAGCTGGGCAGTGATCGTCGTACCGATGTTGGCACCCATGATCAGACTGATGGCTTGTGTTAAGTTCATAATTCCTGCGTTTACGAAACCAACGACCATTACGGTTGTTGCTGACGAAGATTGTACAATCATGGTTACAAATGCACCAACGATTACACCCATAATTCTGTTCTTAGTCAGTACTTCGATGAACTTCTTCATGCGTTCGCCTGCTGCTTTTTCCAGACCTTCTGACATGACGTTCATTCCGTACAAGAACAGTCCCAAGCCTCCAAATAATTGGATTAAAATTTCTAGTAATTCACCATTCGTCATCTTACTAAAACCTCCTGAATTTGCATACCCTCATTTTTTTCTTCTTTTCTTACATTACCCGATGTAAGTGATTCATCCCAAATTCGGTGTGACCCAGCTATTTATATGTATCATAGAAGTGCGATTTCGCTGAGCCTTTATCATACTACATGATTTTTTACCCGCTTGTGTTAAGTGAATGTTAACTTTATTAAATCCCAGTTCATTTCAGGTTAAGAAGATCATCAAACCCGCATAACCACTGGGTTTTACGGCATAAAAAAGCGACCTCATTTTGAAGTCGCTTAACTTTTAATCAAAGGTTGTGTTAACAAAAGATGGCCCCAGGTCTAGGTGCCCCTTCTTTGACTCCTTTATTAGATTAGGTGGTCAAATCCGGTTTGGCGGAGGGCTTCATAGATTAACACGGCTGCTGCGTTGGACAAGTTCAATGACCTTGCCCCTTCCACCGGCTTCATGGGAATACGGATGAGTTGGTCTGCGTATCGTTCATAAAAGGCTGGTGGTAGTCCCTTTGACTCTTGACCAAAGACAATAAAGTCATTGTCCTGGTATTGAACATCGCTATACAAGTGGCCGCCCTTGGTAGAAGCAAACCACATATTTCCCCCATCGAGATGTTCCAAAAATGCGTCAAAGTTCTCGTGGATCGTTAACTCCAATTGGTCCCAATAATCAAGGCCGGCCCGTTTCACTGACTTTTGGTCAATGGAAAAGCCAAGGGGCTTGATCAAGTGTAAGTGGACTCCGGTTACCGCACAGGTTCTCGCTATATTACCTGTATTAGGCGGGATTTCAGGTTGAAATAATACAATATTTAATGCCAAGTTTCTTTACTCCTTCACGGAAATATCCAGTGAAATGTTGCCCAGGTGGCACTCCAATGGAACACCAATTGTACGCATGGCACCTGAAGACACCTGCATGTTGTCACCTAACATTAAGGTAGGTGGTGTAATGTCAATGTTCACACCTGTGTTGAAAAGCAGGGTTGCCGAGTTGCCCATGATCATATTGGCCAGCTCTGACAGGGCACTTTTACTGAGCTCGTCCAATTGGTCAACTGGCATACCCATCATCATGGTAGAAGCAATGGACTTGGCCATTTCTTCAGACATGCTAATGGTCGCCTGGCCACGGATTTCACCAGTGATCCCAACAAGGATAACTACTTTATCTGCCTGGAAGGGACTATTTTTAATATATGGTTTTCCTGTAATCAACTCAGTTTGCACCATTGTTTTAAATACTTCAGAAGTAGCTTTAATAAATGGATTGATATATTCTACTTTCATCTAATAACCTCCTTGGAACGATCCTATCCCGATTATACCACAGTACAACCCTTCTTGCGATTGGATCACACCTTTTAACAAAGGTATACCCTTTGGACTCTTCAATTACGCTAGAATTTTGTCATGAGCTTCATCAAAACTGGCCTGTGAATGTCAACAGCCTTGGCTGGACAAAGCTCTTGGCAACAGTAGCAACGAATGCATCCACTGAGTTCCACATATGGTTTGCGGTCCTTCATGTCAATGACCTTGGCTGGACAGGCTTCTGCGCATTCACCACAGCCTATGCAGTCCTTGTGTCTAAAGACAGGTTTGGGCCGCAGCAAGGCCTCCCCAATTGCCCTAATGGGTCCGGGCATGTTCTTTAAGAAGTCTGCATTGCCAATGGCAGGGACCACAAAGTCTTTTAGGGTAAACTGCCCAGGGTCGTCTCCAAGCATCATGTCTGGTCCAGTTTCTAGACTTGCCCATTCCCTGGCGATGGACCGTTCAATGGTGGGCACCTCCATGGGGTTGATCCCTACAAGTCTGCTGGCCACAACGTCCAGTTGATAGGGACTGGTGGAAGCAAGGACAACACCAACAGGTCTGGGATCACCGGCAGAGGGGCCAGCCCCCTCCATGCCCACAATGCCATCCATAAAGGAAAGGACAGGGTTGGCTTGGGCACAGACATCCACCAACATTTCCCCAAAATCCTGTAATTCTGGCATTTTCACGTGGTACTCCGCTTTAATGAGGCCAGGTATGGTTCCAAACATGTTCTTGACCGCACCTGTGAACTTCATCATGCCGTGGGTCTTCAGCTTGGACACAGAAATGACATGGTCCACGTCGTCAAGGAAGGACGTAATAGTCATCCGCTTAAGGATCTTTCCATTGGGGTTGGCAACTTCCCGGCCTTCCACATTCCAGTTGAGCTCGATTTGATCTTTTTGACCAATGGGTTCATAACCACCCACCCGGTATACACCCCTGAGGGCGCCTTCGGTAAAGGGGCCGCCGGGACTATCAGCGATCAAGACGCTGGACCCGTGGGCCACAAGGATATCAGCCAAGGCTTCCACAAAAACCGGGTGGGTCGTTGTGGCTTCCTCAGGCTTTTTCTTCATGAGCAGGTTGACCTTTAACAGGACCCGCTGGCCAGGTTGAATATATGTACCCAGTCCACCCAAGTCTGCTATGGATTTCTCTATGGACTGACGGACCTGGTCATACTCATATGTAAAAGATCGACACGCGCGCAAGGACACTTTCATGCACTACCTCCAGAAGCTAACTGCCAACACCACTAAACCAAGGACAATTCGATACCATGCAAACACTTTAAAATCATGCTTTTTAATGTAGTTCATAAAGATTGCAATGACAAAGTAGGCGACGATAAAGGACACCGCTGTACCTATACCCAAAAGAGTCCATTGTAAGCCCGTCAAGGCCATACCGCTCTTGAGTAGCTTAATTAGACCTGCACCCAGGAGGGTCGGGATGGACATAAAAAATGAAAACTCCGCCGCCACAGCCCTTGAAAATCCAACAAAAAGACCACCAATAATGGTTGACGCCGACCTGGACATGCCAGGGATTAGGGCCATACACTGGGCTAGGCCCACTAGTATAGCCTGCTTATAGGTAATTTGAAACTCGTCGGTAACCGTTGTAGTTTTGGACTTGTTTTCCGCAAAGATAATCAACAGAGCACCCAAAACCAGGGTTACTGCTACGGCCACTGAGTTGAAGAGCACTTCCTCAATCCGGTCAACAAACAAGACGCCTAGAACCCCTGAGGGGATAATGGCCACAGCCACCTTCAACCAAAAGCCAAACCACTTTTTCAGGGCCTCCTGGTCACCAAGGGGTGGGAAAATCTTCTTCCAGAAGTAGACGATCACTGCGAGTATTGCCCCTCCCTGGATGACGATATTAAAGAGGTCTGCAAAGGCCCCGTCAAAGGCCAAGTACTCCCCTACTAAAATCAAGTGCCCCGTCGATGACACGGGAAGAAATTCTGTTAGGCCTTCCACAATGCCCAGCAGTACTGCCTTCAAGATTAGATCCATTCTTCTCCTCCACTACATCTCCTTAGCCGATGACCTTGGGTCCACCGGCAATAAATCCTTGTTTGGCCCTCTTGGGGTAGGCTTTCAAGTACCCCTTGGCTTGGGCCAGGGCCGTGAACCGTTCAATGTCTCCTACACTGGGGGAATAAACGGCCCCCACCACGGTTCCGCTATGGGCGGTGTTCATGCCCCACAACTTATTTTGCAGGGCCAAATCTATTAATTCCTCTAGATGCGGTTTTGCCAACACCATTTGGTTCTCACATGCACTGGTGATTATGGCACGACCTAGGGCGTGATAATCCCTCTTGCTAGAGGCTTGTCTCAAATAAGAGAGACTGCGGGAATGTTCAGGCTTGTGGGCTGAGTCAAAAACACCCGATGCACGCAACTGTTTGGTGTCCACCACGTGGTCCATTTCCAGAACCAATACCTCTAGGTCTTCCAGCATGGTGAAGCTTTCTACTGCCTGGCCCCTGATATGGTCAAAGAGGGTCCAGTCCTTAAACATGATGCTATCACTGGGTTCAATTTGACAGGCCATTTGGGCCAGGTCATCCGCCGTCAAGGGGATCTTATGCCACAAGCCCATGCCTGCAAGAACAGCTAGAATATCAGCGGTTGAGCTGGCCATCCCCTTGCCGATAGGAATGTCTGTGGCCATGGTAATGGTCAAGTGACGGTCGGAGACTTGGTACCTTTGTTCAAACAAGCGTCTAGCCATCTGTGTCTTTGCACTGAGGGGCGGACCAGTCATACTGGCCTGGTCTGTAAAGGTCGCTGTACTATAGCGGTCAATGGCAAATGAAACCAATTGCTCATGTCCTCCAAAACGGCCCTGGATCAGTTCCCCACAGGTTCCTGGAGCTTGAATGCGCAGGGACTTCATTGTCTTGTCCCCAAAACCCTGGCCAAGGCAACGATCAATTTGTCATTCTCTTCTATGGTTCGTACAGCCACCCGGTAGTAGTTACCAGATAGGCCCTCATAATTGTCACAAACCCGGATCATGATTCCCTCTTTCAGCAATTCAGCTTCCAAATTTACGGGTTTGTCACAATGGAAAAAGACATAATTGCCATCAGATGGATAGACCTCTAGATCCTCAAGGGCACGCAAACCTGCTAGCAGGTGGTCCCGGCTCTTGCCCAACCATTCCTTGGTCTGGTCCACATAGGACTGGTCCCTTAAAACATGTTGGGAAAGGCGGTCAGCCAGTCGATTAATGTTCCACGGGATGGCCCTTTGGTGAATCCGGTCAAGATAGGGCCCATAGGCAGTGAGTAGCCAGCCACTTCTAAGGCCTGGCACGGCAAAAAACTTGGTCAAGGACCGGGTAATGAGCAAGGGCGTTTCCTTGTCCAGCTGGTCTAAGACCGATTGGTCATTATAGAGGGCCGCGAAC
>CAYFHQ010000152.1:0-6734 GCA_964342805.1 uncultured Peptostreptococcaceae bacterium | reverse complement strand
TGTTGTGCATTTTAATTGTTGAAGTTGAAAGTTGAATTATGCAATTTCCTCATATAACATTTAGCTAATGATTAATATCTAGCTACCCCTAAGTCATATTATACCTATTTTTCCCTTTTTATACCAGCATTCATCGACGATTAATATACTATTCTTCAACCCCACCCCCAAAAAGAAAAAGCCAACCCTAAGGCCAGCTTTTCAAAGTTACCATAACATATTTACGAAAACTCAATCTCCGTCTTCATCTCTGCCACATGGGCGATGGTCTGATAAATGGAGCAGTACTTGGCAGCAAGGTCCAGGGCTTGCTGGAAGGCCTTATGCTTGTCTTCCGGTGCACCCTTTACAACAAACTTAACCGTTACCCATTCCAGGGTCATTGGAATGGTTGTCCGCTTTTCGCCGGAGATTTCAACGTCTACTGCTTCAAAGGGTACTTTTTTCTTTTCCATGATGTCCAGGAAGGTGGAGTACATGCAGGACGCCAGGGCACCAAAGAGCATGTCATAGGGTGCTACGGTTCCCTCTTCGGACCCAATGGCCACTGTGCCTCTTTTGGCGATCATTGTTCCCTTAAATGTATTGGTGAATTGGTTGATTACTTTCAAAACAGCCATGGGGCCTCCTTTTCGATACAAAGGCATTTAGCAAGAGCCCTCAAAGCTCTACTAAATGCCTTTATCTGTTTCCTATGCGTCTTCTGGCTTGTGACCGTTGTTGTTACCGGTCTTACCAGCTTGGAAATTTACAGGTCTGCCAGGAATAATGGTGGAAATGGCATGCTTGTAAATCATTTGCTGCTTGCCATCGGAATCCATTACGATGGTGTAAGAGTCAAACCCCTTCACGTGACCTTTAATTTGGTAACCGCTAACCAAAAAGATCGTAATCGGAATATGCTCCTTACGTACCTGGTTCAAGAAAATGTCCTGCAGATTCAGCGCTGATTTCATATAACCCCTCCTATCTCTTTATTTGGGTCTTTATATAGTTCTCTATATTGTCCAGCAACACGTCAAAATCCTTCTCCACGTCCACATCAAACCATTTTAAATTGGCATATCTGCGGAACCATGTCATCTGTCTCTTGGCGTATCGTCTTGAACTCTGTTTCAATACACTGAGCATAATGTCCAGGTCATAACGACCCTCCAAGTAGCCCAGCACTTCCTTATAGCCTATACCCTTCATGGACTGGAATGAATCGTCCAAATCATAGTGTTCTTTTAAATTTTTTACTTCCTCTAAAAGACCCAGGTCGACCATGAGGTCCACCCGTTTGTTAATGCGGGCATAGAGCTTTTTTCTGTTACCTGTCAGTCCGATTAAAACCGGGTTAAAGTGGGGATTTTCCTTGGGCTCTGTTTTAAAGGCCTTCTTCTCTTCCCCAGTCATTCGGTTGATCTCAATGGCCCGGATAACCCGTTTCAAATTGTTGGGGTGGATTCGTTCGGCTTCCGACTGGTCCAGGTCATACAGGATCTTATGGACGGCCTCATTACCCTCTACCTTGGCCAGGGACTCCATTTCAGCCCGAAACTCTAGGTCAGCTTCTGCCTCATGGAAGTCCATTTCATAGAGCAGGGTATTAATGTAGAGACCGGTTCCCCCTACAATAATGGGGGTCTTGCCCCGGGAGGCAATGTCCTCTATGGCAGCCTTGGCAGCCTCGTACCACTCTGCTGCAGAGTACTCGTCCGTCGGCTCAACAATGCTGAGGAGGTGGTGGGGAATGTCCCCTACCTCTTCCGGCGTCGCCTTGGCACTACCAATGTCCAGGCCCTTATAAATTTGCATGGAGTCCGCTGAAATGACTTCACCGTTGAAGCGCTTGGCCATTTCAATGGACGTTCTGGTTTTTCCCACAGCGGTTGGCCCGCCGATTATGATAATATCTGTCTTCATGGTTCTCCTACGTTCGCTTAAACTTACGCTCAATCTCACCCCGGGATATGGACACAATAATGGGTCGTCCGTGGGGACATGTATAGGGGTCCTGCAGGGTCTTTAGTTGGTCCAGCAGGTTGGTCACTTCAATGGTATTCAACTGATCATGGGCCTTAACCGCAGCCTTGCAGGCCTTGGTGGCAATGGCATTAAAACGTTTGTCTTCCATTTCCACTAGAACGCCCTTGGTGGACAGGTCGTCCAGAAGGTTCCTAAAGAGGCCTTCCGCCCCCTTCTCGTCAAAGAGGACCGGGACTTCCCGCACGATCAAGTTGTTTTGTCCAAAGTCGTCAAAGCGGAAGCCAAACCGTTCAAAGGACCCTGTATTGTCCAGGGCAAACCGATGGGTGGCATAGTCCACTTCGATCATCATGGGGGTGAGCAAGACCTGGGTGTCCAGACCGCCCCGCTTAAAGGCCGCCATGTATTCCTCAAAGAGGATTTTTTCATGGGCCGCGTGCTGGTCGATCATGTACATTTTCTGGTCTTTCTCAAAGATCAAATAGGTATTAAACAAGGCCCCAATGGGCTGTAAGTCTTCATAAATCTCAGCTGTGGACTGGATCACCTTGTGGTCAGGCTCTACAGGTGGAACCGCTTCTACGGGTGTTTCCCTTACCAAAAAGTCGTCCAGACTATAGGTGTTGACCGGCTCTTCAGTGACCTTCTTCTGACCAAAGAAACGACCAGACTGCATATTGGGTCGAGGCTTCTTGGGTGCTGGTGGCACTGGAGCATTAACCCGGCTTTCCAGCCTGTCTTTAACCCCTTCCACAGGCCTTGCAGGCTCATGCGGTTTTTCAGCCCCTTCAACAGGTTGACTCATGTCTTTCTTTGGCTCCATGGGTCGTGCCTGGACGGGTCTTTCCACTTGCTCAGCTTGTCGGTCTTCTCTACGAACCAAACGATCGCCACCGGTGGGAATGGTCACACCGGGACTGGTTTTGGTTTCCACATGACCCACTGGGCCAGTGGTTTTTGTCTGGGCAGAAGCAGGCCTTGTCTGAGGCGCATCTGGAACAAAGCGGTGGTCCGGTTGTTTACCTTGTTTGTCCTCCATGACCACCTTACGGAAGATTTGGTCGTCGCTGAGTTTGACAGACGGGGTCTGGTCGACGCTCAGGAGGACTTCCCGGATTTTGGTGTAGAGGATTTGTTTGATGACCCCTTCTTGGTGGAACTTGATTTCTGTCTTGGCTGGATGGATGTTGACGTCTACCCGGCTGGGGTCCAGCTGGATCTGGATGACGCAGGCTCCAAAACGGCCCGGTGACAGGAGGGGCTTGTAGGCCAGGTTCATGCTGTCCATGAGGACTGGAGACACGATGTAACGGCCGTTGACAAAGAAGACCTGGTTTTTCCGGTTACCCCTTGTGTACTGGACGTTGCTGACAAAGCCAGTCATTTTTATGCCTTGTTCCTCACAGTTAATGGCGATGAGGTTTTTGGCCATGGATTTTTCGAACACGGCGTAAATGGCGCTATAGAGTTTGCCATCACCCTGGGTGACAAAGACGTTCTTGCCGTCCACTATGTAGCGGAAGCCCACTTCTGGATTGGACAGGACAAGCTTGTTGACGATCTCGCTGATGGCGTTGAGTTCCGCCTTGTCTGTCTTTAGAAACTTGAGGCGGGCTGGGGTGTTGAAAAAGAGGTCTTTGACCATCATGGTGGTGCCCACAGGGGCGCCCACTTCTGAGGTGTCCAGGACCCGGCCACCGGACAAGGACACCCGAATGCCGGACTCCTTGTCGGCCCGTCTGGTGGTGACTTCCATATTGGAAACCGCTGAAATGGAGGCCAGGGCCTCCCCCCTAAAACCTAGGGACTTAACAGCGTAAATGTCGTCTACGGTTTGGATTTTAGACGTGGCATGGCGCTCGAAGGCCAGGGTCACGTCCTCAGGCTCAATGCCGCTCCCATTGTCGGTAATGCGAATGAGTTCCTTGCCTGCCTTGCGGATTTCAATGGTGATTTTTTTCGACCCTGCGTCCAGGGCGTTTTCCACCAGTTCTTTCACGACTGCGGCTGGCCTTTCCACAACTTCGCCAGCTGCAATTTTATTGGAAATGGTGGGATCCAGCTTATGAATGCGTTTGGTTTCTAGGCTCATGGCCCCTCCAATGTCTTACTGGTCTTTGGCTTGGTTCACCAATTTGTACAGGTAGTTCATGGCGTCCATGGGGGTCATGCCCATGACGTCAATGGTTTTCAGTTCCTCGATCAAGGCGTTGGGTTGTGCTTCAAAGAGGCTCAATTGAACCGGTTCCACCACTTCCTCTGTTTTCACAGGGACCTTGACAGGCTCTTCCTGAATATAGGCCACAGACCCGTCAGCTACCTTCTGGACGGGAATGGACTCTACATGAACGGTTTCTTTTTCCTGTGCCCGTTCACGGCCCAGTTTAGCAATGTTGTTGTTAATATCGTGTTCTTCCAGCTTCTCTAGAATGCCCTTGGCCTTTTCAATGACACCATAGGGCACACCTGCCAACTTGGCCACCTGGATACCGTAGGACTGGTTGGCCCCGCCCCGGATGATCTTACGCAGGAAGACAATGTCGTCGCCGGCTTCCTTGACGGAAATGCAGTAGTTCTTGACGCCAGTGAAGCGGCCTTCCAGTTCCGTCAGTTCGTGATAGTGGGTGGCAAACATGGTTTTGGCACCAATGCCCCCCTCTTCTGTCAGGTACTCCACAACAGCCCAGGCGATGGACAGGCCGTCGTAAGTAGACGTCCCCCTGCCGATCTCGTCCAGGATAATCAGGGACTTTTCAGTGGCATTGTGAAGAATGTTGGCCAGTTCGCTCATTTCTACCATGAAGGTCGACTGGCCCTGGCTCAGGTCGTCCGACGCCCCTACCCGGGTAAAAATCCGGTCGACAATGCCGACAGAAGCTGACTGGGCGGGAACGAAACAGCCGATTTGGGCCAAGAGGGTAATGAGGGCCACCTGTCGTAAGTAGGTGGACTTACCGGCCATGTTGGGGCCAGTAATAATGTAGAACTGGTTGTCCCCCTGGTCTAGAACAGTATTATTGGGCACGAAGATCTCGCTGTCCCCAATCCGCTCCACCACCGGGTGACGACCTTCTTGGATATCAACTAAACCGTCTGCTGAGACGGTGGGTTTTACATAGTCATAACGAACAGAAATCTCTGCAAAGGAGCACAGGGCGTCCAGGGAAGCCACCGCCTTGGCCGTGGCCAGTATGCGGTTGACGTGTTCCAGGAGTCTGCCTTTTAGCTCTTGGAAGAGGTCGTACTCCAGGGCTGTGATCTTTTCTTCTGCGCCCAGGACTTTTTGTTCGATCTCTTTGAGTTCTGGGGTGATATAGCGTTCGGAGTTGGCCAGGGTCTGCTTCCGGATATATTCCTCTGGCACCAGATGGCTGTTGGCCTTGGTCACGTCGATATAGTAGCCAAAGACCTTGTTAAAGCCGATTTTCAGGGACTTGACCCCTGTCCGATCTCTTTCCTTGGACTCCATACCCATGATCCAGTGCTTGCCATTGGTTACAGCGTCCCTTAGGTCAGCCACTTCTGGGTGGAATTCTGACCGGATAATGCCCCCGTCCTTAAGGGAAATGGGTGGCTCGTCCACTATGGCTTGGTTGATCATGAAGTGGATGTCTTCCAGGACGTCCATGTCCCCTGCGATGGTCGGCAGGACACCAGAGTCCAGGTCGCCCAGTATGTCTTTGACTTCTGGGAGGACAGCTAATGACTGCTTGAGGGCAGTCAGGTCCCGGGCATTGGCATTGTTATAGACCAGCTTGGAGGCAAGGCGCTCCAAGTCGTAAATGTCTTTCAGTAGTTCTCTCAGTCGGTCTCGGGTGACCAGGTCACTATAGAGGGCTTCCACGGCGTCCTGGCGGTTTTGAATGGTCTCCAGGTCCAGCAGTGGCTCTTCTACCCACTTGCGTAGGAGTCTGGCCCCCATGGCCGTGGTCGTCTTGTCCAGGACCCATAGGAGGGACCCTTTTTTGTCCTTGGACCGCATGGTCTGCGTCAGTTCCAGGTTTCTTCTGGTGAACTTGTCCAGGACCATGTAACGGTCTGAGGCGTAGACCTCTGCCTTGGTGAAGTGGACCAGGTCCACTTTTTGTGTTTCTTCTATATAACCCATGAGGGCGCCTGCGGCACCTATCAGGGGTTCTTCTTCCAGGCCAAGCCCTTCCACTGCATACACATGGAAGACCCTTTGGAGGGTGTCGGCCGCATTTTTTACTTTAAAGGCTGCGCTGTTGAAGGTGGAGATCATGACGTCGTCATACTTTTTAATGGTCTCCAGGACTAAGTGGTCCTCCACTGCATTGTCCGCAACGATCAGTTCCTTTGGAGAGACCTTCAGGATTTCGTCGGTTACCTTCTGCACGCTCTGGAGGCCGGCAAAAGAAGTAACCTTGAGTTCCCCTGTGGTGATGTCTGCATAGGCCACACCGTAGACCCCGTCGTCTTCCAAGAGGGTCATGAGGTAGTTGTTGGACTTGTCGTCAAGGAGGTGGGGTTCAATCACTGTTCCCGGTGTTACCACCCGGACCACGTCCCTTTTCACCAGGCCCTTGGCCTTGGCTGGGTCCTCTATCTGCTCACAGATGGCCACTTTAAAGCCCTTGTCAATAAGGCGGGCAATGTAGCCGTCCACTGAGTGATATGGGACACCACAAAGGGGGGCCCTTTCCTCTAGGCCACAGGCCTTACCAGTCAAGGTGATTTCCAGTTCTCGGGACGCTAGGATAGCGTCGTCAAAGAACATTTCATAAAAGTCGCCCAAACGGTAA
>CAYFHQ010000151.1:0-6924 GCA_964342805.1 uncultured Peptostreptococcaceae bacterium | reverse complement strand
GCAGAACTAACTTCTGTTCTTCTACCCTAAACGGAACTTACTTTTTCATTTAAGGCATTTAACAAACTTGACATTCTAGACATTTGCAATTCAAAGTTTTAAACCGTTTTTATGCATATATTCAAAATATTAACATCGAAAGTAAAAAAGATCCCACAACAAGTCAATCTCGCAGGGCCATCACCCTGGCCCTATGTAAGGAAAGTCCATTTTCTGGCACTATTCCCTTAACCGATATAACAGAACTGTCTCTATGACCCCATCTTCTGTAATCAATTCGACGCGTGCGTTCATTATATCAACAAGACTTGCCCCCTTGGTAAATATTACACATTCGGCCCTTGAACGCGTACACTTGGACAACATTTATTTACTATTCGACACACGAAACTTTATTGAACATTTTGTAGTTTCATGGTAATCGAATTGCTTAATGCAAAAAGACACTCTCTCCACGCGGAAAAAGTGTCTTTGTTGATCGTTTTAACATTTATGCATACAATTGATGAGCCCCATGGGCTTACTTATCAAAGGCCGCCTTCACAAAGTCTCTAAAGAGTGGGTGAGAACGTGTCGGACGAGACTTGAACTCAGGGTGGAACTGGCCAGCCACAAACCACTTGTGGTCTGGAATCTCAATGATCTCCACCAGACGTTCGTCTGGGGACAGACCGGAAATCACCATGCCCTTGCCTTCCACCTGGTCACGGTAGAAGTTGTTGAACTCATAACGGTGACGGTGACGTTCGTAAATCAGGTCTTCACCGTAAGCTTCGTGGGCAACTGTGCCGTCCTTTACCATACATGGGTATAGGCCCAAACGTAGGGTACCGCCCAGGTCCTCAATGTCATGCTGCTCTGGAAGCAGGTCAATCATTGGGAACTCTGTTTCAGGTGCCAGTTCAGACGAATGGGCACCCTTAAGGCCCAGTACGTTTCTAGCAAACTCAACGACTGCCAGCTGCATGCCCAGGCAAATACCCAGGAAAGGCACGTTGTTTTCTCGGGCAAAGCGGATGGCTTCAATCTTACCTTCCACACCCCGGTCACCAAAGCCGCCTGGAACCAAAATGCCGTCAGCATTTTTCAGGATTTCATCCACAGTCAATGGGGTCACGTCTTCTGAGTGAACCCAGTCGATGTTCATTTCAACTTTATTATGAAGACCCGCGTGCTTGAGGGCCTCTGCCACTGACAAGTAGGCGTCACGGAGTTCCACATACTTACCCACCAGGGCAATGTTCACCTTTGGCTTTTCCATCAGGTCAACCTTCACAACTTCTTTCCACTCTTCCAGGTCAGGTTCACCACACTCCAGTTGCAGTCGATTGCAAACCTGAGTGGCTAGACCCTCTTTTTCCAGGACCAGTGGGACTTCATAAATGGAGTCAGCGTCTAGGTTCTGAATCACCCGCTCCGGACTCACATTACAGAAGAGGCCGATCTTTTGCTTCATTTCATCAGAAATCGGATGCTCTGTACGGCAAATCAGTAGGTCTGGCTGGATACCAATCTGGCGCAGTTCCTTTACGGAGTGCTGGGTTGGCTTGGTCTTTAGCTCGCCCGCCTTGCCCAGGTAGGGTACCAGGGTCAGGTGGATGTACATGCAGTTTTCTTCGCCTACGTCGTACCTGATCTGACGGATAGCTTCCAGGAATGGCTGGGACTCAATGTCGCCTACGGTTCCACCAATTTCCGTAATCACAACGTCCACATTGGATTCTTCCGCCACCCTATAGGCCCGGTCCTTAATTTCATTGGTAATATGGGGAATAACCTGTACCGTTGCCCCCAGGTACTCACCACGACGTTCCTTGGTAATCACAGACCAGTATACCTTACCCGTAGTCACACTGGAATTCTGAGAAAGGTTGATGTCAATAAACCGCTCGTAGTGCCCAAGGTCAAGGTCCGTTTCAGCACCATCGTCTGTTACATATACCTCACCGTGCTGATATGGACTCATTGTGCCTGGATCCTTGTTTATGTACGGATCAAACTTCTGAATGGACACTTTCAAGCCTCTTGCCTTAAGTAGCTGGCCTAGAGACGCTGCCGTGATCCCCTTACCCAGTGATGACACAACGCCACCTGTTACGAAAATATACTTCGTAGCCATGGATTAACCCCTTTCGTCTACATTTACAACCCTGCGGTTCACCGTCATTTTTCCCAAAAAAAGAGTGAGAGGTCACCCGTAAGGATGACCTGCTCACGTAAAAATCTATCTCTGGCAGTCACCCTCTCGGGGTGCTGTCAACTCGTTCAATTTTTAAATACTTAAACAGTATATATAGGTGCCCATACTGCGTCAAGAGAATTTTTACAAAGTGGAAGCCCGTATAGAAACCCCCTCCCCATCATGATATACTTAAAACCGAGATTGTACCAATCTTTTAGGCACTTTTAGGGAGGTTTCCATGGCGAAAATTTTCGCAAAAGCACGGGAAAACTTGAACAAGCCCCTGCGCTTTACCTTTTTCCTCGTCCTTTACCTCTTGGTCTCAGGACTGACCACAAGGGTTTTCCAATTGACCGTCGTTAGCAGGGGACTCATTGCCTTCTTTGGCCTCCTCATGTACGGGTGGCTCTACCTCTTTTGCTTTGACCGCATACAGGAAGCCAGCCAGGGAAAACGGTCCAGCGGAAACGCCCTCATGGACATCGTCCTGTCCGCCATATCAGGCATGGTCTTTTTCGCCTTTACCTATTTCCTACTGGAAAACAATGCCCCTGGCAGTTTTTCAGGCCACCTGGGCACCGGTCCCTTAGACCAACTGATCACCTTCTTATATTATAGCGTCGTGACCTTTGCCACCATTGGCTATGGGGACATTGCCCCCATGACCTCCTTGGCTCGGATTGTGGTCATGGGAGAGATCCTGTATTCCATGTTTATCATTATCATGGCGGTTTCCTCCTTCGGCGCCCTCCAAGAAGTGCTCAAAGACAAACCCAGCGTGACCAAAAATCGTCTGGGCAGACACAAACCGAAAACCTAGTTCCACTGGAACCTTACATATTCAACCACCTTCGCCCCTAGGACACACAGGGTCGAACCGCAGAGAGGACAACATGTACAGTAGACTCAAGGGTACAGAAATATACCATGAAATCACCGGAGACGGACCACCCCTCCTCATGCTCCATGGCTGGGGGGCCAACCTCCGTTTGTTTGACCAATTAAAAGATGCGCTCGCCCCCTACTACACGGTGCACGCCATTGATTTTCCCGGTTTTGGCAAGTCGCCTGAACCTCCAGCACCTTGGTCTGTCTATGACTATGCCGACCTGGTGACCGCATATATAAAGGAAAACAAGCTCAGTCGGGTCAGCCTTATGGGCCACTCCTTTGGCGGCCGCCTGTCCCTGATCCTGGGTGATCAAATGGACATTGACCAGATCCTTCTTTTGGGTGCTGCCGGCATTGTGCCAAGGCGTCCCCTTTCCTATTACATCAAGGTCTATGGCTACAAGACCATGAAGGTCATTGAAAAAGTCCCGGGCATGCGGCTCCTATTTGGTGACCTCTTTGACGCCTACCGCCACCATGCAGGGTCAGCCGACTACAAGGCAGCCTCTCCTTTAATGAGGCGGTCTCTAAGCCTGGTGGTTAACCAAGACTTGCAGCACCACATGCCGAATATCCAGGCAGAAACCCTCATTGTCTATGGGGTCAATGACCATGACACCCCCGTGTCCTACGGTCATATCATGGAAGAAAAGATCCCCAAGGGGACCTTGATTGTCTTAGAAAATGCAGGGCACTACACCTGGCTGGACCAGCCCGCCCAAGTGGCCGGTATTGCCAAGGCCTTCTTTAAGGAGGTCAAAGATGTCTAACTTCCTACTACTTCAATATGCCTTTATTGTCCTGGTGGCTTCCCTCTACCTGGTCGGAAAACTCCAGCACGACTACCATATGTTCCAGCAAAACAGCTACCGGCCAGAACGCTACTGGCGGTGGCTCCGGGGCCAACATAATCGTTTCATTAAAGGCAATGACAACTTGTTTGTCCTTGCCATGGGCCTCATGGCCCTGGCCACGACCCTCCACCCCCTATCACTGGGCCAGTGGAGTGGATTTATTGGCTTATACCTATTGGGCTCCCTGTTCACCCTTTTAGCCTACAAGGGACACGGTCTCTTGATTTCCGTGCGTCCATCCAAGAAGCCCCTGGTTTATACCCCACGGGTCAAGCGGATGATGGCAACCATGGGTATCCTTCTCACCATCGATGCCCTGGTCCTCTGGCTACTCCCCCTTTGGGTAGTGCCCTTCCTCTATGGAGTAGGTGGACTCATAAGCTTTATCATCCCCATGGTGACCGTTTGGATCAACAGCCCCATGGAAGGGGCCATTAACCGGTGGTACTATAATGACGCCAAGCGAATTTTACGGGAAAACCCCAACCGGATTGTCATTGGCATAACCGGTTCTTACGGAAAAACCAGTACCAAAAACTTGATTGCCGACGTCCTATCTCGACGGTTTAACGTCCTGGCTACACCGGCCAGCTACAACACCCTCCTAGGGGTTATCCGAACCATCCGGGAGCAGATGAAGCCCACCCACGACGTTTTTATTGTGGAGATGGGGGCCCGACAAATGGGCGATATAAAGGAAATTTGTGACCTGGTTGTCCCAGACTATGGTCTGATCACTTCCATTGGTCCCCAGCACCTGGAAACCATGGGATCACTGGACAATATCATTAAAACCAAGGGCGAACTCTTTGAAGGAGTCAAGCCCGGTGGCAAGGCCTTTGTCAACCTGTCCGATGGCAATATCGCCAAACTCAAGTCCCGTGGGGATATTGATTATATTGGCTTTGGAGTTGCAGGTCAGACTGCCAAGACGGTTGATAAACATGTTCAAGACTCAAAGACTTACCAAGTAGGCCCTGGCCAAGGTCAAGACCGCAATACCTTTGACGGTAAAACGATCTCTGCCTTCATGGCCAGTCATCAATCCATTAGCGGTAAAGGGACTTCCTTTACCCTGACCACCCCGGCCGGGAGCCAGGCACAACTGACCACCAAACTTTTAGGTGGCCACAATGTGGGCAATGTCCTCAGTGCCATGGCCATTGCTTCTTCCTTGGGTATTGCTGACGACAAGTTGCAGAAGCTCATGGTGGATGTCAAACCAGTGGCCCACCGCTTGTCCCTCCGCCAGGGACCCAAGGGCCAGATCATTCTGGACGACGCCTTTAACTCCAACCCCGTTGGGTCCAAGAACGCCCTTGACGTCCTCCAGGCCATGGAGGGGGGCCAAAAAGTTGTTATTACACCGGGTATGATCGAACTGGGAGAAGAACAAGACGCATTAAATGAAGCCTTTGGTAGCCATATGGCTGGACGGGCTGACTTTGTTGTCCTGGTGGGTGCCAAGCAGACCAAGCCCATTCAAGAAGGCCTGGCCAAGGCAGGTTTCCCAGACCGGCAAACGCTTGTTGTTTCTAGTTTTATAGAAGGTTGGAACCATATTAATCAAATGACCGGCCAAGGTGACGTGATCTTGATCGAAAATGACTTGCCGGATGCCTTTAATGAATAGTTTGTAGTCAGGAGGTCCAAATGATCCACGTGGGTGTGGTATTTGGTAGCCGGACGGTGGAACACGAAATTTCCGTGATCACTGCCGTTCAGGCCATGCACGCCATGACATCCCTAACCGGATACAAGGTTGTGCCCCTATATATTGATAAAAACGGTGACTGGTTCACCGGTGACAACTTGCTGGAAATCAGCAACTATAAAGACTTGGACCAACTTCGCAAAGACGCCACGGCCATTCATATTGTCCGCCAGGGCAAAGAAGTGGTCCTCTTGCAGAACCCCATCCCGACCTTTGGCAAGGCCGTGGTCAGTCGCCTAGACGTGGTCCTCCCCATCCTCCATGGCACCCATGGAGAGGACGGGACCATCCAAGGTTTCTTTGAAACCCTGCAAGTTCCCTACGGAGGGTGCAGCGTCTTCTCTGCTGCCCTGACCATGGACAAGATCGCCTGTAAACACGTCCTTGAGGCCCATGGCATTCCCGTGGTGGAAGGCCTTGGTTTTTCCGCAGAGGACTGGCTCCATGAACCGGAAGATGTCCTGGCAAAAATCGAAAAACGATTTACTTTCCCCCTCATTGTAAAACCCTCAGACACGGGTTCCAGCGTGGGGGTTTCAGTGGCCAAAGACCGACTCAGCCTGGAAGAATCCATTGAAAACTGCCGGAGCTTCACCAACCGGATTTTGGTGGAGCGGATGGTGCAAGACATGAGAGAAATCAACATTTCTGTCCTGGGTGACGCAGAAGACCTCCAGGTCTCCGTCATTGAAGAACCCATTTCAGGTGACGAGTTCCTTTCTTATGAAGACAAGTATGTCAGTGGTGGCTCCAAGTCCAAGTCCAGTGGCATGGCCTCCACCAAGCGGATCATTCCTGCTCAAGTCTCCGACGACATGCGTCGTCAGGTGGAACAAGTGGCTGCAGCTGCCTTTCGGGCAGTGGACGCCAGTGGGGTTTGCCGTCTAGACTTCATGATCGACGGGGTCTCAGGAGACCTCTTCCTCAACGAACTCAATACTATTCCTGGTTCCCTGTCCTTTTACCTGTGGGAACCCAGCGGCGTGACCTTTGACCAACTCATGAAAACCCTGGTAGACCTGGCCCTGAGAAAAGACCGGCGGAAAAACCGCATCTCCTATTCCAATTCTCTCAACCTCCTGGCTGGGGACTTGAAGATAGGCGGGGGCAAGACCAAGTAAGAGGGGCAAAGCGAAAGCAACTTACATGTGAATCCAATACCATTGAAATGAAAACGACAACCCGATTGGGTTGTCGTTTCAGATTGTCGGCAAAGTCGACAAGATGGAGACTGTAGAAAACTTCCTAAGACAAGGAACGGCTGAAAGGCAGTTGGTGAGCGA
>CAYFHQ010000150.1:0-6932 GCA_964342805.1 uncultured Peptostreptococcaceae bacterium | reverse complement strand
CGTCTCAAAATCAAGTTAATCCAAAAAACAAAAGCAGGCCCCACTTTGGGACCTGCTTCTTTATATGCTGTAATAGCGTTTTCTTTTACCATCATTCAGCGTTTCTCAGTTATGAGAACTTGTCAATTATATGAGTTTCTCTACCGTGATTCCTGAGACCCGGTTCAAGTTTACAAACTCATTTTCCGTTCGGATCAAGGGGCGTGTTGGTGAAGACTTGTCAATGAAAATGATCTCACCCACGCGGCCATCACTCAAAACTGCATTGAGTCCTACAAAATAGAAACACAGGTTGGACGTAAATTCCTTTACATAGTAGGGATCCATGGACCCATAAGATGAAGAGATCAGTTGGTCCACAACTGTAAAGGGACATGCAGCTTCTTTATATACCCGTTTGGAGGTCATGGCCGAAAAGACATCGGCTATGGCAACAATACGTGCATAGGGATGAATGTAGTGGCGCTTAAGGCCATTGGGATAGCCACTGCCGTCACAGCGTTCGTGGTGTTGGAGGACTCCACTTAATATAGAAGTTTCATATTCCTTAGCCGTGGCCAATAGGACGTAGCCCAACCGTGCATGGGTCCGCATGACCTTCATTTCATCATCTGTTAAACGGGACGGTTTGTTGAGGATGGAATCCGGTATGTTGCACTTGCCTATGTCATGCATGAGGCCGGCAACAGCCAACTCCTTTAGCTCCTTTTCGTCCATGTCTAGCCACTTACCCAGGAGGGTTGCATAAAGGCTTACCTGGACAGAGTGCTCAAAGGTGTAAGGGTCCGTGGTTCGCAACTGCCACAAGCGCTGGGCAATCATGGGACCATTCCGCTCCACTTCGTCCACCAAACGTGTTGTGAAGTTGTCCAGTTCACTATGTAAGAGCTTGCCACCGAGTTTAACGCTTTCGAATATGCCACGAAACTCTGTGACCGCTTCCGTATATTCCTTTTTAAGTTCCTGGAATTTCGGATCTGAAACATGCGGCGGCTCAGGCTCAGCCTGGATGTCCAAGTCTTGAAACGATTGTATTTTCACAAAAAATAGTGTAGGATCATTCTGAATAAACTCAATATGACTTTCCTTCAAAACTGTTCCATCTGCTATTATAAGTATTCCATTATCATCAAATATGTCCTGAGCTATGACCATTCCCGATTCTAACTCAAGCGTGTTTTTTTCAATCATTTATTATCACCCAATCCACACCCCACGGCATGCATACATTTTATGTCTTCAATATTATAACATTCTTGCAGTGGGTTTGGAATATTTTCATAATAGGTAACCCTTGTTACGGAATAAGAATTGCCTGCATTGTATACTGTTGTTGCGGGTAGAGATAAAGCATCGGAGGTAAATATGCAACCAAAATATGCGACCCTACAAAAGATCATCAATGGCAAACGTGTTTATGCCATTACACCACGCATTAAGGGAGGATTTGTTTCTCCTAACAATATGATTCGTTTTGCTGAAGTAGCAAAAAAATATAAACTTTCCTTGAAAATCACATCTGGACAGCGGATTATGCTCAATGGCATTAAGGCTGAGGATGTGGCACAGGTTTGGGAAGACCTGGATATGGAACCAGCAGTACTGTCCCCCTATTCTGTAAAGAATACTGAGATTTGTCCCGGTGGTATTTGCAAACGTAGCCGGCAAAACTCCTTGGAGTTGGGCATGCGTATTGAAGCAAGGTACTACGGAGCACCAGCACCTAACCGTACTAAAATCGGTGTTGTAGGCTGCATGAATGGCTGTGCCAGTGTCCACGCCAAGGACATCGGTGTCAAGGCCAATGAAGAGGGCTACATTGTTGTAGCTGGCGGTAGTGCGGGCTATCACCCGAGACTACCTGATGAAATTGCCATTAACTTAACTGATGACGAAGCATACTGGATGGTCGAAGCAGTATATACCGTTTACTGCGACATTGCCCAAAAGGGTGAAAAGTTAGGACCATTCATCGACCGATTTGGATTAGACGCATTTAAAGAGAAGGTATTTGAAACGTACGAGAACCTTAAAGGAGAACAATCAAATGAGTAGATTTCTTGCCCCCATCCACTTTTGGCTATTTAAGAAGATCCAACTTCATGAAGGACTAGAGCATGACGTTTTGAGCATTACTGGTGAACTACCTAAGATCAACCGATCGGAAATTCAAAAGGAAGCTATTGCCCAATTTGGTCCCTTCCTAGACGACAAGGACCTGGCTGAGATCATTGACCAGGGCAATATCCATGGTTGGTTGCAAGAACGCATCCGTGTGACGGAGTCTCGTATGGCCTTTATCATCGACAAGGTGATGGAAGCACAACCTGATGAAGCCTATAACCTGATCTCTCAAGCCTTTGCAACTGCAGGTGCCCGTGATGGTGATGGTGCAAAAGAGAATGTGGATGGCCATAACGTTCAGGACATCTTCAAAACTGCCAATGACTATATCCTAGAAGGGATGCCTTGTGACCGTGCCAATGCCGTAACAGTAGCAACAGATACTGAGCTACAATGGCAAACAAGCCACTGTCTCCATGAAAAGCACTGGGGAGCACAAGTGGGTATGTTCTATAGCCTGCGTCGCGTATACCTGGAAGCCTTCTTCACAGCAGTGAACCCAAGCGTTCAGTATGGTGTGGAACCGAATTCCATTGACAACCCCTTCCCTATGAAACATAATATGTCTATAGTAGAGTAAACACATGTGTATTTAAGACTGAGGAGGTCTATTATGATAACGAAAGATATGATTATTGCAGATATTCTTCAAGCAAAACCTACAGCAGCAGAAGTTCTATTGGCAGCAGGCATGGGTTGCCTAGGTTGCCCATCCTCTCAAATGGAAACTTTGGAGCAGGCAGCTGATATCCATGGTATCGATCTTGACCAACTGGTTGCTGACCTAAACAAATAATTTATACGTAAATCAAAGCCCTATGATCAATTTCTATTGATCATAGGGCTTTTTTTGATACTGTGACAGAAGCGCACAGTGTAAGTGTGACAGAAGCGCACACCTATTCTGTGAAGGAATTATCAAGAGCAACACAGAGTTACCTCTTAGAAATCCATGGATTTCAAATAGAAATTATTTACATGGTGAAATTGCCTATGTTATAATTTAAGTGTTTTGAGTGGTGTGATTTCAGTCATATTGAAGTCCATCACTATTACCAGTCGTATAATAATAAAAAGAAATGACTGTTAAGTGAGTGGGAAAGTAAAAAGCATATCAACTGTGACATGCAATCAAATCGTTAAAATTATATCATGATTACGTTGATAGAAAGGGGTGCATCATGCAAACCAAAGGTTTAACAGTTGGTCAGCGCATCCGTATGACCAGAAAATACTTAGGTATTAAACAGTACGAAATCACTAGCGGTAAGATCACAAGAAACCTCATTAGCGCCATTGAAAATGACAAAGTGCGCTTGACCGCTGACAACGCTCGCCTGATTTATGACAACCTGAATCGTTTTGCAAAAGAGCGCAACATGGATATTGACTTGGACCTCTCCGACGTACTTGGAGGCGACCCAGAATATCAAGCTGAACTGCAGGCCGATCAATACATAGAAGACTTAAAAACCCACCTTCGAACGGGGTCAGAACCGCCTACACAACTCATGCAGGAAATTGAATATTTCTTGTATGAATGGAACATTCCTGTGAAGAAGGCAGAACTCTATGAGCTCTTTGGAGACTTCTACCAAAGAAAGAATGAGCATGTCAACCAGCTCTTCTATCAGATGAAGGCCTTTGAGTACTACAGTGTGGAGCACTATGACAATTCTTTACCTGGCCTGAGTGCTAAAATCTCATCAGGTGCCATGGCCATCCACAAACCAACCATTGGCCTACGGTTTATCAACCTGTGCCAAAGAAGAAAACCCAACAGTGGTCGCAAGGACATGTATGCCTTCTACAAGGAGTCTGCTAAGATCCATTCTCTATTGGGAGACCATGACACTGCTGTAAAGCATATTGAAAAGAGCATTGACCGGTTTACCGATGACCTGGGCTCAGACTATTATGACGCAGTTTCTGTAAAAGCGGCCTGTTTCCTGCGCAAGCAAGAGTACATTGAAGCCGTACAATTCTTTACCCATGCAGCCAATGGCTTTATTCGTCTCAAGCAGTATGACAAGGGAATTGAGCAAAACATTCAAGTGATCCGGGTTCTTTCTGACATTAACTTCGACGCCAATAAGCAAAAGATTGACGCCCTGGTTCAGCAGGTGGAAACCCATATTCAGCAAGTGCCAGAGTATGACCACGAGCTCAGTTGCATGCTGGGGGGAATGTATAATATAGCAGGTAACCAGGTTGCTGCTGAAGAATGGACAAAAAAGGCCCTCCACTCCTTTAGGGACAAGGGGGACTCCAACGGCTATGTGACTGTGGTCGACCACCATTTCAACATACTTAAAGGATCGGATACCCTGGAGACCGTCCGTGAGGAAATATAGGCCCTTCTTTTGAAACAGCTACCTTCAGTCAGCCTGCTGCAATTGCCTACCGGTCAAGCTTGACCAAGCTATTGGCCATGGCAGTTGAAAGTGACCGCCACGAATTAGTCCAGCAACTGACAGACCGCCTGGATGCAATTGAATACGTTTAAGTTTAAGGACAGCCCTCAGGGCTGTCCTTCCTTTTTCCACAACAAAAAGGCAGCCCGCGGGCTGCCTCACACATTAGAAATATTGGTTTTCGTTTCCCTGACCCTACTTCTTCAGTCGAACATATACAGCCTTAGCTGGTGAGTTATCACTGGACCGTTCGTCGATCTGGAAAAGCTTTGTTGCTTTCATGAGTTCATACAGTTTTTTGTAACCATGATTTCGGGGATCAAAGTCCGGTGCCTTGTTGGCAATATACTGGCCAACACTCCCCAAATGAGACCAACCATTCTCGTTGGCTGAGGCTTCCACAGCACTGGACAAGAGGGTGACGAGTTTTTTGTCACTCTGCAGGTCTTTGGTTGGCATAGGAAAGCGTGTTTTATTGCGTTCGTCTTTGGTGAGGAGCTCTGTGAAAATAAATTTATCACATGCACCTACAAAGGCTTTTGGGGTTTTAGACTCACCAAATCCGTAGACCAGCATGCCCGACTCCCTCAAGCGAAGGCACAAACGCGTAAAATCACTATCGCTGGACACTATACAGAAACCATCAAGCTTTTCCGTATACAGTAGGTCCATCGCGTCGATGATTAAGGCACTATCTGTGCTATTCTTCCCAGACGTATAGCTGAACTGCTGAACAGGATTCAGCGCGTTTTCCAGTAAGACAGCCTTCCAGCCTAAGAGATTGGGACTGGTCCAGTCACCATACACCCGCTTTACACTGGATATTCCATACTTTGCGATTTCATCAAGCAACCCCTCAATGATCTTATGAGAGGCATTGTCCGCATCAATCAGAACGGCCAATTTCTTTTGGCTGTTTAAATCCTTCATCACACACCTCGGTTTTGTGAATTTTACCCATCTTTCACATTGTACCACACCATGACTTTTGAGAAAAGAAATGTCCCACTTATGCCTTCTGGTCTATTGACACCCACTCTTCAAGCGGATAAGCCTTCCCCACCCGTTTGTGGAAACGATAGGCCTCCGTGAAGCCAATTTCTCTTAAGAGGCCAACTGCCCTGGAGAAGTCCGCACATAGGGTGTCCGTCCCGTGACTGTCAGACCCCAGGGTAATCACCCGACCGCCCAGGTCATAATAGGCCTTGAGAATAAGAGGATCTGGAAAACACACACCCACCGGTTGCCTCCAACCCGATGTATTGATTTCTATCCCCTTGCCCATGGCAATGACCCTTTCCAATAGGGGCCGCAGCATGTCCAACCTTTTTTCAGGTGCCAGTGAGGCCACCGCTTGGCTATAGCGCTTGGGGATATCCAAATGTCCAAGAACATCAAAATTGTCGTAAGTTTCAAGCATGTTCAGGGCTTCATTCACATAGATCTCCAAGGCACCTTTTGGTGTTTTCCCTGCAAAGAAATCACCAAAGAAGAAGTCCTGGCCTTCACACCCATGGAAGGAGGCAATGACAAAATCAAAGGCATTGGCCCTTACGATTTGGTTGGTTTTGTCCAGGACATGGGCTTGTAAACCCACTTCTACACCCGCTCGGATGGATAGGTTCCTCCCTGCAAGAGCTTGCATGACTTGGATTTCCTTAATATATACAACTGGATCAAACTCAAAGGACGTTCCCAGCATGTATTCAAGATCGATATGGTCTGTGAAGCACAGCTCCTCTATACCCGCTTGCAGGGCGGCTTGTACAATGCTCCTCATGGGTACATCGCAGTCCCCAGAGAAATGGGAATGTAGGTGATAATCAAACATAGGACCTCCAAAAAAAAGAAAAACCCTGATGAAATCATCAGGGTGATCAGTTCACATTACCGATAGTATAGCACACTTCTAGCAGGACTCCTTACTAAAAGGGAACAACTTGTTCGTCATTGAGGACGGAGGTGTCCGCCTCCACCTTTGCCATTTTATCAAGGAAACGGATACGGTTGGCGTTGATTTCTGTTGTAAAGACGCGGCTTCCGTCTTCCTTGTCATAAGAACCCGTCACAATGGCCCCTTCCACACCAACTAGGCGCCCCTTCTTTAGATAGCGTTCTGCCATTTCCGCTTGTTTCCCCCAGACAACCACACGGGGAAAGTCTGCTGTTTGTTTGCCGTCACCCTCCCGCTCTTCCTTCCTACTTCTGGAATACGGCCTGTCGATGGCCACAGAAAATCGTGAGAAGGTGAACCCACTGGCCGTTTGCTTGGTGTCTGGATCGGCCGTTAATCGACCTATAATACTTACATTGTTCATAGTGAACCTCCTTTTATCCATAATTTACCATTTATTCCCATATCAATCAAGGCCCAAATCTAAATTTTATGATATA
>CAYFHQ010000149.1:0-6933 GCA_964342805.1 uncultured Peptostreptococcaceae bacterium | reverse complement strand
GAAGACGAGATTGAAGCAGCCATCATTGGAGAGAGTGAAATCTCCGACAATGCCAGCCCGGAACTTCGACGGATTCGTAGGGAAATGTCCAACAAGAACAATGCCATTCGAAAGAAAATGGACAGCATCATCCAGTCCACGGCCAATCAAAAATACCTCCAGGACGCCATTGTGACCATCCGCCAGGACCGGTTCGTGGTGCCTGTGAAATCTGAGTTCAAGAATATGATCAAGGGCCTGGTTCATGACCAGTCGGGTAGTGGATCTACCCTCTATATTGAACCCTTTGCCGTTGTGGAACTCAACAACCAACTCAAGCAGTTGAAACTAGACGAAAAAGCTGAAATTGAGCGGATATTAACTGCCCTGACTGCCTTGATCGGTGAGCGGGCTGACCAAGTCCGTGTCAACCAGAAATACCTGGCCATTCTGGACTTTATGATTGCCAAAGGGCAACTGTCCTTGGTTATGGAAGGCATGGCCCCTGTCCTCAATGACAAGGGTTACGTCCGCATTCGAAATGGCCGCCACCCCCTTCTGGAAGCCAAGACGGTTGTCCCCTCTAACATGTGGATTGGTGACGACTTCACCACCCTCTTGGTTACTGGACCCAATACCGGTGGTAAGACAGTTACCCTGAAAACAGCAGGCCTCTTGGCCCTGATGACCCAGTCCGGCCTCCACGTGCCAGCTGACCACGGGACAGAAATGGCTGTCTTCGACGCAGTATATGCCGATATCGGCGACGAGCAAAGTATTGAGCAATCCCTGTCAACATTTTCCTCCCACATGACCAATATCGTTGAAATCCTAGACAAGGTGACAGAGAATTCCTTCGTCCTCTTTGATGAACTGGGCGCCGGTACAGACCCGACCGAAGGCGCTGCGCTGGCAATGGCCATCCTCAACAAACTCTACGAGCGAAAGATCCGCACCATCGCCACCACCCACTACAGCGAACTCAAGCAGTATGCCATTGTCAACGAAGGCATTGAAAACGCCTCTGTGGAGTTCGATGTCCAGACCCTGAGCCCAACCTACAAGCTCTTAATCGGTGTCCCAGGCAAGTCCAATGCCTTTGAGATTTCCTCCAAGCTGGGCCTGTCGGACGACCTCATTGGCAAGGCCCGGGCCCTGGTCAACCATGAAGACATTGCCTTCGAGGAAATCCTCAGCTCCATTGAGGACAATAGAAAGCAGTCGGAGCAGGAGCGTGACGAGGCCATTAAGCTGCGCCTTGAGATCGAAAAACTCAAAAAGAAGCTTGAGGAAAAAGAGACCCGCTTGACCGACCAGAAAGACAAACTGGTTCGAAAGGCCAAGGAAGAAGCCCGAGCTATTCTCAAAAAGGCCAAGGAAGAGTCTGAAGAGATCATCAAGGAACTCCGGGGCATGCAAAAGCAGGGGGTCAAGGACCGCAACAAGGAAATTGAAGCCATGCGAAACAAGCTTCGGGACAACCTCAACGCCACAGCAGACACTTTGTTTGACGACCAGCCAGCCTTGAAAAAGGTGCCAAAGAACCTGAAAAAAGGAGACACAGTCCGGGTGGCCCATCTGGGCCAGGAGGGTAGTGTATTGACCCTGCCTGACGCCAAGGGAGACCTGACGGTTCAAGTGGGGATCATGAAAATGAACGTCAACCTGAAAAACCTCATGTTGGTGGACGTTCAAAAAGAAGCCAAGTATGCCAGCACTGGCCGTAAGCCAGCCAAGGGTAGCGGAGGTGGACTCATGAAGTCCATGCATGTCCGACCGGAAATTGACATACGGGGACAAAATGTAGAAGAAGCCAGTCATGAACTGGATAAGTACCTGGATGACGCCTACCTGGCCAACCTGGGCCAAGTTCGGATTATCCATGGCAAGGGGACAGGCGCCCTGAAAAAAGGCCTTCAGGACTTTTTCAAACGTCATCCCCATGTGAAAAAGGCAGAAGAGGCGGCATACAATGAAGGTGGGTCTGGTGTGACCCTCATTACCCTAAAGTAGGTGACATATGATCTTTGTCAGTGCGTGTTTGGTGGGTGTCCATTGTCGTTATGACGGCGACGCAAACACCAGTCAAAACCTCATGGCTTTTCTGGAAGGAAAGACCTGGGTCCCTGTATGCCCTGAGCAAATGGGGGGTCTACCTACGCCGAGAGACCCAGTCGAAAGGCAAGGGGACCGGATTGTTACAAAAGAGGGCCTAGACGTTACTGAGGCCTTCACCCGGGGGGCTGAGGAAGTGGTCCACCTGGCAAAACTCTTGAAGCCAGACCTGGCCATTTTGAAAGCCAAGTCCCCCTCCTGTGGGTCCAATCAGATTTATGACGGGACCTTTAACGGGGTTCTTATTCCAGGCCAGGGCTTGACCGTCCAGCGGTTGAGTCAGATGGGTATCCCCGTTTGGAATGAGAAGAGTGACACCTTGAAATAGGCAGGACCAAAGAACAATCGTATAAAGAAGGACCCCAGCTGTGCACGAGCACAAGTGGGGTCCTTTTCTAATGGCTTATATAGTGTATGACATGTGACGAGTCTTAGTGCATGTCATGCGACGAGGCAATGACTCACAGGCCACTGGCTAGTCGGGCATTTCCACTTTCACCGCATTACCCTTGATATTCTTGTCCTTATAAATACCGGTAATGGTGAAGTAGTAGGCTTGGCCAGGTTGGAACTTGGAGAAGTCACCCTCATAATACTCATGGAAAACAGGGATAAAGACTTCTGTCGTATTGACGTCGGAGATAAACTTCAAATAGCCATCTTCAGGATAAACCGGTGAGCTATCCTTTTGGGCAGCTACGACCTTGTACCCTTCGAAATAAGGATGGTCGATCTTTTCCCAACGGAGCTTGACACCACCAGGAACCGCTTCGGCCTTGACATGGGGTTCAATGTAGTCAGGAACGGAAACCTTAGTACCCGGCATTTTCGCATCTTCTGTATTACTGAAATATTTGCCGTCGTCATAAATCGTAGTGATGGAGAAGAGGTAGCCTTCCCCCGCTAGGAACTTGTCAAAATCGCCACCGTTGTAGTTGTGGTTTTGCATGATCTCAACCCGGTTCATGTTGTAGTCAGTGATCCACTTGTAGTAGCCATCGTCTGGATACTTGGGCGACTTGTTGGACTTGGAGGCCACAACCTTGTAACCCTGGAAGCCCAGTTTTGAAGGCTTGGTCCATTCCAGCTGAATGGTTGAGGCAGAAGTGACTGCTTCCAGTTTGACGGTCTTTTCCTGGTCCGTCGCTTCTTCTTTCTCTTTTTCCTCTTCCAGTACGATCTTCTCCGTAGGATTCAAAACGATTTTTTCCTCACCAGGGATGACCTTCTGTAGGAGAACTGCGGCTTGGGCTCGGGTCAGGGTACCCATGGGGTCGAAAATCAGCTTGCCTTCCGATGTTGTTGTACCACTCATGAGTTCATGTTTTACTGCCGTTGCCACATAGGGCTTGAGGTTGGCAGAAATGGTCTCGTCGTCTTGGAACTGTTCCAAGTACTTCAGATCGGACGTAAGGTCCAGTTTCAGGGCCCGCACCAGGGCAACAGCCATGTCCTCACGAACAGCTTGGTCCTTGGGTTTAAAGAGGATCTTGTCGCCAGATTGGTAGCCTGTTAGGTAGGCCTTGGCAGTCTCAATGTACTTTTTGGCCCAGTAGTCGCCAGGTACATCACTAAAGGATGAACCACTCGATGACAGGTCTAGCTCCAAAGTCTTAACCATCATGGTGGCAAACTCGTCCCTGTGGACTGCATTCATGGGTTTAAAGGTCTGATCGGAGTAGCCGCTGATAATCCCTTTTTGCGCCATGATTTTTACAGCTTCATAGTACCAGCTTCCTTCTTCTACGTCTGTGAATGTCACAGTGGTTTCACCAAATGCCACTAGGCCCATGGATAAAACCAGAATCATTAAAACGGACAATAGCTTCTTCATGTTTTCCCTCCTTGGAATTCTCTCCTTACTCTATTCTTGCGCAGAAACCACTGGAATTACAATCCATTTCGACAAAAAGAGTCGTCAGACTTAGGACTGACGACTTTTTGCTCAGGACCAAGGTAAGGGTCCTAGTTGTTATTTTGATTTTGGGTCACATAATCAATACGATCAATCCAATATTGGAAGTTGGCAATATCCGGTCGTTTTTGCTGTCCTTGAACCAAGTAGACTCTTGCAGGTGTCAGTTGTCCTTGGCTGATCAAGTCGGTTGCCTTGCCAAGATCATACCGCCAGGATTGCTTGTAGTGGGGAATCCCAACCACCACCGCTAACACCAGCAAGACCAGTGACAAGCCCTGGGCAACCATATGGCGCAGGGTGAAGGGGCGTTCCTGTTTCACACCTACTGCCATGGCGGCCAGGAAACCACCAATGAGGCCGGTCAAGTGGGCGACATTGTCAATATTAGGGGTCAAAAATCCGTAGACCAGGTTAATGCCCAACAAGACCAACATGTCAAACCCGTAAATTTTCTTGTAGAGGGTTGGATTCAACCACAAGAGGTAGAGGTTGGCGCCAAGGAGACCAAAGATTGCCCCAGAAGCACCGACTGCTACGGCGTCGTTCATGAGAAAACTGCCAACAGATCCGAAAAGGCCAGCAGTAAAGTAGATCAATAAGAACTTTCTTTTTCCAAAGAAGACTTCTACATCCCGTCCCAGTGCATTGAGGGCCAGCATATTAAAGGTAATATGCATGAGGTTTGCATGTAGGAACATGGAACTTAAAAAACGCCACCACTCTCCGTCAGCTATGGCCACATTATACTTGGCACCAAAGGTGATTAGGGTAGGGATGGTCAAACTGAAATCCGTCAATGACATGACGATAAAAATAAGAACATTAATGCCGATCAGAATATGGGTCAGGAAGATCGGCTTTTTTACTGCAGTTGTTTCCATGCATTTCACTCCTTTATAGTACCTATCATACCAAAAAAGTAACCCCAACAAGCAGGAATCGGCCATTATTCACAGATCGTTCACGAATACAAGCCTTTACCGAATGGATATGAACCTATGGGTAGTCCATAAGCGATAAACCTTGATTTCCTGACCAGTCTGTGTTAATATGAGTAGCAAATTTAAATGTCTGTCGAGGACGGGGAAAGTAACTTGAATCATGGAATGAAGCGAGCCGGGGAGGGTGGAAGCCCGGTGGACAGGTTGAAGTGAAACGTACCCCTGAGACGCCTTTCGAAATGAGTAGAAAGGCTGGTGGCCCGCCATTATCGGGTTTGAGTGCGACTGAACACAGTCGAAAAAGAGTGGTACCGCGATATTTCGTCTCTTTCCCTAATTGGGAAAGAGGCTTTTTTTATTGGAAGCCACAGATGGAGGGTATAATGAAGAACTTTAAAATGGAAGTAGCCAACCTGCTGGAGCCCCATGTTGAGGGGATGAACGCCCAAGAAATTTACGAGACCATTGAGTTTCCAAAGCACCCAGAAATGGGCGATTTTGCCTTTCCATGCTTTAAACTAGCCAAGGTCTTTCGTAAAGCGCCTAACATGATTGCTGCAGAAATTGCAGAAAATATTGGATCGTCTGCTGACTTTGAGGCTATTGAGTCCCTTGCAGCTTACATTAACTTCAAGGTAGATCGTGCAGCCTTTGCTGCCTCTGTCATTAATGCTGTCCACGAACAAGGTGAGGCCTTTGGTGGGTCCACTGAGGGGGAAGGTAAGAATGTTATTGTAGAGTTCTCCTCCACAAACATTGCCAAGCCCTTCCACATGGGCCATATTCGTTCCACAATGATCGGAAACTCCTTGTACCGTATATGGACTGCCCTAGGCTACAACACGACTGCCATTAACCACCTGGGTGACTATGGTACTCAGTTTGGTAAGCTGATCGTAGCATACAAACTTTGGGGAAGCAAGGAAGACATTGAAGCCGATCCGATTCCAGAACTCCTAAAGATCTACGTGAAGTTCCATGAAGAAGCTGAAGAAAAGCCAGAAATGGAAGTCGAGGCCCGTGGATGGTTCACCAAATTGGAGAATGGTGACCAAGAGGCCTATGACCTATGGGCATGGTTCCGAGAAGTGAGTCTAAAAGAGTTCAGCCGTGTTTATGACATGCTGGACGTTCATTTTGATAGTTTTGCAGGAGAGAGTTTCTACTCTGACAAGATGCCAGCCATCCTAGAAGAACTTCGCTCTAAAAATGTGGTTCAGAAATCCCAAGGGGCAGAAATTGTTGACCTGGAAGAGTACGGCATGCCACCTTCTCTGATTACCAAGTCTGACGGGTCTACCCTTTACGTTACCCGTGACCTGGCAGCAGCCAAGTACCGTAAGGACCACTATGATTTCCACAAGAACATCTACGTGGTTGGGGCTGCCCAGCAGCTACACTTCAAGCAGTGGATGAAGATCATTGAGCTCATGGGCTATGAGTGGGCCAAGGACTGTGTCCATGTTGAGTTCGGCATGGTTGGCCTGGAAGAAGGGTCCCTGTCCACCCGTAAAGGCCGTGTCGTTTTCCTCGAGGACGTGCTCAAGCAAGCTGTAGCAAAGACGGCAGAGATTATCCAGGAAAAGAACCCCAACCTTGAGAACAAGGACGAAGTGGCCAAGGCTGTTGGTGTGGGTGCAGTGGTCTTCCAAGAGCTGTCCAACAACCGAATTAAGGATTATACCTTCTCCTGGGAACGTACCCTCAGCTTTGAAGGGGAAACAGGTCCTTATGTTCAGTACACCCATACCCGTTGCTGTTCTGTTCTCCGTAAGGCAAAGGTAGACTGGAAGCAAGACGTGGACTTTAGCCTCCTGTCGGAAGACGTGGCCAAGGACATTGTCCGCCTCCTGTCCAAGTTCCCTAAGACAGTACAGGACGCTGCCTACAAGTATGAACCATCACTGATTACCCGTTACATTGTCCACCTGGCCCAGGCCTTCAACCGTTTCTACCATGAGACGCCAATCCTAGTGGATG
>CAYFHQ010000148.1:0-7121 GCA_964342805.1 uncultured Peptostreptococcaceae bacterium | reverse complement strand
ACCTGATCCGTTTAAAGCTATACTCTTTTTTTTAATGCTCGTTTCAGAGTCATGGAGCAGGAATGCTTGCCTGTTTCTTGTTCCAGGGCGTCTAGATATGTAAAAATCTCTTGTTTGAGGGTCTCACTCAGGTTAGACCCGTCTTCATAGTACTGGTTACAGGCTTCAGTGGTGATGGTGAATCCCGGAGGAACCGGTAGTCCAATACGGCGCATTTCCGCCAGATTGGCCCCCTTACCCCCTAGGAGGGCTTTCATGTCACCTTTGCCTTCTTGGAATGCGTAAACGAATTTTTTCATGGCTCACCTCACAGATTATTGATCCTTCATAATGTCCATAATAATGCCAGCTGTTTCTTCAACGGCCTTGGTCGCCACGTTGATCACAGGACACTTCAACTTCTTCATGATGACATCTGCATACTCAAGTTCTTCTAGAATGCGGTCTACATTGGCATATGTAGCCGTATTGTTGAGGCCAAGGGCCTTCAAGCGCTCCTGGCGGATTTCATTGAGCTTGGTTGGGTCAGTGGTCAGTCCGATCACCTTCACCGGGTCAATCTGGTACAACTCGTCTGGGATGGGCACCTCTGGGACGAGGGGTACATTGGCAACTTTAATGTTCTTATGGGCTAAATACATGGACAATGGGGTTTTCGATGTTCTCGACACTCCTATCAGAACAACGTCCGCTTTTTTGATCCCTCTTGGGTCTTTTCCATCGTCATACTTGACTGCAAATTCGATTGCTTCTACTTTCTTGAAATACTTTTCATCCAACTTGTGGATGATCCCCGGTTCGTTGACCGGTTCTTTACCAAGAAGACTACTGAAGGCTGTCATGGCGGGTTCCATGACATCAACAGTTTCAATGTTGTAGGTCTCACATTGCTTGAGCAGCTCCGTGCGAAGGTCCTGCAATACCGTGGTAAATACCACAATGGCATTGCCCTTGGTGGCCTTGGCATCGTTGATGATTTCATCGATATCATCTTTTGTGGACACATAGGAGTACTTCTTGATCTCATATCGGTTGCCCCTAAACTGCTCTGCAGCAGCCCTGGCAACCATCTCGGCGGTTTCGCCGATGGAGTCCGAAACTATGTAAACACTATATCGTTGGGACATAGGCTTAAACCTCCTCACCACCGTACATTTCGACATATTGTGCAGTTATGTTGGTCTTGCTGAGTCGACCCGTTACCCGCCAGCCACCGGTTTCTTGGTCCTCTTCGACCACTGGAAGGCAGTCGATTTGGTGTTCCATGATCTTTTGAGCGGCGTCCAGCATGGTCTCATGGCCCTGTACCATCACAATGTTTGGCATCCGGGTCATGACCACTCCCACTGGAATTTTGTGAATATCAGTACCCCCAATGGCTGTCTTCAGGAAGTCCTTCCTGGAGACCACACCACTGAGCAATCCATCCGATAGGACAAAAAGAGTCCCCACGTCTTCCAGAAACATGGTTACGATGGCATCGTAAACCGATGTTTTCTCCTCCACCACCACAGGGTGGGACTTAAGCCTGGAGACTGGTTCTCTCCAACCGATTGGATCGGATAGTCGGAAGGCTCCTTCTACCACGGTGTAGCCGATCTTTGGCTTGGCAGCCAGAAGACCGGACATGGTCAATACTGATAGGTCGGCGCGTAAGGCGGATCGTGTCAGGCCCAACATACTTGCAATGGCTTCACTGGTGATTGGCTCATGCTTTCTCACAATTTCCAGTATGGCTTTCTGTCGATCCTTTAGTTCGATCTGTATCACCCCATTTATGTGTTGCACTATATCCGTATCGAGTATCATTATACATGCATTAGTTGGTCTTGTATAGCATTTATGATGTACTATTTAATTTTTATAGTGCACTTTATTTGAGTGTCGTTCCCATTAATGTTACCCAGATTGTTAATTATTACCCATGATGTTTCGTTTACGCATTGCAAAAAGGCAAATCCGGTGTGAGGTGCAATGATCCATGCCCCCCTACACCGGATTGACTTTCAGTTATTCAATTATGTGGCTTCCCTTTTGGGAAACTGGCTTACTTGTTGGGATATGTGTTGCACAATATCAGTTACCCATGAGTATTCAACCTGAACCAGGCTGAGCTAGACAGGTAGTCTTCTGTGCACTGGATTAAAATCGTGACTAAAATGCCACCTTAGAACCAATGTAGTCCACCAGGTCTTCGATCTTCACCCGTTCCTGCTCCATGGTGTCACGGTCACGTACGGTTACTGACGCGTCCTCACCAGACTCAAAGTCAAAGGTGATGCAGAATGGCGTACCAATTTCGTCATGACGACGGTAACGCTTACCAATGGAACCAGCTGTGTCGTAGTCCACGTTAAAGTGCTTGGCAAGGAGTTCAAATACCTTGATGGCTTCTTCATCAAGCTTTTTGGACAGTGGGAATACCGCTGCCTTGAATGGTGCCAGGGCTGGGTGGAACTTCATTACTGAACGCTCTGAACCGTCTTCAAGAACTTCGTCATGGTAGGCATCAATTAGGAAGGCCAGGGTTACTCGGTCAGCACCTAGGGATGGCTCGATAACAAATGGAACATACTTCTCATTTGTTGTTGGGTCCACGTAGCTCAGGTCCTTGCCAGAGTGGTCCATGTGGCGCTTGAGGTCAAAGTCTGTACGGTCTGCAATACCCCAAAGTTCACCCCAACCAAATGGGAATTTGAACTCAATGTCTGTTGTTGCGTTGGAGTAATGGGACAGTTCTTCTTCACCGTGGTCACGGAACTTAACATGGTCCTGGGTCATGTTCAGGGACAGGAGCCAGTTCATGCAGTAGGACTTCCAGTAGTCAAACCATTCTAAGTCAGAACCAGGCTTACAGAAGAATTCCAATTCCATTTGCTCGAACTCACGGGTACGGAAGGTGAAGTTACCTGGTGTGATTTCGTTACGGAAGGATTTACCGATTTGACCAATGCCGAAAGGCACCTTTTTACGGGCAGCCCGCTGAACGTTTTTAAAGTTTACGAAAATACCCTGGGCCGTCTCAGGACGCATGTAGATTTCTGCGCTTGTGTCGTCTGTTACACCCTGGAAGGTCTTAAACATGAGGTTGAACTGACGGATGTCTGTGAAGTTCTTGTTGCCACAGGATGGACACTTAATGCCGTTTTCGTCAATGAAAGTGGCCATTTGCTCGTTGGACCAACCGTCAACAACTTCTGGCTTGCCCTTCTTTTCCAGGTATTCTTCAATGAGTTGGTCTGCCCGGAAGCGAGACTTACACTCACGACAGTCCATGAGGGGGTCTGAGAAACCACCTACGTGACCGGACGCTACCCAAGTTTGTGGGTTCATTAAAATGGCGGAGTCTAGACCCACATTGTATGGAGACTCTTGTACGAACTTCTTCCACCATGCTTTTTTTACATTGTTTTTCAATTCAACACCCAGTGGACCGTAGTCCCAAGTGTTGGCCAGGCCGCCGTAAACTTCAGAGCCCTGGAATACAAAACCTCTGTTTTTGGCTATGGACACGATCTTGTCCATGGTAATTGGTGTACCCATGTGTTTTTCCTCCTTATGCTCGAATGTAGCAAAAAATATAAAAAACCTTTCATCCCTGACTGTTAGTCAGGGACGAAAGGTACTTCCGCGGTTCCACCCTGGTTGGTGCGAGGCACCCACCTTAATTTTGTATTGCTCCGAAGCTCCCTTCCCCCAGGTTTGCTACTGACTCTCACCAACCGTCAGCTCTCTACAAACAAGTCCTGAAGTACTCCTCTTCATCAACGCACGCCAGTCATGTGACTGCTAGGTTTTTTTGTATTGTAACACAAGACCCAGCACCACGCAACCGTCAAAAGCAGTCAAATGCTATTCTTCAGGTTTTTCGTCAACCTTCTGCTCTTCTTTCACCTTCACAATTACTTCTTCCACAACAACGCGCTCAATGTCTTCTTCCTCGACATCTTCATGCATTTCTGACGTGTGAATAGTCTCTTCTTGCTCAAACTTGTCCTTGATATCCTTCACCTTGTCTTTGGCATTTTCGTAGGTGTCTTTCATGACTTCCCGGATATCAATTTGCTCACCGTCTTCTTTAACGATGTATAGGTCACAGCCAGTTGCCAAGGCAGCAATAATACCTACCGTTGTTGCACCTGTAAAGATCAGGGCACCCACTGCTCCTGCTACCACAGGAACGTCAAGGACGTTCTTGTCGTCTTTTCTAAGGAGAATGCGTGTTACCTGGCCTTGCTTAACCAGTTCCTTCAACTTTTCGATGATCTCGTTACCCATATCGGACAGGTCGTCCTTCACGGAGTCCTTTTTCCCTTCGCCAGAGCGCATCTGCTCAATGTAAATAACGGCTTCAAGGACGTCACCTTCTGTGAATGTTAATGCTTCTTTTGCCTCGCCGTAGCTGGCACCTGTACGATTGCGAACCTCGTCTACCTTTTCTAATGTTACTGACATAAATATCACTCCTTATTATAAGTCTCTCAAAGCCTCAAGAAATCCGTGACTCTTAAAACCTTTTCGGTCGTAATGGTGGAGAATGTACTTATACAATATTGTATCCAATTTACGGATATATGAATCATGGAATTGTGTTTTTCCAATGACCCGCATATCTTTTAGCAACATGTACATCATGATCTTGGGTAGGGTCTTTCCAATGACATAAAGGTCGGGGTACTTGGGTGCACAGGACTCACATATGAGCCCGCCTTCAGCCATACTGAACCGCCATTTCTGGTCGCCTGTCGCTTGACAGCTGACACAGTGCCTCAGTTCGGGTCGAAGACCCTGAGAGTCAAGGCATTTCAGTTCAAAGGCTACCTTAAGAACGTCCGGTGGCACTTCCGTGGTGGCGAGTACGTTAACAGTTTCGAGCAAGGCTTCGAATAATCGATGATTGGTCTCCCCTGTTACTATGCTGGCTTCCGTCAGTTCCAAAAACCAGGACCCGTAGGCCAGCTTGCCCAGATCATCACGGATGTGATAAAAACTATCCTTCAGTTCAATGTTGTTGATGTAGTTGTAATTGTCGCCGGTATTGATATCGTATTGACCGAACACAAAAGGTTGGGACCCGGCGTTGAGCCGAGATCGTGGATTTCTACCTCCCTGTGCTACTGCTTCCATTTTACCGGACTTTTTTGTGAAAAGGGTTAGAATCAAATTAGAATCAGACAATTTTGTCTTTCGGAGGACTATTGCGTCGGTTCGGAAGAACATGAAGCCTCACATCCTTTGCTATTGGCCACTTTCGCAGGCCATTTCCCGTGTATATAAGTATGAGAATTTGCCTAAAAAGAAGACAAATTCTCGTATTAGATTTCGATTAGATTGTAAAACATAGGTTCATTGTCATTCAACAAGCCAAGACAAAGACCCTATAAACCCTGTGGCCTTCCAATTGACAGCCTACATGAGGGACTTCATCATGAGGGTGGCCAAGGTGAAGTAAATGGTCAAGCCTGTGATATCCACCGTCGTGGTGATAAAGGGCGCAGAAGCAACCGCTGGGTCCACCCCTACCTTTTTAAAGACCAAGGGTACAATGGTGCCTATGGTCGCTGCCGTCACCATGTTGGCCCACATGGCCAGGCCTACAATTACGGCCAACATCATGTCGCCTCCCAAAAACAAGGAAGTGACCCCTACGATACCACTACACACAAGGCCCACCAGGAGGCCTGTCAAGACTTCATGGCCAATGGTCCTCAGGGCTTCCATTCCTTCAATGTAGCCCATGGCGATGGCCCGGACCGTTAGGGTTGAGGACTGGGTTCCTACATTGCCGCCCATGCCAGCCAAAATGGGCATGAACATGGCCAAGGTCGCATTGGCGTCCAAGGTGTTTTGGAAGCCGCTGACCACGGAGGCACTCAGAAGTCCCCCAAATATGGTCACGATCAACCATGGCAGTCTGGACCGGATGGAATAACCCACTTTCCTAAAAAAGCGGTCCTCTTCGATGTCCTCTAGCTCCGAGGAGCCGGCAAACTTAAGGATGTCCTCTGTCGCCTCTTCTTCAATAACGTCGATAATATCATCGACGGTGATGATCCCTTGGAGTTGTCCCTGGTCATCAACTACGGGGACTGCAAGTAAATCGTATTTGGAAACGACCCGTGCAACCTCTTCCTGGTCGTCGTTGACATTCACATAAATGACATTGTCATTCATGATCTGCTCAATCACGGTTTCTTCTTTGGCAACAATCAGTTCCCTCAGAGAAATGACGCCAACCAGTTTATTGCCCCGGTCGATTACAAATACATAGTAAATGGTCTCAGCTTCCGGTGCTGTGGCCCGGAGCTTGCTTATGGCCTTGGCTATGGAATAGTCCTTTTTTAAGACCACATAGTCCTTGGTCATGATCCCGCCGGCGGTGTCCTCCTCGTAAACCAGAAGTTCACGGACATCAGCCGCGTCATCGGAATCCAGATAAGAAATGATTTCCTTTTGTCGCTTTTCGTCCAGTTCCATCAGGTGGTCAACGATATCGTCGTCGGCCATGTCATCAAGAATGGCTTCTTTCTTTTCGAGGGTCAGGGTACGCAGGATCTCAGAGAAGTCCTCTGTGTCCAGCTCTTCCATAACCTCGGCCGCTTTTTCTGGAGGAATCAGCTTGAAGAAAGCGTTCCGCTCTGCTTCGTCTAACTCCTCCAGGATTTCAGCAATATCTTGGGGATAGGCGTCGTCGATTAAATTGGACAGTTGCTCATTGTTTCCTTCCGCCAGCCAGAGTTCAACCTGGCCAAGTACGGCATCAAAGCCCTTTTCAAATAGCTTTTGCATGGGGCACCTCCACCTCGCAAGGGAATGAGCAAGTTGTCAATTACTGGTCGCGGTAGCCAAAGTTCTTCAGTTGGAGGTCATTGTCACGCCAACCTGGACGGACTTTAACCCATAACTCAAGGAAAACTTTGGAACCCAGAAGCCGTTCAATATCCTCCCGGGCACTCTTTCCAACGCCTTTCAGCTTTCGACCGTTCTTGCCAATAATAATCCCTTTGTGCGAGTCTCTCTCACAAATGATGTTGGCTTCGATATCAACGATGTCCTTTTTGGGGCGCTTTTTCATGGACTGGATTTCCACAGCTACACCGTGGGGGATCTCCTGGTCCAAG
>CAYFHQ010000147.1:0-7387 GCA_964342805.1 uncultured Peptostreptococcaceae bacterium | reverse complement strand
CTACGAAAATTCGTAGTCGGTTTTTTTATGCATGTTTAACTGTGAGCGCATTCGGAACACGTACAAGTATTGTCCGGTGCAAAGACCACCCAGTCTTTGGTCAACTGGCCGCATACCGTGCAAAATCCCCACCGGGCGTCTTCCAGGCTGTCATACCATGGGCCTTGTGGGCGTTTCTCTACTTGGTCCATGGCCTCGTCCATGAGTTCTTCTAGGCTTTTGGACTGGCCCTTGGCTTCCTGTCGCCGAGTCTTAAGGGCCTCCCTGTCCTTCTCCCGCTGGTGGTAGGCAGCCAGGGACCTGACCTTCCGGCCTTCCACCCTGGCCTCGTCTGCTGCCATGGCGTCCTGGTAGTGGGTTTGGGCCTCTTTGAGTGCCCCCGTGAATCTAGCACAGGTCAAAAAGGTATCCACTTCAAAGGAGACGTCTAAAAGGTTATAGCTACGGGTAAAGACATTCCGGCTGACCACTTGTTGGTCTGCCACATAGGTGAGCAGGGCCAGGTAGGTCATCTTGTCCGTGGATGGATCAAATAGGACCAGGTAGTCCTTACCTGTTTCTTTTAGGATGGTCTGTGCATTAAAATCATAGGGGTCCTGGTCTTCTACGGTGTTCCTTGGGCTGAAGACCCAAACCACCTCCAGGTCCAGAGTTACATAATCCTGGTGTTTTTGAATCCAGGCCTGGTAGTTGGCCTTGGCATGGACAAACTCCACCGCCACGCCCTGGTCTTCCACTTGGACCATTAAGTTGGCCCTACGGCCGTTTGAGAGCTTGTGGTCTGTAGTGACCGCACCCCCATCTACCCTTCTTTGGAATTGATCATACAGAGCACGAATACCCTGGCGGTGGTCCTCACTCTCCCCGATTTCGTATTTGTAGTAGTCACAGTGTTTGGGGACAGCCTTGTGGGCAAAGTGAGGAATAAGCTTGGGCCCAGCCTTGACCACCAAGGGGGCGTCACAGTCCATGCACCTCAGATTTCCTCCATGACTGGCGTCACGGAAGGCCCGCTCCCTTTCATAGGACCGCTGGCCATAGGGGTTGATCATGTCGTGGGCACTGACCCTTCCCTCCCCTTCTAAATAAGCTTGGAACATGGTGACCTCCTGGTTGACTCGATGATTCACTTTAGTATGGTCTTTGTTTAGACACTAAAACACAGATATAAGAAAGACGCCCACATGTTGTGAACGCCTATCATTCGTATACTCTATTCTTCAGGTACTTCTTATAAGTGCTTCATCGTAACTATTCTTCGACGATTTCCAGGTAACGCTTTGGCACCCAGTTGTCTTTGCCTCTATTGTCTTTGATTTTATAGCACTCGTCATCCTGAGCGAATACTTCATAAACTTCACCAACGGTTGTGAAGTGAATACGCAATGAGTCTGTTGCTTTTACCTTCATAGGCTCCCCCTTGTCATCTACTTACTCAAATGTTCTCATAGGCTGACAATTCTGTCAATCACTTAGTAGCTACCATAGTTGCCAAAATCAATCTTCCATATGCCATCTTCTTCAATCAGCTCCCAGCTGTCATAGATTTCTGCAACCGGGTCTGCCCCAAGTTCGCCGTCGATAATATATTTGATGTTGACGATCTTGCGGTCGTCGAAGTTTTGGGTGAAGTAAATACCCATCCGGTAGACCTCAAACCGCTTGTTGTAGTCCTCCATGAGGATTTCAAAGTCCTTAACCCGAAGGAGTTCACGGCTGTCGGAGTCAATATAGTCGTAGGCCACCCCGTATCGTTTTTGGTGGATGGCATTGAGGAATTCAATGACAATCCGCGACGGAGTCTCCTTGGTCACGTAGTTGAAGTCATCCACGGCTTCCAGGGGTTGCATGAGGGTCATGCCTCCCAGGTCCTCGTCGACTTTCTTGCCTTCCACTAGGATTTGGACTTCGTAAACCTCGTCTATCTCAGCGAAGGTGTTGACAATGGACCAGATAAAGAGTTCCTGGCGCTCTGACTCCCAATAGTCAGCTTGGGTAAACTGCTGGGTCAGGTTGACGTAGGCTATCCGGTCAATGATTTCCACTGACAGGATTTCCACTCCGTCATGAAAGGGACTTTCAAAGGACTTGGTTTTGGGGCCCTTCTCCAGTTCCTCAGCCACACCCAGTTCAAATCGGTTGTTGACAAAGCCAATGGATCGCTCCTCCGCCCGGAGGGTGTCTCCAAAAACAAAGTAGAGCTTGGTCACCAGCTTAATGTCGTCTGGATTAGGCGGTATAATGTCGTCCTGGGTCAGGACCTTGTAGTTTAGGCGGTTGGTAAAACTCAGCAAGATCAGTACCACAATAAAGACGGCCAGTAGGGTAAAGCGCAATGTGTTTTTCATCTGACCACCTCCCTAGACGTCCAGGTGCAGGGGTAGCACCACATACATGGTTGTTCCCACACCCACTTCACTCTCGGCATAAATCTGCCCCTGGTGGAGGTGTACGATTTGCTGGGCAATGGACAAGCCTAAGCCTGAGCCACCCGTTGCCCGGGCCCTTGCCTTGTCTACCCGGTGGAAGCGGTCGAAAATATGGGGGATCTCGTCTTCAGGAATACCAATCCCTGAGTCTTCAATCCGCACAACAACTTGCCCCCGTAGACGGTACATGCTGATGTTAACCCGCCCACCATCTGGTGTATACTTAATGGCATTGCCCAAAATATTGATCAGGCACTGCTGGATCTTACCCTTGTCAATTTCAATCTGAACGTGTTCCTGGGCAGTGAAGGAAATGGAGATGTCCTTTTTCTCTGCCAAGGGTGTCAGCTGACGGACCACATTTTCCATGAGGTAATTCAGGTAGGTAATGTGGAAATCCAGTTGTAGCTCTTTTTTATCAACGTCTACCAGGTAGAGCAAACTGTCAATCAATTGGTTGAGTCTGGTGATTTCTGTATCGATGTCCGCCAAAAACTCCCTGTACACCGCTTCATCCCACTGGTCTTGGGCCAGGAGGGACTCAGAGATGATCTTCATGGAGGCCATGGGCGTCCTGAGTTCATGGGAGGCGTTGGATACAAACTGCTTCCTCCGCTCGTCCAACTGGTCCAGCTTGGTTAACATGAGGTTAAAGGCATTGCCTAGGTTGGCCAGTTCATCACTCCCCCGGACATTTACGCGGCGGTCGTGCTGGCCCCGGGTAATGGCCCGGACAACCTCTGTCATCCGTTCAATCGGTCCAGAAATAATGTCTGCAAAAATAAAGCTGACAATGGCTGTGATCCCTATACCCAACATGGACAGGGCCATGACTTTTTGGATGGTCAGCTGAATACTATCAAAGATAGCCTTTGCCGAAGAGGACACCAAAATGGAACCCAGTACCTCTTTTCGAGCGGTAATGGGTACAGCCACATACATGATCTTTTCCAGATCAATGGTGTTATAGAGGTTGGAACTGTTCCGCCCTTCCAGGGCAACCCGGACTTCCTCAATACGATTGAGGTTTTGACCCTCAAAGCTGTCATAGGAGTCCAGCTGCACATACCCCTGTTTATCGATGACAAGAATCCGCGACCCTATATCCAGGCTATAGCGCTTGATCAGGTTCTCTAAATAATCCCTGGTACCTTCCTTGTTGAGTCCATAGAAGTTGAGGGACACCTGGTTGGCGATTACATTGGCCTGGGTCAGGAGGGTGATCCGCTTGTCGTTGACCGCATTGACCTTGAGGGTCTCATTAATAAAAGAAATCATCAGGGTCAGGGTCAGTAGAATCAATAACAAATAGGTGGAAACAAGTTTCCACCTAATGCTTACAAACCATTTACTTATGCTTGAAATAGTAACCAACTCCCCATTTCGTCAGGATGTACGTCGGCTGAGATGAATTGGTTTCAATTTTCTCTCGAAGGCGACGGATGTGTACATCCACTGTACGAACGTCTCCAAAGTATTCATAACCCCAGATGGTTTCCAGAAGTTCTTCTCTGGAGAATACCTTGTCACGGTTCATAACCAGCAACAACAATAGGTCAAATTCTTTAGCTGTCAGGTTCACATCACGGTCTTTTACATTGACCTTACGACCCAGGGTATTGATGGAGAAATCTCCGATATCAATGACACTTGTCGCTGTGTTCTTTTCCTTAACTTGAACCCGACGAAGGATCGCCTTGATTCTTGCCTTCAGCTCAAGAATGTTAAAGGGCTTGGTTAGGTAGTCGTCTGCCCCATATTCCAGGCCAAGAACCTTGGACGAGTCGTCACCCTTTGCTGTCAAAATGATAATGGGTACCATAGACGTTTCACGAACCCGCTTACATACTTCCAGTCCGTCAATTTCCGGCAACATGAGGTCTAGAACAACCAAATCATACTCACCAGCAATGATCTTGTCATAGGCTTCACGGCCATCTACCGCCGTGTCTACATCATAACCGTCCTGCTCTAGGCTGAACTTAAGACCTTTCAACAATATGGGTTCGTCATCAACCACTAATAATCTTTCTGCCATGTCAACTTCCTCCAGTTACTTTCCAGCGACTAAAACACGGACGTCTTCCTTACGCTTTGTGACCTTTAAGCTGTCAAAATGCTCAAGTAGGGCCACGGCGATCTTCCGTGAAGTGCCTGCAATATCCCGATATTCAGCCAAGGTAATGGACTCATTGGCTTCAAAATGCTTGTGCAATGCGTCTGTAGCTACTTTATAATGGGTGTGGTATAGGTATACTTGTTCATTTATACGTACCAGTTCTCCCGTGGAGATCAAGTTCGTTAAAATGTCCTTTTCCTTCTTACCCATACCCACTTGAGACTCTATCTCACCAATGTTCAAGGGTTTCATCCCCGCTTGGTCATATGCCTTGATCAGTTTGTCCCGAACTTCTTTTTGCTTGGGACTAAACTGGACTCTAAACTTGAACAAGGACACAGTCAAACCATCGGATTTTATGCTACTTGATTCCACATAGGTAGCAAGGACTTCGTCAAAGACCTTCCCCTTTGCTTGGGAAAGGATTCTGCTTCGTAGTTCTTCCTTGGGCATCCCCGGTTTCAGAGGATTTTTCTTGTGGAATCCACTCAATTCACTGATCATTTTTTCTTCAAGAATAGACAACCATCCACCGCTGAGCCAAACATCTCCAGTGAATCGTTTTGCCATGCCTTCTTCTTGCATCTGATTCAGAATATCGGACACGGAATCGTCTGTCAAGCCAGTCTGCTTGGCCAGGTCAGAAACCATGGGTAATTCAGGACTCATACGCATGAGCATGTCGTCCACAATTTGGGACGTGTCTCCTTGGAGCTTCATGTGAAGCTGGTCTAAAACGTCTTCTTTAAACCGTTTGTGTTTTATGGCATTGGGGTCCAGGATGGTTCCACCACCAATGGTCTCCAGGGGCGAATAGAAGCGAAGGACAAACCGGTCCCCGTACTTGCAGGCTGTTGTCTCTTCCAACCGCAGCTGGGCAACACATTTTTCACCGGGCTTGAGGACTTCCCGGTCAAGGAGTACAATCCGGCAAAGAATTTCCTGGGTCCCTTGGTATAAATGCAACCGACTCCAGTTGCCAATTTCTCTCTTACCGGAAGCCAACAGTTCAATTTCCACGTCTAACATCATGGAGGTCTTCATGGACCCCGGTTTGGCCAAAACGTCACCCCGGTGGATATGGTCCTTGTCTATACCCGTCACGTTTAGAGCTACTCGCTGGCCAGCATAGGCTGTTTTCACAGTTTCCCCATGGTTTTGCACAGACCGGATTCGGGCCTCTTTACCTGAGGGATAGAACTGCAAAACGTCTCCTTCAGAAACGGTCCCTTCGTGCATGGTTCCTGTCACTACAGTACCAATACCCGTAAGGGAAAAGACACGGTCAACCGGCATCCGCGTTGGATAATCATGCCGCTTGTCCGGTACTTCTGTAACCAGTTCATCCATTTTCGCCGTCAGGGCGTCAATACCAAAACCGGAAACTGCAGAAACAGGGATCATGGGCGCATCTTCGAGGAAGGTCCCTTGAACTGCGTCTCTTACGTCCTCTTCCACCAACTCCAGCATGTCCTCTTCCACCAGGTCAGCCTTGGTCAGGACAATAATCCCCTTCTTGACCTGCATGAGGGTCAGGATATCCAAGTGTTCCTGGGTCTGGGGCATAACCCCTTCGTCGGCTGCGATGACCATAAGGACCAGGTCAATACCGGATACACCGGCTAGCATATTTCGTATAAAACGTTCGTGGCCAGGGACGTCAACAATGCCCGCCCGCTTGCCACTGGGTAGGTCAAAGTAGGCAAAGCCCAGGTCAATGGTAATCCCCCGTCGCTTTTCTTCTTCCCACCGGTCAGGCTCAATGCCTGTCAGTCGTTTAATCAATGTGGATTTACCGTGGTCAATATGACCCGCAGTACCAATTACTACATTCGTCATGGAGCCTCCTAAGCCAAGGACCGAATGGCCTCAGCGACTATGGTCATTTCCTCTTGCTGAATGGTTCGTGGATCAATCCACACCTTATCGTCTGTCACCCGCACAATAATGGGGGTTTCGTATTCTCTCAGTTCATCTTGTAGCTGATTGGCGCTCTTCTTCCCGTGGGTAAAGACTAGACACTCTGTTGGTAGCTTTTCCAAGGGCATGGACCCACCACCTACTTCAGAGTCTGACACCTCCAACTCAACGTTCATTCCTTCCACTGGGCCAATGAGGTCCAGGAGTTCAGCAGACCGCTGCTTGATCTCGTCCAGCTGCATGGTCAACATCCGTAGGGTTGGAATGGCCTGGAGGGCCTTTTCCTCGTCCAGATAGAGCTTGAGGGTTGCCTCAAGGGCACAGATGGTCATCTTGTCCACCCGCAGGGCACGGGTCAAATGGTTTTTCTTCATCTTGTCGACCCACTGCTTCTTGCCGACAATAATGCCCGCCTGGGGGCCGCCTAACATCTTGTCCCCACTGAAGGTCACCACATCAGCACCGGCCTCGACACTGTCACGGACAGTCGGTTCTTTGGTAAGACCAAATTTTGAAAAGTCCACAAAGGACCCACTTCCAATATCCTCAACAACAGGAATACCCGTTTCAACACCCAGGGGTGCCAGTTCCTCCACTTCCACTTCCTTGGTGAATCCCAAAATGCGGTAGTTGGATGTATGAACCTTTAATAGAATGCCTGTTTCTTCCGTAATGGCGTCCTCATAGTCCCGCAGGTGGGTCTTGTTGGTCGTGCCAATCTCAACAAGATGCGCCCCAGCGTGCTTCATGACCTCCGGTACTCTAAAGGCCCCGCCGATTTCTACCATCTGGCCGCGGGACACAATCACTTCCTTGCCCTCTGCCAAGGTGTTGAGGACCAATAGGACTGCCGCTGCATTGTTGTTCACAACCATGGCCGCTTCAGCACCTGTCAATTTACATAGAATGTCTTCCACAT
>CAYFHQ010000146.1:0-7437 GCA_964342805.1 uncultured Peptostreptococcaceae bacterium | reverse complement strand
AAACCGAAAGGGGATAAACTTTTTTCACTGGTCCTAATACTCTGAAGGATCAAATGATAAGAGCCAATGATCATAAGGAAGAGAACCAAGAAATAGTCGCGGATTTCCCGGCGGCGTACAAAGGCACTCATTTGGTCATGGTCACCCACATGCATGGTTGCCCTGAGGCCGCCCTTAAAGTGGCTAAAGTTACTGACATGGATAATCAACCACTCCCCCTGGGACTTGGGGTGGATAGTCAAAAGGGCTTGTTGAAATCCTGGGACTTCTTCATAGTGAGTCGTCCCCACCTGTCCCACTTGTCCCAGCTCCTGGTCTCCATAAAAAACCCGCATGGCTGTGGCCGGATAGGCAATATGAAGCAAGAACTCTTCTTGTTCGAGTCCCGTCAGTTGGATGGCGTAGGTCCCATAGGTTTGCCCTCCATACGTTTCACTCCAGTCATGGGGGGCATAGACAAGGTCCGTCCGACCTTCTTGTATGGCTGCTTCCAGTTCATCCTTATTCAAAAATGCACGTTCCACAAAGTGCCACTCCCCATTGAGATTGCGTACTTTATTTGTAGGCGTGGCAACAAACATGCCCTGTGACACGCTGTCGGATCGTTCTGGTACGCCAACTCCTTCAAACATAAATACAATGGATAACATCAAGCCGGCGAATACGATCCAAATGAGAATCGATCTGGCTTTATGCATATTGGATCCTTTCTATCTGGGTCATCCAAGTATAGAACTTATCCACCATGGCAGGGTCAAAGTGACTGCCTGCATGGTCTTGTAAAAACTGCAGTCCCTCTTCTTGGGACATGGCGTCCCTGTATACCCGCTTAGACGTCAAGGCGTCAAAAACGTCACATATGGTTAAGATACGTGCCTCAATTAAGATGTTGTCACCAAGGACTTGGTCAGGGTAACCCTTTCCATCATAACGTTCATGGTGCTGGTCAACGATGGCTGCTGTCAGGTTCAGGTCAGCCATTTCCCTCAATAGCTGGGCACCAACCTTGGTATGGTACTTCATTTCTTCAAACTCAGTATAGGTCAACTTGCCCTCTTTAAAGAGGACCCGGTCTCGAATGGCAATTTTGCCTATGTCATGAAATAGGCAGGCCTTGTGGAGGGCTGACTTGCTTCTTTCGTTCAGGCCCAAGTAGGTGGCAAACCGCAAGGACCGCTCTGCTACTCGTTTGGAGTGTTCCAGCAGGTCAGGGTCTTTGCTTTCTATGACACGACAGAGCATACGCTCCACCTCTTCCTCATGCTTGCTTTGCATGGCGATGAGTTGGTGTTGCATGTCTACTGCCATTTGATTTTCAAGTGCCAATTGCTCATAGTCCACTACAACTTCTCTGCGCTGTTTAATGAGGGCCAGGGCCTCATCCATGGTGGCAAACAAGGATGCATTGTCCAGGGGCTTTTCATGGAACTTAAAGACACTACCTTCGTTCACCGCTTCTATGACCAGCTTCATGTCTGCATACCCAGTCAAAATCACCCGGAGGATGTCCGGGTTTTCTTCCTTAACCTCCTTGAGAAGGCGAAGACCATCAAGGCCTGGCATACGATAGTCTGTAATCAGCATGTCCACCGGCTCAATGGCCAAAAAGGACAGGGCTTTTATGGACGATGTGAAGGGATAGATGGTCACTGGATATCTGCGAAGGGCCCTTTTCAGTGCCCGTAAGGTTGCTGGATCATCATCAACAATAACAACTGTGTAATTATTTACATACTCACTCATAGTCTTCCACCTCTGCTTGAATGACTGGGATCTCTATGGTAAAGGTTGTTCCTACATTTTCTTTAGTTTGAACGTCTAGAACCCCATGGGTTTGCTCGACAATAATGTCCCATGCAATACTAAGGCCTAGGCCTGTGCCCACACCTTCCGGTTTGGTGGTGAAAAAGGGTTGGAAAATCTGATTCACCTTGTCCGCTGGAATGCCTGACCCGTTGTCAGAAATCTGACACCCGATCATGTCAGCCTTTTGGTAGGTTTTAATCCGAATAAGGCCCATGTCCTTACCATGGCGCTTGACAATGGCATGGACAGCATTAATTAAAAGGTTGAGTAGGACCTGGTTGATCTTATTGCCATTGACATAGGTATGGTCAATGGTTTGAAAGTCGGTTTCTACAGTGGCGTGGTACTTGTATTCATTGCGGGCAATGACTAGAGTATTTCGAATACCCTCATTGAGGTCATACTCCAAGATCTCGTCGGACTCTCGAACGAAGCCCTTGAGGCTGGATATAATGGAAATCACCCGGTGGAGGCCTTCAGACACGTCATCGAAAAGTTCATCAATGTCCTCAAGTATAAAATCGATGTCCAGGGATTCATCCTTATTTTCGCTTTCAGCTGCGACCTTGGACAAGTCGCTAAAATACTGTTTTAGGGTCTCAAAGTTACTAAGGATATAGCCCAGAGGATTGAATATTTCATGGGCTACTCCAGCAGCCATTTGGCCGATCCCAGCCAACTTTTCCTGTTGGATCAGGACATTGGCGGTGGGCATGGCAGTAGGCAGGGGCGCATCTGTTAAAACGTCTTCGTTTTGGGCCTCTACATGACTGCATACATACAAGGTGTAGCTCTCTTGGTTCACGATCAAGTCGTGGGCTTGAACAAGGTAACGACTGGCTTGGTTGTTTGCTTCTTTCAATACAGTGGCGTGTTCTTTGTCTTGGAGTGCTGCAATGGACGTAGATTGAATGTTGTTACCCACACGGATGTCAAAGGCCCGCTGAGCTGCTTTGTTCAGCGAGTGGATTACATGGTCCTTGAGTACGATCACCGGGCAGTGGAACCACTGGGTCATGGTATCAAGGGTATGTAGTTCATTCTTTGTGATCATCATGTGGTCAGCAATCATAATTTACTCCTCTGACACGATATCCAGTAAGGTTTCAATGGCAATCAGGGTCTTGCCATCCTTCTCCATGACCTGGTAGCGACCATTTATGGTCCCCAGGGTGAGGGACAGGGACATGTCCACCAACTCGATAATCCTCTGGTTTTGTTGGAAAACTGCCTGGTCCTCATGGATGAGAAAAACGATCTTCGATTTACCCTTGAGTTCTGACACTTCTTCCCGAACAATGACGGAAAAAGTGTTGGGTTCCCGGGCCAGAAGGAGCCACTCAAAGACTAGCTTAAAACAAAAGAGGAGCATTTGATGGGCCCCGCTGAGTAGGTGGTCTACGGTCTCATATCCGTAAAACTTGACATATTCACCGTCTGGTTTTTCTTCTACCTGGTTCCCCGATCGCTGGATGCGTTTGACCAAGAGGTTGACTTCGTCAATCAACCAGGAAAACTTCAACTGGACCACGTCGGTGGGCATGTTGGACATGATGCCAGCAAACAGTCGGTCGGCAATGTCCAGCATGTCTTCAAAGTCTTCTGAGGATATGGCACCTTCCTGCATTTCATAGGACAACTGGCGGAGGACATTGCTCCACTCGGTTTGCAAGGAAGACACCAACTTGAGGTCCCGCTTCATGGTCATGATCTTGCTATCATTGTCCCGTAAGAGCTTCTGGTAAAGAGCATTCTTTTTGCCCAAAGATATCTTCAATACTTCATTTTCATACTTGAGGTTGTAATAGTTAAAGGCCTCCAAGATCACCTTGCGGAGGTCATTCTCCAAGTTCCAGGGCTTGGTGATGAACTTAAAGATGTTCACCTGGTTGACCGTTGCCAAGACTTGGGGCAACTGGGCATAACCGCTGAGCACGATTTTGACAATGTCCGGATACTTGTCATGAACAATGTTCAATAGCTCAAGGCCAGTCATTCCTGGCATCCGCATGTCTGTAATAATGACATGGATGTCTTCCTGGGCAAGGATGTCCAGGGCATCAATACCACTCTTGGCAAAAAACTTGCCGTAAGGTTCTTTGATCAGGCCCCTGCGTAGAGACCTGAGAATATTCACTTCGTCGTCAACAAATAAGATATTGTTTGAGGAATAATCGGACATATCCTCACCCCCAATGTTTTACAGTCCCTCGTCTACTCTGATCTCTTCCACTACCACCTGAACGGCTTCGTCTGAAATTCCCAATTGTTCAAAGACCTGCAGTTGCAAGACTTCGTGGTAGAAGTCTTGACTCAGGAGTTTATTGGAATAGTAGTTGGCGATATGCACCACACCGACCAACTCCTTGTTAATGATGTTTTCATCTAGAGGGTTGTGGTGGTAAACAGCACTTTCAATAATGGGAACTGGGATCTCCCACCAATTCAAAAGATAGCCACCGATCTGGCAATGGTCCACCCCTATGAGTTCCTTCTCCAGGTCCCGCAGGTGGGAGTTGGGTTGGTTCTCCGCCAACTTCATGGCTGCCTTGTACTTGTCCATGTAATACTTAAATATAATGACCCTACCAATATCATGGAGCAGGCCTGCAGAAGCAAACATGTTGGGGACCCGCTTATAGAGGCACTTTTGGTAAATGGCATTCATGAGTTTGTTGGTCAGGTTGACGTGTTTCCACAACTGGTCCTGGATTTCACGGTCAACTCCAATCCCCTCAAATATAGCGTTGGTCAGCACAATGTTTTTCACATTGATCAGACCAATATACATGATGGCTTGGGCAATGGACCCAGTCTTGGCCCCATAGAAGGCGGAGTTGGCCACTCGAAGGAGCTTAGAGGCTATGGCAGGGTCCTCTTCTAACTTCTTGGAGATCACGTCAACATCGGCATTTTCCTCCACCATGCGACAAAGGTCTGAATACAGGTCTGGCACCGTTGGTAGCTCGTCCAAGTTATTGATAATATCCAAGAGGTTTTTGTCTTTGAGGATATCCTCTAGCTCAAAAAGACGGCCCACCATGGCAGTGAGTTCCTTATTGTCCCAGGGTTTAAACAAATAGAGCTTGGCCAAGTTGTCTTCCAGGGCGTTAAAGACCTTTTTGTTGTCTGTATAGCCACTAAGGGCAACCCGCAGGGTTAGGGGATGGGCATCTTTGACCCGGCGGAGCAACTGCAAGCCATCCATTTCAGGCATGCGGATGTCTGTTACCACAAGATCAACTTCTATTTCATCCAGGACCTTAAGGGCTTCTTGCCCAGAGTTTGCAAAATGCACGTCATAGTTGCTGTTAATAAAGAGTCGCTTTAGGGCCCTCAGGATCTGTTTTTCGTCATCGACAAATAGAATTTTCTTTTGCATGAACACTGCCTCCTCGAAAGTACAGTCATTTTTCTGTCTCATACCCAAAATTGTCCAACGTCCTTCACTATTTGACCGGGAAGTTCTCATTTAATGAAAACATAAGGGTTTAGAATTCCTGACTAAATATCACCTAAAACATTGATTAAAAGATAAATAACTGGGAAAAAATATAGTGAAATCATTTCGTTAGGAAGATTGTCTAATTACTAAAGGAGGACACAATGAATATGTACTATGAAGTGTTAACACCAAGGACACAAGAAGAAGCTATTGAACAATTAAAAGAAGAGTTAGCGAAAGTCGGTTTTGGTGTATTGTGGGAAATAAACTTGAAGTCAAAATTTAATGAGAAGGGCTTGGCGTATGCATACGATTTTTGGGTTTTTGAGGTTTGCAATCCTCACTTAGCCATCGATGTGCTTAACTACGATCAAAAGGCAGGCTACATGCTCCCCTGTAAAATCTGCATTTATGACAGCGAAGAAGGACTGCATGTAGGATTGGCAAGACCAAGTCAATTAATCGGCCTTCTTCAAAATTCAAATGAACTGGAAGATGTCGCTAAAAAAGTAGAGAACATTCTTATGAATGTAGTGGATCATTTTGATATACGATAATTGTTTCAATCTACCGAAAGGAGCATGTAATGTACCAATGCCCAATGAAATGCGAAGGCGATAAGACTTATGAGTCTGAAGGACAATGTCCAGTTTGTGGAATGTTCTTAAAAGAATCAGATGGCGAAGATTCGCACCAAGATTATTCTAGAAAGGATGGAAACGATCATGTGCATCAATCTCACATTAATTCTAACAGCCATCACCCCTATCAGTGCTCATGCGGTGATGAAACATGCAATGGCACATGTGATGTAAAATCACAGTGTACTTTTGCAGAGGCCAATCATAATAGCCATATTCAAATTGAATCTGGCTTGTCTGGACACAAATATATATGTCCTATGCGTTGTGAAGCTGATAAAACATATGATCAGCCTGGTGATTGTCCTGTTTGTGGTATGCATCTCACAGAAATTATGACATTTGGTGAATATAGCGAAGAAGAAGATTCAGGTATGCTAGCCTATAAACAAATGAGAACCAAATTTATGGTTTCAACGATATTTTCATTGCCCATATTGATTTTAGCGATGGGTGAACTGATACCTTCTGTCGCCTCAATACTAAGTAACCTCATGAGTACAAAGATGAACTTATACGTTCAGTTGCTGTTATCGCTCCCAGTCGTTTTTTATACATCCTTATTTATATTCTCTAAGGCCGTTAAAAGTTTTAAAGGCTTTAACTTAAACATGTTTACCCTTATTGGAATAGGAACATCAGCTGCATGGATTTTTAGTTTTTTTGCTACTGTCGCTCCATATCTTTTCCCAGAAGCCATGAGATCCCATAGTGGTTATCCATCTGTCTATTACGAAACAACAGTTATCATCTTGACTTTGGTCATTCTGGGACAGATGCTCGAACTTCTAGCACACTCAAAAACCAACTCTGCCATTAAGGAACTTTTAAATTTAGTGCCCACAACTGCATTTGTTATCAGGAATGGAGAAGAAGTTGAACTTCCACTTAATCAGGTTCTTGTTAATGATCATTTACGGGTAAAACCAGGTAATAAGATCCCAGTGGATGGTGAAGTAATTGATGGTTCAGGTGTAGTGGATGAGTCAATGATTTCCGGAGAACCCATTCCTCAGGACCGTGTAATTGGTGATAAGGTAACTGGAGGAACAATTAATCTAAATGGCAGCTTTATCATGGAGGCGAAGCAGGTAGGTGGTGATACAGTACTTGCCCGCATTATCGAGATGGTAAATGAAGCCGCGCTTTCAAAAGCCCCCATTCAAAAACTCGCTGATACTATAGCCGGATATTTTGTTCCAGCTGTTATTCTCATATCATTGGTAACACTGTTTACGTGGGGCTTATTGTTTAATGATTGGCAAGTCGGCATAGTCAATTCAATTGCAGTACTCATAATCGCTTGTCCATGTGCTCTTGGACTTGCTACACCAGTTTCCGTAATGGTAGGAACAGGCAAAGGGGCACAGAATGGTGTTTTGATAAAAAACGCTAAGGCTATTGAACAAATGCGCCGGGTTGACACTGCCTTGGTGGATAAAACTGGCACACTAACACTTGGAAAACCCGTGTTTAAAGATGTAGTGTCTACAAGTAATATTGAACGGGCGAGAATTCTGAGTATTGCAGCATCCATCGATGTAA
>CAYFHQ010000145.1:0-7490 GCA_964342805.1 uncultured Peptostreptococcaceae bacterium | reverse complement strand
GTCAACAAAACGAAAGGAGAGTATGACATTTGCTTCTGTATTGATCATACAAGGAGAAAATGGAGTTTCAAAAAGCACTGGAAACATTTCATGCAGAAATTGAAAAAATGAAAGCCTTCGGCTATGCCGGCGCCATGGTTTACTGGGACCTGTCCACAGGTGCAGCCCATTTGGCACCCCAGACCCGGTCTAAAGCACTGGGCACCTTGTCTGCAGTCCGCCACGAAATCATGCTGTCCGATGAAACAAAAGAGGTTATGGCAGTTCTAGAAGCCAACAAGGACCAACTATCTGACATCGACCGCATGCAGGTGGAAGAAGTTCGTCGAACCATCGACAAAATCGAAAAAATCCCTACGAAAGAATTCAGAGAGTATGTGGAGCTGACGACCAAGTCCCAAATGGTTTGGGAAAAGGCCAAACATGCCAATGACTGGGCTTCCTTTGCCCCCTACTTGGAGAAGATCATTACCTTTAAGCGAAAGTTTGCTGACTACATGGGCTGGGAAGACCATCCTTACAATGCCCACCTGGATGATTTTGAGCGGGGAATGACCGTGACCAAGTTGGATGACTTCTTTGCCACACTAAAGAAGACCATTGTGCCGTTGGTTCACCAAATCAAGGCTTCTCAGACGGCCATTGATGATGACTTCTTGTATTTGAACTACCCAACAGACAAGCAAGCGGCCTTCTCCAACCATGTTCTAGAGTCCATCGGCTTTGACCTGTCCAAGGGTATGCTAAAGGAAAGTGAGCACCCCTTCACCATGGGCTTGTGCATTAACGATGTTCGCCTGACGACCCACTACTATCCAGAACATGTGACATCCGCAATCTTCTCGACCATCCACGAGGGTGGCCACGGGATCTACGAGCAGAATTTTGACGAAAAGTTAGATGGCACTGTACTGGCAGACGGCACAACGGCTGGTATCCACGAGTCCCAGTCCCGTCTTTACGAAAATAACATCGGTCGTAGCTTGGCTTTCTGGATAAAGTTCTATCCCATGCTTCAAAAGGACTTCAAAAAGCAGTTGGACGGGGTTTCTGTGGACATGTTCCACCGGGCCATCAACGTGTCCAGACCGTCCTTTATCCGGGTGGAAGCAGACGAACTGACCTATTCCCTTCACATCATGGTACGCTATGAAATTGAAAAGGGACTAATGGAAGGAAAGTATGAAGTAGAGAACCTGCCACAGATCTGGAACACCAAGATGGAAGAATACCTGGGGATTACGCCTCCAGACGACAAGCATGGGGTCCTCCAGGATGTCCACTGGTCTGACGGCCTCTTTGGTTACTTCCCGTCCTATGCCCTTGGCAATGCCTATGCAGCCCAAATTGACGCCAAAATGCGGGGAGACCTGGATGTGGACAGCCTAGTGGAAGCGGGAGACTTTGATCCAATTCGAGCTTGGTTGACAGAAAGAGTACACCAGTATGGCTTGACCAAGCGGGCAGAAGAAATCATCGAGATTGCAACCGGTGAAGCCCTGAACCCAGACTACTATGCCCAGTACTTGACCAAGAAGTACACGGATATCTACCAACTATAAATTGACTTTAGGCAGACTGCCCAATGATTGACAAGAATCCTTGGGCAGTCTGTTTAGCTTTTTTGAGGGAAAAGGATATGTAGGATCAAGGGAGAAGTGGGTAACAATAGGTAAATGTATGAACAATCGTAACAATAGATAGAGAGGAGGAACGTGTATGATTTTGAAAGGCAAGGTACTCATTGCACAAGGAGGTGGCCCCACAGCTGTTATAAACCAGTCCCTGGTCGGTGCAACCCTGGAGGCAAGGAAGTTTCCCCAGGTTACCAAGGTGTATGGGGCCATAAAGGGTGTGGAAGGGATCGTCAATGAAAACTTCATGGACTTGACCCAGGAGACCACCCACAACCTGGAGTCAGTGGCCAATACGCCGTCTTCGGCCTTGTTGTCCACCCGGGTCAAACCCGACGAAGCCTATTGTAAAGAGATGTTCCAGGTCATGAAGGCCCATGATATCCGCTACTTCTTTTATATAGGTGGCAATGATTCTGCTGACACGGTTCGGATTGTCAATGAAAACGCCGACCAGGCAGGTTATGAACTCAGGGCTTTACATATCCCCAAGACCATTGACAATGACTTGGTCCTCAACGATCATACACCGGGCTATCCTTCTGCAGCTCGTTTTGTCGCCCAAGCCTTCCGGGGGGTCAACCTGGACAACCGGTCCTTGGGTGGTGTCTACATCGGTGTGGTCATGGGACGTGACGCCGGTTTTCTCACCGCTGCGTCGGCCATCGGTCAAAAGTATCCTGACGATGGGCCGCATCTGATTTACCTGCCAGAAAGAGCCTTCAAAACAGACCAGTTCCTCGCAGATGTCAAAGAGGTTTATGACAAGTACGGTCGTTGTATAGTGGCGGTTTCAGAAGGCATTCGAGACGAAACGGGTACACCAATTCTAAAAAAACTCAAGGAAAACTTAGACGTGGACGCCCACGGCAACATGCAGTTGTCTGGTACAGGCGCCCTGGGTGACGAACTAGCTAAACTGGTCAAGGAACGTCTAGGCATTGGACGGGTCCGGTCTGACACTTTTGGCTACCTGCAACGGTCCTTCCTTGGCTGTGTGTCCGACGTGGACCAGCACGAGGCCCGTGAAGTGGGGGAAAAGGCTGCCCAGTATGCCATTTGGAACAACGTAGATGGCTCCATAGTGATCAAACGAACGGGCTTTTACGCCGTAGACTACCAGTTGGTTGACCTGTCCCAGGTGGCCCGGAAGACCAAACTCATGTCCGATGACTTTATTAATGCCAAGGGTAACCATGTAACTGACGCCTTTAAGTACTACCTTCGCCCCTTATTGGGATCTGGCTTCCCCAATGCCCGGAGACTCCGGGCCCCCATGGCGCCAAAGATTCTGGGCAAATAGGGATCTGTTTAAGAACAAGGAAAACTGGACAAGAAATCAAAGAAAGACTTCAAGCTTTTACATGGGTTTGGAGTCTTTTTTCTTATACTATTGAATCATACAAAAGAAAACCCCCGCCTTTGTTGATGTGTATGGAAATGTCCCGCGGGTCAGGGACCTGTGTTACCATAGAAAAGAATGCAAGAGTGCAGATTAACCACTGGGAATGGTGGTATACCATAAGATGGGAAGACTAGATGAAAAGGAGACCAAAATGGCCAAATTGAACATTGATTACTCAAAAACGGGCATAGGCAAGGACCAACTTGTGGCCCTTCAAGCTGAAATTGAAAAAGCCCATGACATGTTACATACTAAGAGTGGAAAAGGTAACGACTTTGTTGGGTGGGTAGACCTGCCCCTCAACTACGACAAGGAAGAGTTTGTTCGGATTGAGGCGGCAGCCAAGCGGATTCAGGACCAGTCCGACGCCCTGGTGGTCATCGGGATTGGTGGCTCTTACCTGGGTGCCCGGGCAGCCATAGAAGCCCTGTCCCACGCTTTTTACAACCTGCAAACCAAGGAAAACCGCAAGACCCCAGAGGTCTTTTACCTGGGTGCCAACATTTCGGGGACCTACCTCAAACAGTTGTTTGAAGTCCTCGAAGGCAAGGACGTTTCTGTCAATGTCATTTCCAAGTCAGGCACAACTACGGAACCCGCCATTGCCTTCCGCCTCATGAAGCAATTCATGGAGAAGAAGTATGGTAAGGAAGGGGCCAAGGACCGGATTTATGCCACAACGGACAAGGCCAAGGGAGCTCTGAGAACCCTGGCTGACCAAGAAGGCTATGAGACCTTTATCATTCCAGACGATGTGGGTGGCCGTTACTCCATACTCACTGCAGTGGGCCTACTACCAATCGCAGTGTCCGGTATTTCCATCGCCGACATGATGCAGGGTGCAGTGGATGGCTATAATGAATACAAGGTAACCACCTTAAAAGACAACCCATGTTACCAATATGCTGCCCTAAGAAATGTTCTCCACAGAGACGGAAAAAACGTTGAGATCATGGTCAATTACGAACCACAGCTACACTTTGTGGCTGAGTGGTGGAAGCAGCTGTATGGGGAGAGCGAAGGGAAGAACGGCAAGGGGATATTCCCAGCAGCCGTAGATTTTTCAACGGACCTACACTCCATGGGCCAGTATATCCAAGATGGCCAGCGTATGCTCTTTGAAACAGTCCTCCATGTGGGCCAGCCAGCCTTGGACGTGGAAGTACCCATGGACGAGAATAACCTGGACAACCTCAACTACCTGGCTGGAAAAACCATGGACTTTGTCAACAAAAAGGCCTTTGAAGGGACAATCCTAGCCCATGTGGATGGCGGCGTACCCAACATTGTTCTAGAAATCCCAAGTCTTGACGCCTACCACTTTGGCAAGCTGATGTACTTCTTCCAAAAGGCTTGTGGCATCAGTGGTTATGTCCTAGACGTCAATCCATTTGACCAACCAGGGGTTGAAGCCTACAAGAAAAACATGTTTGCCCTACTGGGTAAGCCCGGCTTTGAGGACCTTAGGGAAGAACTCTTGAAGCGACTGTAGGAGGGTCCATGTTTATAGGAATCGATTTAGGGGGAACCAACATCGCTGGGGGCGTGGTCAACAGTGATGGGGAAATTTTATTTAGAACCAGCAAGCCAACTGAGGCCCATCGTGGGGCTGACGGGGTCATTGCTGATATAGAAACCATGATTGAGGAACTGATTGCCACCTCGGGCTTCGAGATCTTTGGCATTGGTGTGGGTGTGCCCGGCCCAGTGGACGGAGACCTTCAACACATCCACTACTGTACCAACCTCAACTGGCACAACATTGACCTGGGCAAGAGGCTATCCCAACGATTTGGTGTACCGGCCTTTGTGGACAACGACGCCAATCTAGCGGCCTTGGCCGAAGAGGAAGTTGGGGTCCTAAAGGGGTCCAAGGTTGGTGTGATGATCACCCTGGGGACAGGAATCGGTGGCGGTATTATCCTTGACGGCAAGCCTTACCGGGGTGTCCACGGCCTGACGGAAATCGGCCACATGGTTGTAGGGGACAACTTCTATGACTGCAACTGTGGCAAGAATGGTTGTTTTGAAACCTTCTCTTCGGCCACGGCTATTATTAAGTATGCCACCAGCCTGGTAGACCAGGACAAGCACCCTGGATCAAAACTCAATCAGGTTGTCAGTGAAAGGCCCTTAACGGCCCGGGACATTTTTGACGCTGCCAAGGACGGAGACCCCTTAGGACTAGATGCGGTCGACCGCCTGGTGCACTACTTGGCCGTGGGGATTTCCAATTTAGTGGTTGTTCTTGATCCAGACAACATCGCCATTGGTGGTGGTGTCGCCCAAGCGGGAGACTATCTCATGGACAAACTCAAGGACAAGGTCAAGTCCATGGAGTTCGTCAAGAACTTCCCAACGGCTAAACTTCTTTTCGCTGAGCTGGGGAATGACGCTGGAATTATTGGGGCCGGTATGCTGGCCAAAATTGAGCGTTAGACCACAATTTCATTACATGACAACATCAAAGTTGCTAGTGGCTCTTGGCCTACTGGCAACTTTTTTCTTTCCCCTGCCCAGCAGATTTCACTCTTTTCTAATGATTCTTTAAGGGTCTCCTATGATTCACCCCCTATACTGAAAAGGAGAATAGCTAGTTCTTGACCAGTCTGTCATGGAAGGTGGGTGCCTGTGGCCAGATCCACGGGGGCATTTTGCTTTTTTGGCGACTTGGGTCATATAACTATGACGGCTAAGGACGTAAAAGAAAAGAGGCAAACATGAAACGTATACTGAAAACACTTCTCCAACCTGCATTTATTATTCCAGCCATTTATCTCTTGGTTCCATTCGATTTTATCCCTGACGCAGTGCCAGTGGTGGGTACCGTAGACGACTTGGCCATTCTAGGCCTGACCCTGGTCCTCAACGAATACCGTCAAAACAGATAAAGTATTGCAACAAAAAGTGGCCTCCCTTACCAAATGGGTATTACATGAATGAACTTACAAGTACATGTGATACAATGAAGTGTTCATGAAGGACGAGTCTGAAATGGGACTCGTGTCTCCATGGGACAAGAAGTAAGGGAGGTTGAATATGAAAATAATCAACAAGAGATTGCGGAATATTGTCTTGCCCCTATTGGGCCTTGTAATGGGACTCATTGCAGCGGTACTTGTCCAGCAATTTGCCGGTGATCTACCTGTGTGGGCATTGGGAATGCTCAGCGGCCTTGTGGCCATCATTCCTGTCTTGATTGTTTCTACGCTTAAGCGAAACCAGATATTGCGTCGGATTGAGTCGCAATTGAAGGAGCTGGCGGCCGGAAACTATCGCCTACAATTGGACGATCATGTCGAAGGTCCATTGCTGGGAATCAATAAGGGAATCAATGACATTTGCAAGCACAATGAGGCTGTTTTTGAAAGGCTCATTGTGACGTCCATCAATACCAATAAGATTATTGATGAACTCAAGTCTTTTCTAGACCAGAACCACGGCCGAATGCTGGGGATTTCTGAGACCCTGGAAACGATGATCCAAGACAACCGGAGCTATTCCACGGAACTGTCAGGCTCCAAGGACCAACTGGACCGGGTAGAAACAAGGGTGAAGTCCATTGAAAGTGTCATGAGTACTGCCCAGGAGGCTTCGGAGTCTTCCAGCCAGGTGTCTCTGTCGGCAGAAGACCGGATCGATGAAACAGTGGAAACCTTTAAGGAAGTCCAAAGGGCTGTTGTGGAGTTCAATGGCATGGTAGGCAGTCTTGGAGACAATGTCAGAGAGATCGTGACCATTGCCACAACCATTGAAGGTATCGCAGAGCAAACCAACCTGCTGGCCCTCAATGCAGCTATCGAAGCGGCCCGAGCAGGTGAAGCGGGTAGGGGATTTTCTGTTGTTGCTGAGGAAATCCGTAAGCTTTCCACGGACACCAGCCAGGCCCTCAGTGAAATTCAAGGTCTGGTGACCACCATCTTGGATAGTGTAACCACAGCCACCAGACAAATGGATGAAAACCAGAAGGTTAGTGACCAGGCCCTCAATATGGCCGTGGGTACCAAGACCCTCTTTGAGCAAATCCGGACTGGGGCTTCAGAAACCGGTAGCAAGGTTCAAGACGCCTTTGGTTCCTTGCAGGAGCTGGAGGGCATTGTGGAACGGACGTCTGCCTCCATGGGTATGGTCAGTGAACGGGCTGAAGCCTCCTTGGACCAGTCCATGGATTCTGTGGACCAGATCCAGAAGCTGTCTGAGGACATTGACTTCCTAACCGGGTCTGTCAACAAGTTGGATGCCTCCAGTAAGGAGTTTTCAGGCTTCCTGGCTGACGCGTCCACGGACAACATCCTAAGGAAGAAGATTGATCTTCTCCGCCAGGAGGACCTGTCCAGCAGTGATCCAAAGGTTTGTCAGGCCATAGCCCAAAAGCTGGGGATCGACCAATATCAGATCCTCGACGCAAGTGGCAAGATCATTAAGGCAACCGATGCAGGTAGCCTAGGCCT
>CAYFHQ010000144.1:0-7720 GCA_964342805.1 uncultured Peptostreptococcaceae bacterium | reverse complement strand
ATTCCAGCGGGTGTCTTGCATAGTGGGCAAATTTATGCGGGGTATATGGACATTACTTTTTTTGATGAGGTTGGACGTTATGAAAAGAAAGAATTTTATAAGCAAGACTAGTACTACGATCATTTGCTAGGCAGATAGATTAACATCGAATATCAAATAAAAGATGGTTCGTGAACCCTACGAGCCATCTTTTTGTGTCTGTTTTGGGTCATATGACCTTTTTTCTTGCATGTGCCCCCTTACAATGGGGGTAGGAGTAGGATAAGGACCTAGTGGATGAGTAGGTTGTGGAGGCGGGTCTTGTACAAGGCGTCATTAAAAACCTTGACCACCTGAGCATTGGGTTCATCACCTCCAAAGCCATCCATGACAGCCAGCCTGAGGCCATCGTTGATGATGGTTTGACCATAGGTCCGGTCATCATTTGTACATACGTGGACATGACAAGCCACGGTTTTCACCGCCACGTCGTCCCAGAGGGCCACAGCCATGGCAACCGCATCGGGGAGGTCAACAAAGTGGTCGCCTGTTGCATATAGGTTGTATTCCAGTAGGGTTCTATTACATTTGACAGCTAAAACGGCTTCTGGTTTCCCGCTGTCCAGTAAGGCCTTCATGTCCTCTCTGGTCCAAGCGGCTGGCCCCAAGCAAACATCGAAACCAATGATGGTCAGGGGAATGCCCGACCGGACCATGATGTCATAGGCTTCTGCGTCCACATAGACATTGAACTCAGAAACCGGGGTTGTATTGCCTCGGCCAAAGCCTGTGGACCCCATGGAATAGATGCACTTTACCTTGGCCATAACTTCTGGATTTCTCATAATGGCCTGGGCAATGTTGGTCACTGGGCCGATGGTGACGATTTCTATGTCGTTTGGATTTTGATCAACCAAGGCTAAAATCGCGTCAACGGCATGGGCCTTCATGGCCTCTAGGGTGGGGTGGATCAGGTCTTGGTCTCCCATACCGTCTTCACCATGGACATTCATGGCAGTGACCAGGTCACGCATGAGGGGCTTGGCAGCACCTTGGTAGACCGGTGGTTTCTGTCCGTCTGTCACCTCAATGGTCATTAAGGCATTTTTTGTGGCCAGTTCCAGGGGCACATTGCCGGCAACGGTTGTCACTGCTTCCACGGACACATCCTTGGATTTCAGGGCCATCATTAGGGCAACGGCGTCGTCGCTGCCAGTGTCGGTATCAATAATAAGTTTTCTCATGGGAACGCCTCCTTCTACCTTCACTATAGACGGAGGGGGGCGTGGATAATAGGTCATATGACCAAGGGGGAAAGAATGAGTATTTTACAACTGGTGTCTAGGATTCCCAAGGACCTGTCCAACTATGTGGTGGAGCGGACCTACAGGAGGGGGGAACATATTATTTATCCCCAGGAGCAAAACAATACCTTCTATATCCTCAAGGAAGGGGAGGCAGAAGTCCGTTATACCAGTTATGACGGAGTCACTAAAATGCTCTTTCGATATGAGGGTGACACCTGTTTTGGAGAACTGGAGATCTTTAATAACAAGATTGAACCCCTGGAGATTGTGGCTGTTAGGGAGAGTTTGGTTTTAAGCATAGAAAAAGACCACCTGATCCAGTGGATGAAGCGTGATTTTTCAGTGACGGAGTTTCTTATGAGCCAGCTGTCCGAAAAGCTCATTGATAGTTCGGAACGTGTTTTGCGCTTGTCCCTCTTGTCTATTAAAGAACGGATTGTTTACCACATTTACACCCACTTGACAATGGGGGTGTTAGGTGACTTGACCAAGGCTGACCTCTGCCAGTTGGTGGGGGTGCCCATTCGGAGTCTCAACCGATCCCTAGTTGAATGTAAGGAAGACGGCTTGATTGGCTATGGGAAAAAGCGGTTTTCGGTGCTTTCGGTGGACAAGTTGGAAGAGGCGGTTGAGGACTTGCAGCTGTAAGGTTACAAGTTCATTGCAGCAACCACTTTGTCACACATTTTACAAGTGGTTTTCGTATACTAGTCCTAAGGTATTGATCAGGTGAAAAATAATGGAGTTAACATGACCCAAAAGTATGATGTAGTGATTGTAGGCGCAGGCCCAGCAGGAGCCACCTTGGCCCGTCTACTGGCCAATAAACGCGTTCTTCTCATAGACGGAGGGACCAAAGAAAAGCCCTGCGGGGGCTTGCTGGCACCAGACGCCCAGAAGGCCCTGGCCATGTTCGACTTGACCCTCCCCAAGGATGTCCTGGTGGACCCACAGATTTTTTCTGTGAGGACCATGGACTTGGAATCAGGGGTTCAGCAGTGGTACCAGCGAATGTATATCAACATGAACCGAAAAAAGTTTGACGATTGGTTGGTGTCCTTGGTGCCGCCTACAGTAGATATAGTAAAAGGAAAGTGTACCAAGATCGACGGCCGAAGAATTACATTTGTGTCAGGTAGTATAAGTCAAACCATAGAGACTGACGTGGTTGTAGGAGCTGATGGTGCCCACTCCATCGTTCGTAGGACCTTCTTTGGGAAGCTCAAAACACGAACCTATGTCGCCATTCAACAATGGTTTAAGAATGAGGACCTGGAGGTCAATCCTTTCTATTCCTGTATATTCGACCAGAAGACTTCAGACTCTTGTTCCTGGACCATCCACAAGGACGAGTACATTATTTTTGGTGGGGCCTTTGCCCCTAAAGGAAGCCGAGACCAGTTTGAACTTCAAAAGATGCGCCTTAAACGATTTGGCATTGAGCTGGACAATCCAGTCAAGACCGAAGCGTGTCAAGTCCTAAGACCAAGCAACAGAAATAGCTTTATCAACGGCCTCGAGCGGGAGGACGTTGGCGTCTACTTGATTGGAGAAGCAGCGGGCTTTATAAGCCCCAGTTCCTTGGAAGGCTTTTCGTCTGCCTTTATTAGTGCTGTTGCCCTGAGTGAGAGTTTAGATAAGAAACAGACTCTTAGAAACTACTTACGGAAAACACGATTCCTCAAGATTAAGCTCCTTCTAAAAAACCTAAAAGGTCTTTTCATGTATGTTCCATTCCTACGAAATATGGTCATGAGGAGCGGGGTAGACAGCATTTCTGTCCGTAGCAGGTAAGGCGCACAAAAGAATAATCAGATTTCGCACCTGGGAGACAAGCAATCTCTCAGGTTTTTTGTTCCCATGAAATGGGTGAAGTGGGTGGGAAAGTGGTAAAATGGTCAGGTGGGCACTTATGGATCGAGAAGCCATTAGGAGGTTGGGTGCATGGATAAACAAGTCAAAATCAGTAGAATGGAAACCAACCATTATCCACTCATTCCAGGTCTATATGCCAGGGGCTTTGGAGATCAAGCCTGGCCCCAAGACTGGTATGACATACCCCAGTTTGACCCAGACGGCAATTGGATTCTATTTGAAGGCCAAGAACCTGTCGGTTTTTTGATCAGCTTTCTTTCTAACCATGTTCCTTATATATCTGTTGTAACTGTCATTAAGGAAAAGCAAGGAAAAGGATACGGTAGAAAAATGTTGCTCCAGGCAATTGGTCACTGGACACAAAAAGGTTATGAGAAAATCAGAATTCATGTGAATAAGGACCGTCTTCCGGCCTTGAGTCTATACGAGTCTATGGGTTTTAAGCGGGTGGGGGAGAATGATGAGGATTTTGAGTTGGTTTTGTGGATGGATAAGTATACTTCTTACAGAGCATAGATGGAATTATGTTTCGATTGCATACAAACCATGTATATTTCCATACGAGGAGGTCATGGTGAAATCAAAATATCTTGTTAAAATCCTAATCCTTTCATTGATTTGCAGTGCTTTGTGCATGATTGCTGTAAAAGTTGTGAACCATTATGACATTGAAACACACAGACAACTAGATATCACATATGAGGATGAGCTTGTTCGAGCTCGTGTTTATACGGAGGGTGTGATTCAACCCAATGAGCAAATAATCATTCACACAGTTTTCGAATACTTGGGTGATAAGAGCAGTCTGTTGCAATCAAGTTCAGAAATCATCAAATTAGATATCGTTAATAAAGATGGAAGCGCAGCATCGGGTTACGACAAATTATATAACTTGCTTCTTGGTCAATATGATCTTACAAAATCAAAGGTCATACGTAGTAAACTTGAGTTTCATCCACTCCCTGCTGGAACTTATTATGTTACATTTTTTACGGGGAACTTGGTCTTTGATAAGGACCTGTATGATGGTTATACATATCCAGGTTTTGTAGATACGCTGAATGACAAACAACGCTATTATCATTTGTTATATGACAAAATCATCATTGAGCCAATTAAGATTGTTATAACCGAGTAGACGATGGCGCTTGCAGGTCGATTGGTTTTGATATCAGCTAGCTAAAGGGAGAAAATATGACAACAAAACCAACTACATTTCAACTCCATATAGACGAAATCCAACCGACACAGCTATATATATCCGAAGAAAAATTGAACAAGGTGATGTCCTGGATAGACAAGGGCAGTGACTGTAAGTATGATCCTATCCCCGTGAAAGAGCTAAATGGCAAAATCATTTACGTGGATGGCCATACGCGGGCAACCGCATTACATATGCTAGGGCAAGAAATAATCACGGTTATGTGGGAACCTGAAGAATGGGACTGGGAGGCTTACCAAATCTGTGTGGACTGGTGCTTGTCCGAGGAAATAAAGTCCATTCAGCCCCTGGTAGATCGAGTCATTGGCAAACAGGCTTATGAAACCCTATGGCACGACCGATGCAGGGCAATGCATAAAAGACTAGAAGAAAAAAGAAAATAGACAGGGCGCATCCTATAAATGAGGGGTAATATGAACGAAAAAATTGTACATGTAGACGTAGAAGACAATTATCGGCTGGTTGTGATCAGCGATGTCCATGGGGACGTGGACACCCTAGATCGGCTTTTGGGCAAGTTGAACTTAGAAAAAGAAGACTATTTGATCCTTTTAGGTGATTTTCTCAATAGGGGACCCAAAAACTATGAGACCTATGTGTATGTCCGTGAACTTGGCAAGCGGGACAGGACGCTTATTATGAAGGGAAACCATGAGTCTTTCATGCAGAGGCACTTGGCGGAAAATGAGCATATCGAGTACTTTGTGGACTTCCTTAAGGCGGAGTATTATGAGACCATGATCAGCGAACTGGTGAAAATGGCTGGTCATGAGGTTCAAGCTGTTGAAAACGGTGCTGATCTTGTGGCCAAGGTGGGGCCACGGGGAGCAGAAGTACGAACATATTTGGCGTCCTTGCCGATTCTAGCCTATTTTGACGACATGATCCTGGTCCATGGGGGTTACAACAAGGACTACACCATGGAGGACAATGAGACTGACTACTTGAAATATGACTCTTATAACGCAACCGCTGAAGCCAATGAGAAGACAGTGATCGTGGGCCACTGGCCAGCCAGTGAACTCCGGAATGATTGTTTGTCGAACCTGCCCTTCCACAATGAAGAAAAGAAGATCATTAGCATAGACGGCGGGAATGTGATCAAGGACTCTGGAGAACTCAATGCTTTCATTATCGAAAAACGAGACGGGCAAGTGATCCACTCTCTTGTTCAGGAAAACAACTTTAAGCCGATGCGGGTTGTCCGGAACCATCATTTTGAGACGGAACCTTTGGTTTATTTGACCTATCCCAACCATGAAGTTGAACTGGTGGAGCAAGGGGCGGTCTGGTCTGTGTGCAGGCAGATTTCAACGGGAAAAACCTTTAGGGTCTTCTCTTCCCTAATTGAGGAGAGAGACCAGGGGCATGATATCCGAGTCAACTATATCAACCGTTTTTTGAACTTGTCAGTGGGGGAAACCGTCCAGGTTGCCAAAGCCTTTGAAGACTGTGTCATGGTCAAGTATGGGGACGAGTTTGGTTGGTTGTGGGTGGACCAGGTTGGATAGGAATTTTGGATATGACACGATAAAGTACAATTTCAGAGTGGATATAATGTGATTTAATGTAATTATATGGTTGATTAATGCAAGGTGAGTGTTCTATCATTGAAATAGGCAAATATTTCAATAGTGGAAGGTGGAACAATGAAGGCAAAATCCAATCAAGGAAGCCCAGAATTCACTCTGTTGGCAGATGCATATCTCGGAAAAAGAGAATTACTACATGCAAAGTTACATTTCTTATCTAACATGGCACAGAAAGAACAATGGGATTATCATGGAACCAGTGACAAGCAAATCCTTTATAACTACATTTGCTATACGTATGATCGTATTAAGCAAGAAGGCAAAACAGCTATAGCACCGACAGGTGAGTCTATGTACTTTAATACAGGACTATTAACAGAGAATGGTGCTGATATCTATGCCTATTTTGTGAAGAACACAAATAAGCATGCTAAAAAAGATCAGAATTGGTTTCTAAATGGTTTTAAGCAGCGAACGGACAGAGAAATGCGCGTATTCAAGGAATACCCTGAGATAGCGAATTACTTTACACGTCCAGCTGACTTCATTTTTGATAGAGAGTTCTCCATTGATATTGATTATGACCATATTATTGATGATAATTATGATCGGTTTGTTGAGGTTGGCTTAGATGACAAGTATATGATTCAAGGGCTTTTGGGGAATGCTGTTAAGAGAATTACTGAAAAGGTAAAGAGAAATTACAAGCTAGCAATACCTCAGTACTATACAGATAAACAAACAGGAGAGGCTAAAATCCAATTATTACTTCCATTGTTCCTGCAAAGCAGGGATGTAGCTGATCTAGCTTTGGTAGTTGATAAAGGAGACTATTCATATGTTGGGAAGACAATCCTTACATTAGAATGGGCGTATGTAAATTCTAGAAGAATTGTTAAACCTGACGTTGAATGGTTAAAAATATAAAACAGCTTGACATTTGGATTCTCTCTTAATATAATTGCCATATACTATAATACTACATCTAATATAACTATTTTTAAGTGGTTTGGAACGGCAATATACTTAGAGAGTATAGTAAAAACTATGAGACATGGAGTCATTCGTTTTGCGGATGACTCTTTATATTTTTTGGTGTAGGCATGCACTGGTGAATGCTTACCATTTGATAAATTGACAGAATACTCCGCAAACTATGATAAACTATCATAGAACAAAAGGAGGTGACCTCGAGTAGCGAAAAATATAACTCAGCCTGCGCAATCACTTGCTTGTGTGGTGGGCTGACAGTTGAGCAAGGACCCACGCCCTGGGTACTTTTCAATTGCTCATATTATTGATGATCGCAAGCGACAGGCGAGCTGGACTTGTTCACTCCAGCACAACAATTAATAATATGGAGGAGACTATGAAAATTGAAGAAACTTTGGTGCTGATTAAGCCCGACGGACTGCGCAAGACCCATGAAATCATTTTAAAGTATGAGGAAAGGGGTCTGAAAATCAAAAAGATGTTTTTGAGCGACGCAACCCCTGAGAAGCTGGCAATGCATTATGCTGAACACATCCACAAACCCTTCTATCCAGAACTGGAGCAGGATATGATGGAAGACCATGTGTTTGTGATGATTGTAGGAGGGGAAAATGCTATTGCCAAAGTGCGAAAAATCAACGGAGCAACCAACCCCAGTGAAGCCGAAGCGGGGTCCATCCGTGGGGATTTTGCCATTCCAGGTCAGTCCTTGTCGAAGAACCTAGTCCATGCATCAGATTCTTATGAAGCTGCTCAGAGGGAAATGGAGATTTGGGTGTAGTAAGCACCCAGCGGTTATGATCAATAGGAAT
>CAYFHQ010000143.1:0-8051 GCA_964342805.1 uncultured Peptostreptococcaceae bacterium | reverse complement strand
GAGGACTAACTTAAGCAAGAGAATATTTTGTCTTGACTTTGGGGTCCATTATACAGTTATCCTGCAAATGAACCTAACCATAGTTTATGATGAGACAGATGACATGGGTATCATCGCCATTGTCAACAACGTGACTTCCCAAGTTCTCCTGGACCAAGAATTATCCTTGTACAAGGACAACCTAGAGGGCCGGGTAAGGGAAAGAACCCTTGAACTAGAGATTAGCGAGGAACGACTGATCCGCCAGTTCCAAACCAGTCCGGTGCCCACCCTGATCATCGAGCAACGGAAAGAGCGGGAAATTATAGAAGACTATAACAAGGCCTTCAGTGACCTAACAAACGGTGAAATCAAGCTTTGGTGGAATGAAATGGCCGTAGAGTTTTTTGCGGACAATGCTGAAATCTGTGCAGACATCAGCTTTTTACTCCACCACGACGTGTCCATTGACAGAGAGTCTTGGATGCAAATCCCCGGGACAGACAATCCTAGACTGTATCGTATCCAACTCAATTCCATTGACGAGAAGAGGGGCATGATCCATGTTGAGGACATCACTGAATTAACCAATAAGGAAGAGGCCATCAGTCTCTTTTTCTACACGTCAATAGACATGGTAGCCATAGCCAACTTTGAAGGCTACCTAACCAAGCTCAACCCCCGCTGGACTGAAGTACTTGGCTGGACGATAGAAGAACTAACCAGTAAGCCCTTTATTGAGTTTGTCCATGAGGACGACCGAGAGGCCACCATAGCCGCCGCAGGAGAGCTCTATGAAGGGGACAATGTGGTCAACTTTCAGAACCGCTACCAAACCAAGGATGGAGACTATGTGTGGCTTTCTTGGAATGCTGCGGTAGACGTGAAGCAAAAAGTACTGATCAGTGTAGCCCGCGACGTTACAGCCCAAAAAGAGTTTGAGTCAGCCCTGACCCAGGCCAAACTAGAGGCTGAACAGGCCAACCGTGCCAAGTCTGAGTTCCTTGCCAATATGAGTCATGAAATTCGGACCCCCCTTAATGCAGTCATTGGCTTTTCGGAACTTTTGACCGGCATGATCCATGATCCCATACAAAAGCGATATATCGAGTCCATCAATACATCCGGCAAGAGCCTCTTAACCCTTATTAATGACATCCTTGACCTGTCAAAAATCGAGGCAGGCATGCTGGAACTGGAACCCTCTGTGGTCAATATCAGAGACCTCCTGGGTGAGGTAGGGCGCATTTTTGAACAGAAGGTCAGTGAAACCCGGCTGGACTACATCCAAAATATTGACGACCAGGTTCCTGAGTTCATCGAAGTGGACGAAGTCCGCCTACGCCAAGTCCTGGTGAATGTGATAGGCAATGCCTTAAAATTCACAGAAAGAGGGTCTGTCTCTGTCCATGTTCACACCCGGTCAGAGGGCAGGCAAACCCACCTATACATTGACGTAGAAGACACAGGTATTGGTATCCACCAGGAAGAAATTACTCAGATTTTTGAGTCCTTCAAGCAACAGTCGGGCCAAAGCACCCGCAAGTTTGGAGGAACGGGCCTTGGCCTTTCCATCTGCAAGCGTCTCCTGCAAATGATGGACGGCGATATCCAGGTCAAATCCATAGTGAATCGTGGGTCAACTTTTACCATCCACCTCAACGATGTCCCTATCATTCAAAAAGACGTGGAGAGTGACAGTGGGTCAACAGCCCAGTGGCTGGATGAGCACTTTGAAAACAAAAAAATCTTGATCGTGGATGACGACCGAACCAACCGCTATTTGCTCCAGGAGATTCTCAAACAGTTGGATTGTGTCATTGAGTTGGCAGACAATGGTCAAGAAGCCGTAGTCAAAGCCAAAAAGACCCAACCCGACCTCATCATTATGGATATTCGAATGCCAGTCATGGGCGGGGTAGAGGCCACGCAAATCATAAAGAAGATGCCGGACACAGCGGACATCCCCATTATTGCCTTCACGGCGTCTGCGGCCTTTACGTCCCCTTCGGACTACCGGAGCCTGCGGTTTGACGGTTGCATATATAAGCCCGTTAAACCACAAGAATTGATCAAGGAACTCCGGCGGTTTCTGATTCCCAAAACGGCTACCTTAAAGGAAAGTATCGAGTAGACCAATGAAACGTCAGTAAAAGCACGGCATAATTGCCTGTGCTTTTTCTCTGTAGATGTTTACCAAGGATTTGTTGACGTTTTCTTGACGAACCACCTATACAATAGGACCCAATACTCGTTGTTGACCAACGAATCGAAGTACGACAACGGCAGAATGCATTCTGTTTTTCACAACTCGTAGGAGGATTTCATGAACAAGGTAATTATTCGAGGCTTTGGCCTTACTCTAGAAGACGTGATCAATGTAGCACGCAACAACTTTAAAGTTGAACTGGCACCAGAAGCTATCGAGCGGGTAAACGCTTCCCGGGAGATCGTTGACCGATTTGTTAACGAAGGCAAGGTTGTTTACGGTATTACAACTGGCTTTGGTAAGTTCTCTGACACAGTTATTACAAAGGAAGACACGGCAGCCCTACAGCGTAACCTAATCATTTCCCACGCTTGTGGCGTTGGCAAACCATTTGATATTGCCACTGTACGTGCCATCATGCTTCTACGAATTAACAACCTGTTGAAAGGTTACTCCGGTATCCGTCTTTCCACACTGGAGACCCTACTGGCCATGCTAAACGAGGGTGTTCACCCAGTTATTCCAGAGAAGGGTTCTCTAGGTGCCTCAGGTGACCTGGCGCCTCTATCTCACATGGTACTGGTTATGCTAGGTGAAGGTGATGCATGGGACGGCGACAATATCGTTCCTGGTGCTGAGGCAATGAAAAAGGCTGGTATTGCGCCGATCGAACTGGCTGCAAAAGAAGGTCTTGCTCTCATTAACGGTACACAGGTTATGAACGCTGTTGGCGCATTGACTGCATATGACGCTATCCGTCTTATGAAGCTTTCTGACATGTCTGCAGCTCTAACTATTGAGGCTCTTCGCGGTATTACAGACGCCTATGACCCAAGAATCCACCAGCTTCGTCCACACCAGGGCCAGCTGGACACAGCAGCTAACCTGCTTAACCTTTTAGAAGGCTCAACACGAACAACTCGCCAAGGTGAAATCCGTGTACAGGACGCTTATACCCTACGTTGTATCCCACAGATCCATGGTGCTTCCAAGGACGCAGTGGAGTTCATTAAGGGTCGAGTAGAAATTGAAATGAACGCAGTTACTGACAACCCAATCATTATTCCAGACGACGAGTCCGTAATCTCCGGTGGCCACTTCCACGGTCAGCCAATGGCCCTACCATTTGACTATATGGGTATTGCCCTTGCTGAAATTGCCAATGCGTCTGAACGTCGTACAGAGCGCATGGTGAACCCAGCTCTTTCAGGTCTACCGGCATTCCTTACGCCAAACGGTGGCCTTCACTCAGGCTTCATGATTGCCCAGTACGCTGCTGCAGCCCTAGTTTCCGAGAACAAGGTTCTAGCCCACCCAGCGTCTGTTGACTCTATTCCTTCTTCTGCAAACCAGGAAGACCACGTGTCCATGGGTACAATTGCAGCCCGAAAGGCAAGAGAGATCTTCGAAAACGTAGCCAACGTTCTTGCAGTTGAGCTCATGTGTGCTTGCCAGGCCATTGACCTTGACCCAGAAGGCAAGCTAGGTAAGGGTACGCAGGTGGTTTACGACGTAGTTCGTAAGCAGGTTGCACCTTTCATGGAAGACCGTGAGACCTACCGTGACATGAACAAGATCTTCGACATGATCGAGGACCATGAAATTGTTGAAGCGGTTGAGAAGGCCATGGGTCCTCTAACAGGCTCTACAAAATCAACAAAAGAAATTATGGACAGCTGGAAATAAGATGCGCCTTACCCCTACGACCCAGTAGGCCAAGGCAATGTCTTTACGAAGCGTCTTATATGAATAGAAAGCGCATCTCCGGCGGGGAACCCGCCGGGGGTGGTCTTAGTTAAAACCTAATAGAAATCTACCGAGGCAGGAACGTTATTTTTGCTTCGCAATTAAACGTTGGAGGGAAAAGTACCATGATGAATAATCAAGATATCGCTGGCGCAATGCAGATTAAGCTTGATCCAGTTCTACCAAAATACCCAGAGTTTAAGGAAGGCATTCGCCGTGCACCAAAGCGTGAGTTCACACTGACAAAGGCGCAGACTGAGCTTGCACTAAAGAACGCCCTTCGCTACATTCCAGAGGAGCTACACGAAGAGGTTGCTCCTGAGTTTATGGAAGAGTTGATGACAACAGGCCGTATTTACGGTTACCGTTTCCGTCCAGAGGGCAACCTGTCTGGCAAGCCATATGAGCAGTACAAGGGGATTACAGAGGCCAAAGGTATTCAGGTTATGATCGACAACAACCTGGACTTTGCCATTGCCCTTTACCCATACGAGCTGGTTACTTACGGTGAAACAGGCCGTGTATGCCAGAACTGGATGCAGTACCGCCTGATTATGAAGTACCTAGAAGTAATGACAGACGACCAAACCCTTGTTGTTATGTCAGGCCACCCACTGGGTCTATTCCGTTCCTCTCCTGAGGCACCACGTGTTATCATTTCCAACGGTATTATGATTGGTATGTATGATAACCCAGAGGCTTGGAACAAGGCTGCTGCCATGGGCGTTGCCAACTACGGTCAGATGACTGCAGGCGGCTGGATGTACATTGGCCCACAGGGTATTGTTCACGGTACCTTTAATACGGTTATGAATGCAGGTCGCCTCAAGTACGGTATTAAGGACGACGAGGACCTAGGCGGTTTCCTATACGTGACGTCTGGTCTAGGTGGTATGTCCGGTGCCCAGGGTAAGGCTGTTAAGATTGCCAATGGCGTAGGTATTATTGCTGAAGTGGACATGTCCCGTGTTCAAACACGTTACGAGCAAGACTGGGTTGACTCCTATACGGATGACCCTGCTCAAGCATTTGCAGAGGCAAAAGAATACATGGATAAAAAAGAAGGTCGTGCAATTGCCTTCCATGGCAACGTGGTTGACCTCCTACAATATGCAGTGGACAACAAGGTTCAAATTCACCTACTGTCTGACCAAACGTCTTGCCACGTGCCTTATGACGGTGGTTACTGCCCATACCAGCTGACTTTCGACGAGCGTACAACTATGCTTGCGGAAGACAAGGAAAAGTTCTGCCAGCTGGTTGACGAGTCTCTTAAGAAGCACTATGCACTTGTTAAGGAGCTAACGGCCCAGGGTTCTTACTTCTTTGACTATGGCAATGCCTTTATGAAGGCGGTTTATGACGCTGGTATTCAGGAAATTGCCAAGAATGGTATTGACGAGACGGACGGCTTCATTTGGCCTTCTTATGTAGAAGACATCATGGGTCCAATGCTGTTTGACTATGGCTATGGTCCATTCCGCTGGGTATGTCTGTCTGGTAAGAAGGAAGACCTTCAGAAGACAGACGCAGCTGCCATGTCTTGCATTGATCCTAACCGTCGTGGCCAGGACCGTGACAACTATGTTTGGGTTCGTGACGCTGAGAAGAATAACCTGGTTGTTGGTACCCAGGCGCGTATTCTATACCAGGACGCCCTAGGTCGTATGAATATTGCTCTGAAGTTCAACGAAATGGTACGTAAGGGTGAGATTGGTCCAGTTATGCTTGGTCGTGACCACCACGACACAGGTGGTACAGACTCTCCATTCCGTGAAACGTCCAACATTAAGGATGGTTCCAACGTCATGGCTGAGATGGCCCTACACTGCTTCGCTGGAAATGCTGCCCGTGGTATGACAATGATCGCCCTCCACAATGGTGGTGGTGTGGGTATCTCCAAGTCTATCAACGGTGGATTTGGTCTGGTACTGGACGGCTCTGAGAAGGTTGACCGCATTATCCGTCGTTCCATTCCATGGGACACAATGGTAGGTGTTTCCCGTCGTGCTTGGGCACGTAACGAGAACTCCATTTCTACAGTTGCTGAGTACAATGGCATGTATGAGGGTTCTGACCACATTACCCTGCCGTATGTAGCACCTGAAAACCTGGTAGCGGACACAGTTGACGCTGCTTGGAAAAAGTATATGAAGTAGGATCAAGAGGACCCGGTCAGAAGTGTTCGGGACGAGCTTGACGCTCCATGATCTGTTCTTACAAGCTGCCGGTGTTAGACAACTAGCACTGGCAGGCTTACATAAATCGTTTGGTAATCAGTAACCCAATAGGAGGATTCCCATGAATCATATTATTCAGTGTGTACCTAACTTTTCTGAAGGTCGTGACCTTGAAAAAATCGAACGTATCCTAGGCGCTTTCCGTGCAAAGCCAGGTGTCAAGCTTCTTGACTATAGCTCTGACGCTGACCACAACCGTACAGTAGTGACAGTTGTAGGCGAGCGTGACCCGCTAAAGGCTGCTGTGATTGACGCTATGGGCCGTGCCAAGGCTGAAATCGACATGACCAAGCATGAGGGTCAGCACCCACGTATGGGCGCTACGGACGTTGTACCTTTCATTCCGATTAAGAACATTTCCATGGACGACTGTGTTGCCCTAGCTAAGGAAGTTGCTGAAGAAGTGTACAATACCCATGAGCTTCCATCATTCCTTTACGAAAAGGCTGCGTCTGCAACTCACCGTACAAACCTTGCCAAGGTTCGTAAGGGCCAGTTCGAGGGTATGGCTGAGAAGACACAAGACCCAGAGTGGAAGCCAGACTTCGGTACAACGATCCACGAAACTGCTGGTATTACAGCAATCGGTGCTCGTATGCCACTGGTAGCATTCAACGTAAACCTAGACACAAGCAACCTGGAAATTGCCAACAAGATTGCTAAGAACGTGCGTCACTTGTCTGGTGGTCTACGTTACTGTAAGGGGATTGGTATTGACCTTGAAGAGCGTGCACAGGTTCAGGTTTCCATGAACATGACAGACTACACAAAGACACCACTTTACCGTGTATTTGAACTGATCCGTATTGAAGCCAAGCGCTGGGGTGTGAGCATTGTTGGCTCTGAAGTCATTGGTCTTGTACCAATGGAGGCACTGATTCAGACGGCTGAATACTACTTAGGGATTGAAGAGTTCTCCATGGACCAGGTGCTTGAGAAGCGTATTATGGAGTCTGAGTAAGGCATATAGGCTACAACATGGCCTTTTAAATTTGAATTAGTGAACCACCACCGTACTGCAGAAACGGTGGTGGTTTTTCTTTACCCTGACCCGTTGAAAACCCCGTCTAGTAGGGTATATAAGGAAAATGGAGGTGAGTGGGGTGAATCGACTAAAAAAACTATTTTATACCATTACAGTGCCCATGATCCTTGTTATCTTGCTCATATCCCTTGCCATGGGTAGCGTTGTTTACTGGGCCTTTACTACAACAAGTCAAAATATGATCCAGCAGAATGTCAATGCCATTAACGGTCAAGTCCTATTGAAGTTGGAGCAATACTTAGACAATGCCCATACCATAAATGCGTCCACCGCGGTTCAAGTGGCAAGTGGTAAATTGGACTATACCAAGCCTGCAGACATGTTGGACCACTACTGGTCTCAGCTTCAAGTACATCCCAATATCCAATCCATTTTTGGTGGTAATATTAGTGGCGGTTTGATGGGGATCTATCGACCTGTGGACTTTGACGCTGACTATGCCTATGTGATCACCGAGAGTGGTTCCGCTGGGGACTTGTCAATCATCGAAGCTATAGACCAAGGAGGGCTGGGCCAGGAGCTTGACCGCCTTGAAAACTTTGACGCACGGGTTCGACCCTGGTACCAGGCTGCCGTAATCCAGCAGGGTCAGACTTGGTCGGAAGTCTATGTGGAGTTTGCAGACCAGGGCCTTATGATCGCTGCAACTCAGCCGGTATATGGCCCCACAGGCCAGTTTTTGGGCGTACTAGCCAATGAAGTTCCATTGGCGGGGTTAGAAGCCTATATTAAGGTCATCAATACCAGTGAAATGGGCGCTACCTTTGTCATGGATAACAAGGGGAACATTCTGTTTAGCTCCTTGGACCGGATTCCATCCATGTCAGCCACT
>CAYFHQ010000142.1:0-8112 GCA_964342805.1 uncultured Peptostreptococcaceae bacterium | reverse complement strand
CAAAAGCTTCTCACGGATCATTTCAGAAACGATAGCTCGTTCCGGTTGGTCCGTGATCATGTCCGCTGGGTAGAACATAGGACCTGGCTCCATGAAGGACACAATCCGGTCCAAAAGGTAGTCCACGTTCTTGTTCTCAAGGGCAGATACACCGATGATATCCTTGATAAAGTCGTATTTTTCGTAGTTTGATACAATGTTGCGCAATTCGTCTGGGGTCAGTAAGTCCACCTTATTAATGACCAAAATGATCGGTGTCTTTACCTTTTCCAGTTGGTCCAGGAGATACTGGTCTCCAGGGCCAATCTTTTTGGAATGGTCCACCATAAATAGGACGACGTCTACTTCCTTTAAGGTGTCAGTCGCAGACTTCACCATAAACTCACCCAATTTACTCTTTGGTTTATGGACACCTGGCGTGTCCAAAAAGATAATCTGGGCGTCTTCCTTGCTATAAATTCCGTGGATCTTATTCCGTGTAGTCTGAGGTTTTGAAGACATAATTGCGATCTTCTCACCCAGAATGTTATTCATCAGAGTTGATTTTCCAACGTTTGGTCTACCGATGATCGTTACAAAGCCCGACCTATACTCGTCCAAATTCGTCCCTCCAGTGTTCTACTTGCCTGTCTGCTTATCCAATGAAGCCTTGGTGAATGCATGTGGGATCAGGTCCTTTAGCTTGTATACCTGGTATTCCAGGTCGTCTGCCAGGATCACGTCCAGCTCAAGGCCGAACTCCGCAAGGACTTGACGACAAATACCACAGGGGAATGTCTGCTCACGTCCCTTGCCCACAATGGCAATGGCTTCAAATTCTCTTTCACCTTCTGAAACTGCCTTAAAGAGCGCTGTCCGCTCTGCGCAGTTGGTACCACCATAAGATGCGCTTTCCACATTACAACCTGTATAGACTTTACCTGACTTACCTAGCAGTGCTGCACCGACATTGAAATTTGAGTAAGGCACGTAGGCCATCTCAGCTGCTTCATAAGCCATTTCAACTAACTTTTTGTAATCCATAAAATCACCATCCTAGTTTCAAGTCCGTAGGAATGACTTGATACCATGTCACGCCGGGATTGAGGACAATCTCCGTACCGCTTTCGTCATAGAATCGGGTCACATCCCTACGGTCGGACTTTTTCCATGTCACAGGGATTTTTTCACCCCCTGTGAGGAACCAGCCACTTCCTTCTCCAATTAGAGCCACCGATAACCGTCCTTCATTATCAATGACCTTGTGCTTCGCAGCTTGAATTAAAACATTTGCTGCTGTCAGGGCTTCCTTGGTGGTTTCATCCACATGGGGCTTGCCGTTCACAGACCGTCTGTACATTTTAATTTCTTCGTCCCATGTCCATTCACTGTAATACCCCACTTTGTCCCTCGTGGTCGGTTTTTTATAACGAATAAGCACATGTTCTGCTGGCGAACCACTTTCCAAAGCACGAAATACACTGTTCGCAGTCAAATGGTCCACCCCAATATCTACCCGATGACCTCTCCGGTTGGCTTCCTTACGGAGGGAGGTGTCACTGGCATACATATTGTGGGGAATCTTTTTGTGAGATGTTCGCCAAAACACATTGGACCCTGAGGAGAGCCCATCCACGTCTGCCATATTGAGTACGATGACGTCGGTCAATGCCTGCATTGAACCGCCGACGTGTACATAATATGGGTCATACTCCAAGGCCTTATCAATAAAGTAAGGTCGGGCACTTCGGATGGGACCAATCGTTTCTGGCGCTCCAGTGTGGAATATCGCCATATAACGGGTGATATTCCCTTCTGCCAGGATCTCATATACGACATCTGCTTGACCAAGACCCGCTTGGGGTCTTGCCCGAAAATAGTTGTCTAACATGACAGCCATGGCGCGCTTTTCTATGGTTTCATCCGTTGAAGGGAGGCCAGTCAAGGGCGCAAATGGACCTGCTTCCTCTTCTATGGGCTCTTCTTCAACGGTTGTACCTTCAGTTGATTCTTGACTTGCTTCTTCTACTACATTGTCTGGCTCTTCCACTGCGACTTCATTGACAGGTTCAGGTGGCTGCTCCACCGTTACCACTTGTTCAGGAACCGGATCTGTCACGGAGTTCTCAACAGGCTCGCTGGCCTGGGCCCCTCCACATGCTGTTAACGCCATACTGGTTGCTAGAATCATTAGCCAATATCTGCCCATGGTTACGCCTCCATTAATCTCTAGTAATGCCCAGGTCCTCTAGGACCTCTTCTTCACGCTGTCTCATAACTGCTTTGTCGGCTTCTTCCATATGATCATACCCAAACAGGTGGAACATACTGTGGGCGGTTAAGTAGCAAATTTCCCGAAGGAAGCTGTGTCCAAACTCTTCAGCCTGTTCCTGGGCTCTTTCCACAGAAATAACAATATCACCAAGGGTAATGGCTGGCATAAGGTCTTCCTCGTCCTTGAGGCTATCAAACTGTGGGAAACTCAGGACGTCAGTCGCTTCGTCCTTATTGCGATATTCTGCGTTGAGCTTTTGAATGCCTTGGTTGTCCGTTAATAGTACACTGACTTCACATTCTGCCTCAATGCCTTCATAGCGAACACATGCCAGGGCCACTTCAATGAGTTGGTTTTCCAGCTCAGGGCTCACAGGGACACGGTCCTGTTGGTTTTCAATGGATAGGTCTAACATCTATTCCTCCACTTCTGCAGACAGGTCGCTGTCTGCTGGTAGTTCAGGATACTCAATTCGTTCGTGGAAAATGCCCCTGAGGACACGCATGAAGGAATTGATGACTATGTCTAAGTCTCTAAAGTGCAGGTCACAGTTTCTAAGTTGACCATCGGCCAATTTCTGATGGACAATCTTTTCCACCATGTCTTGCACGGCACTTTGGGTCGGCTCAGGTATGCTTCGAACAGCTGCTTCAACGGAGTCTGCCAACATAACAATGGCTGCCTCAATACTTTGTGGTACTGGTCCATCGTAGGCAAACTGGTTGAGGTCAATGGTCGAAGGATCGTCCGCCTTCTCCAGGGCCTTGTGGTAAAAATACTGGATTCTTGTGGTCCCATGGTGCTGGCCAATGATGTCCAATATTTCAGCTGGCAACTTATGGGCTACACCCAGTTCCAGCCCGTGTTCAGAGTGCCTTTTTATTATACTCGCACTCACCCCTGGAATCAACCGATCATGGGGGTTTTCACCGCTAATCTGGTTCTCTTTAAAATAGTAGGGTCTCTCTAGTTTTCCAATATCGTGGTAAAAGGACCCCACCCTAGCCAGTAGGCCGTTTCCGTCCACTGCGTGGGTGGCTGCTTCTGCCAGGTTCCCAACCAAAATACTGTGATGGTAGGTTCCTGGGGCTTCCATGAGCAAACGCTTCATCAAAGGATGATTGGGATTGCTTAACTCCAACAAGCGCATGGGCGTCAGCACGTGGAAGATCGCTTCGCAAATGGGCAGGAGGCCAATGGCCAGTATGCCGCTGAGGAAGCCGCCCAACATGGCAAAGGCACCATTTTGGATAATAACCTGTAAGTCCAACATGGCCCTCGCCCCAAGAAGCAAGATCAAGGCCCCTTGGGTCACCCCTACCCATACACCAGCCAAGAGGATGTTTGAGCGTTGGTTGACGTGGCGGACAGCTAGGGCGGCAACACCACTACTGACCACCATGGCCAGGTAGGCGTCAACTGGCCCGTCGGTCCAAAGGATGATAGCCGTGTTCAGAAGTACACTCATGACCATCCCGATGGAGGGTCCAACCGCCACAGTCACCAGTATGGTGAAAAGGGCTGCAGGTATTAAGTAGATGGACAAGACCGCAAAGGCCTTGGACGCCAAATATACACCTATAAAAGTGACAATGACCAGCATCATCTTCTTCATGTCATCCATAGTATTGGGGTGGAAGCTGCGCATAAAGACGATAATCCCCACCACCAGGGCTGTGGAAATCCCTAGAGCTCCAAAGCTGGCAATGGTGTCTGTCATGTCCTGTTGGTAGAGTAGGTCAGCCAACTGCAAAACCCGGAGGTTCTCCGCTGTCACATAGGCCCCTTCACGGAGGAGCACAGTTCCTGCTGAGATCACCACATTGTCAATGCGACTGCGCTGTTCAACAATAACCCGCTTGGTAGCTTCTTCGTCAACAAACTGGTTGGGTCTCAGGCTTCCGTTCACAAGGGCAGAGCCAATTTGCTTTTCCTCGTCTGAAAAACCTTCAACTTGGTTAAAGAAGACCTGCATGTCTGTCTTGGTCTGGTCCAGGTCACTGGCTGCCAGGCCGCTACTGAGAATCTGGGCAATGACGTCCTCTGAGATCGTCTCCAGTTCTTCCAGTCTCCTTTGGTCCATGACCGCAAGATAAGACAACTGGTCATTGGTCAGACCCATTTCGTCATTCCGGTAGGCCCCCACAACAATCTGCTTTAATACGTCCTCATTTTCAGCAAAGTCTGATCGATAGGACGTTAATGCTTCAAAAAACTCTCGGTTCTTCTTACGAACTGACACCTGGACCATGGGGTCAATGGTCAAAACGGGTTCGACTTCCCGTTCTGCCCGATCCTTGAGTCTGGTTGTGGCTAAGTCGTCTATGACGTCTTGTTGCAATATGATGTTTTCCCGAGCTGTGTCCCCAACACGATAGTCATACTTACCTGTGGAGTTGGTTGTTATTAAGGAAAAAAACAACACAACCCACAGGGTAAAGAACATGAAAAAGAGCCGTAAGCCCTTGCTCTTAAATATGTTGGAGAAGAACGTCAGCTTTGGCAGTTTCCTTACCTTGGCCATCGTGCCCCCTCATTTAATACTTCTTCGCTTGTTGTTTGTATTGCTGTCTCTTGTCATGCTTGTCATACTGCTTAATGATTTTACGTACCAGACCATGGCGTACGACGTCTCGGTCTGTTAGTTGGCAAACCGCGATATCCGGTACATCCTTGAGGATGTGAGATGCATGGACCAGACCCGACTTTTTCCCTCTCGGTAAGTCAATCTGAGAAACGTCCCCATTGACAACCACCTTAGATCCAAAACCAAACCGGGTAAGGAACATTTTCATTTGTTCCTGGGTCGTGTTTTGAGCTTCATCCAAGATAATAAAGGAGTCGTCCAGGGTTCGTCCTCGCATGTAGGCCAGAGGTGCAACCTCGATCAAGCCCCGTTCCCTGTACTTCATATAGGTTTCTGACCCTAATATATCGTAAAGGGAGTCATGGAGGGGTCGAAGGTATGGATCGATCTTCATTTGTAGGTCGCCCGGCAAAAAGCCCAGGCTCTCCCCTGCTTCTACAGCAGGGCGCGTTAATATGATTCGGCTTACTTCTTCATTCTTGAAAGCCCGTACTGCCATGGCCACGGCCATGTAGGTTTTACCTGTACCAGCAGGTCCAATACCGAAAGTCACCGTATTGTCCCTAATCGCATGGTGATATTTCTTCTGTCCAAGGGTCTTGGCTTTTACGAATTTGCCCCGGGCAGTAACACAAATCACTTCGTCGCCCAGTTGTGAGAGTTGGTCGCCTTCGCCCATCTTAATGGAGCCAATAAAATAGTCCAGTTGTTGTTTATCAATATCACCGCCAGAACGGATAGAGTCCAGCAGCTTACGCATGAGGTTCTCCACCATGACGTTATCTTCGTCGTCACCAATAATCAAGACCTCGCCGTCTCTAGACGTGATCTGGACATTAAAACTCTTCTCTATGGCCTTTGCATGTTCGTCCAGATTACCAAACAACTTATGCAAAACCTCAACGTTGGTTACTTTAATGCCTTTTGTAATTTTTTCTCCCAATGTCATAACCTCCTTGCGTCAGTCCTATCTTACATTGTACCACAAAAGGCCAGCACCCAGTTTTACAGACAATAAAAAACAGCCCTAGGGGCTGTAGCAGAATTTCGCCAAAGTCTACAAGTTTGAGACTTTAGAAAACTTTCTCAGACAAGGCGCGGCTGATATCCAGTTGGTGAGCGATCTCCTAGATCGTGATCCAGCTGGATTGAAGCCAGCAACGCAGTATGAGGGAGTTTTCTAAGGTCTCAAATCATAAATCCCGGTTCTCCATAAGGAAAACCGGGATCTACTGGCTAATGTTACTGAAGCATTTCACGAACAACTTGGGAGACCAGCTTGTTATCAGCCACGCCTTTAGTCTTAGGTGTTAGAGCACCCATGACCTTGCCCATGTCTTTCGGAGTTGATGCGCCAACAGAAGCAATTACTTCTGCAACCAATGTACGGATTTCTTCCTCCGTCATTTGCTTTGGCATATAAACCATCAACACTTCTATTTCAGCTTTCGCTTCGTCCGCCAAATCAGCTCGATCGCCTTTTGTGAACTCTTCGATTGCTGCTCTTTTCTGTTTGATCTGCTTCGCAATGATATCAATTACGCCTTCGTCGTCTAACTCAACCTTCGTATCGACTTCAATCTGTTTGATTGCAGCACGAGCCATCGTAATAGTAGACTTCTTCAGGGCGTTCTTTTCCTTCATCGCAGCCTTTAAATCGTCCATTAGGCGACTTTTAAGGGCCATGCGATCACACCTTTCATATCAGCACTATTTACGCTTCTTACGCTTTGCTGCGTCAGATTTTTTCTTTCGCTTTACGCTTGGCTTTTCGTAGTGGCGACGCTTCTTAACCTCAGCCAGAACGCCTGCCTTAGCCGTTTCTCTCTTGAAACGACGCAGTGCACTGTCGATGGTTTCGTTAGCACCCAGTTTGATACCTGCCATTTTTCGTCCCCTCCCTCCGCTTTTGAATTTTGCATTCCGGTCCGGTTGTTACAACCGTAAACAGAGGAATATCAGAATACCTAGATATTATACAGTATTTCCAAGGGGAATGCAACGGCAAACTATAGACTTTTTAAGGGCTTTAGCCGGGAGGCCACTGCATGGACCTGCCACCCAACACATGATAGTGCAAATGGTGGACCGTTTGGCCACCCTGGTCACCGATATTGGTCACCACGCGGTAGCCAGACTCCGCTATTCCCAAGTCTTTGGCTAATTTCGATATTTGGATATTGATATGACCCACCAAGTCCTTGTGGCCCTCGTCTAGGGTGTCCAAGGAGGCAATATGTTCCTTGGGGATCACTAGAAAATGAACAGGCGCCTCAGGATTAATATCCTGAAATGCAAATATCTTGTCATCCTCATACACTTTGGTCGAAGGAATGTCACCTGCTATGATCTTGCAAAAAATACAATCGCTCATGTGGAATCCTCCCAAATGCTTGCTCCACTTGTCCAGCATGCCAACAACTACATGCGATATGTGCACGCTATACGACCAGCTACAAAAGTAGAAGCAAGACGCTTATACCAATCTTCCGATGAGTACGTCTCCCTCAATGGCGTCAATACGCACCGTTTGAAGGGTTTTCATCAAGGAATCGTCTCCTTCAACGCTGACACGGAGGTATTCATCGGATAGTCCTTCTATATGGTTCTCCATGGTTTCTGATTTTCCTTCAAAGAGTACACGAACTTCTTTTCCAATGAAGCTGGCCTTCCACTCAAGCTCCATGGCGTCTGCCAGAGTCATGAGTTTTTCACTCCGAGTACTTTTCACATCTCCATGGATTTGATCTTTCATATCTGCTGCCGGGGTCCCCTCCCTTGGAGAGTATTTGAAGACGTGCATTTGGGCAAAACCCATGCGCTTGGCAAAGGCGTAAGTTTCCTCAAATTCTACGTCAGACTCCCCTGGAAAACCAACTATTACGTCGGTGGTAAAGGAAGGACGATCCAACTCCAAACGAAGCTTGTCAACAATATCGCCGTATTCTCCTGTGGTGTATTTACGGTTCATACGTTTGAGGACAGAATCGCATCCACTTTGGAGGGACAGGTGGAAGTGTTGGCAGAACTTTGGCATATTCTTAATGGCCTCAATAAAATCTGGCGTAAACATCCGGGGTTCCAGTGAAGAAAGGCGGATTCGCTCAATCCCTTCCACTTCATGAACCTCTTTGAGAAGGTCTAGGAGGGTCGTCGTTTTTAGGTCCTTGCCGTAAGAGGCCACGTGGATTCCCGTTAAAACGATCTCCTTAAAACCATTGTCGGCTAGACGCCTAACTTCCCCGATCACATTTTCCGGCTGCCGGGACCG
>CAYFHQ010000141.1:0-8194 GCA_964342805.1 uncultured Peptostreptococcaceae bacterium | reverse complement strand
TATATCATAACTTAGATTGTTGAAAATGTGTCTAACCTTGTGTGTACATTATACTGTGCCGTCCGAGTAACAGTTTAAATCAGCTGTATCATTTTCAGGTTTAACATCACGTTCTGCAAATACTCTTAAATAGCTATTACCTGCAAATGGATTACCAATGGTTGTAGCAATTCGATCCCATTTTTCCTTAATATCACGTTGAAGATCAAATGATAGATTCTTCGTAGATGCAGTAAATGTTTGTCCACTATTTTCATTGGATCGTGATAAGTTGTAATCAATTTTTAGTTCTTTGCTCAAAAACTGACAACCATACTGGTAGTGATTTCCACTAATTCTACCTCCACTTGTCGTCTTTGAGAATCCAAAAGCTATATCCTTCTCTGTGAGTTTTTTGAAATAACTCAACCCAACAACTTCTGAACTGCGATCATTATATTCTCTAAAATTGATACAAAATCCAAGTATATCAAGAAGACTAGATTTACCAGAATTATTTCTTCCAATAAGAACATTTAGAGGCTTTACTCTCATTACCTCATTGTTGTCTTGAAAGCTTTTATAAGATTCAAAGCAAAAGTTCTTTTCCATATATACCTCCAAGAGTTCTGTTACTTAACTCCCCCACCCCCACCCAACAAAATTCATAACCAAATCAACCTACAACCCCACCAACCCCAAAACAACAAGAGCCAAAAACCCAACAACACCCCAAATCAAGGTTTGCTTCACCACAGGCCCCTCAAGCTCAACCGCTGATTCCTGCCCAGCAAGTCCATCCACATCCATCTGCTTTCGAAGAACTTTGACCAAGCGGATTTCAATCACAACGTAAACCAGGGTTGGGTATAGCAGTGAAGCCAGTAAGATCAACATCCGGAGGGAAAAGTCGTCTACCTGTAAACACAGGACAATGCCGATCAGCAGACCACCCAATGAAGCCAGGGCAATCTTCCACCACCACCGCGTCAATCGTGGCCAGCTGGTATTGCTATAGGCTGCCGTGTGGGTAAAGGAGGCTAGTTTTTCTTGGTCATACACGGACGACATGTTCCGTCGGTCTAACTGGTCTTTAATGTCCTTGACCAGCTGAGGAATGTCCTCAACCACTACGGTCATCCTGAGGGTACTTGTCTGACTTGTGACCTTTAACCACCCTCCAACATATTTGACGGAAGGGAATTCCACAGCCGTGATGTCGTCAAAGGAAACCCGCTGTACTCCTTTATGGTTCGTATAGATAAGTTCTTCGTTAGTTACTTGAATTCTAATCTTAGCCATACGCCCGTACTGAACTTTTACAAAGAATGCTAGTATGACATTCATGACCCCGGGAAAGGCTAGCAAGAATGAACTTCCTCCCAGTCGTAACACCGTTAAGGAAGAGAAAATCTGTAGTACACCTACAAGCCCAAGGACCCAAGGCAAAACATTTGCCAGGGTCCCAACATGTTTTCGATATTGATATGTTCTTTCCACTTATGCCTCCCGCTTGAAACGATCAAGCCACTCTTTTGTCAACATTTCGAAGGCATCCTGTCGGTCTATTTGCAGGGTATGACCTGCCAAGTCAAGGACGTGGAGTTCTCCCCGTTCATACTTGGGCAGGAGGTCTGCAAGGTCTTCATAACCCACAACACCGTCTTGCTTGCCTGCAAAGAATAGGCAAGGACACTTATAGCTTTCTTTAGTATCATCGACGTCTTCCGTAAAAGCGTAACCCTTGGCCTGGAATTGTTCCAGATAAGCCGCATCGGCCTGACCAAAGGGTTCTACAATTTCCTTTTGATATCGGTCCCATACCCGCTGGGTCATTACCACGGCCAAGTCTTCAAAATCTTCCACTTGGTCTTCTGTCAGGGTTGCCAGGAAGGCCTCGTCCCGAACCAAGGGATCTTGGTCAGGCACCCGACGATCCTTGTGGAGGGGCTTAACTACGGGGCAAATGAGTAGGTTGCCAATGACCTGGTCTCCTAGGGCCTTGTGCAGGCCTCGAGCCAGATAACCACCGTAGGATAAACCTGCGACCAGAAGGGGTTCCTGACCCACTACTTGATCCACAAATGCTACAACCAGAGCCAACATGTCGTCAGCGTTGGCAATGGAGTCATGGGCCTTGGTCTTGCCCATGCCCGGCAGGTCTATGTAAATTCTCTTGTAGCCGTCCACCTGGTCGAATACAGGTTCTAGACAGCCTTTCATACTGGTCATATCTAGGGAATAGCCATGGATGATGACCATGGGTACGCCTTCACCATAGACTTGGTAATGCAGGTTTACGTCGTTTATTTGCTTGAACATAAGTACCTCCTTATGCGTCTAATATTCTTTGTTCCAATCTTTAATTGGTTGGTTATTGGTCTTTCTGCCAAACGATTACGCCTTGATCAGCATACTTCATGACCACCGTGTCGATATTCTGGATGATTCCATCATCAAACCAAATCAAGGTTTGGGCACTTAACTTCTTTTGCACCATAAAGTTGAAAGGTCTAACAATCGGCCTTATTTCCACTGTATTACCAAGGGTATCAAAGTTAAAACCATACACGCCTTCTTGATTGTTCAGAACTCGACCACTAACGTTTATGCTACTTTCAGTCACCATCATGCTGGTCAGTTCAAACTCGCTGGTCTTGAGAGGGGCCGTATAACTAATCAACATGTTCCCTCCTAGAAGTAGGACAATTATAAGCCCCAAGAGGCTCAAAAACACCTTCTGATTCTTAACTATATTCATGATCTTCCCATTTCCGGTTGGCAGAAGTTCCATATACCATCCACCACCCATCATTTATAGAATATTTTAACATCTACACATGCAAAAAACCGCTTCAATTGTGTTACAAATGAAGCGGTTCCAGTAAATATCAAACTCGACTTATCAATGGAGTCCTGAAAATTCGGTACCTACAGGCTCAAAGTCCTCTCTACCCTCGACTCAGCAATCACCTTTCCATCACGGATCACGTAGTGGCGTACCGGTTGCAAGGCAATGGCCTCGTCCATGGTAGAGGCGTCCAATATGACCAGATTGGCAGCCTTACCTACTTCCAGTCCATAGCCTACTAGGCCCATGATCTTGGCAGCGTCATAGGTCATCATTTCCGCCACCTTCCGTCGTTCATAGGGCAGGCTCAACTGGGCTGCATGGGCTGTTATGAGGCCCACTTGGAGCATGTCGGCGCTACCAAAGGGATAAAAGGTGTCTCTGACACAGTCTTGGCCGAAGCTGACGGTAATATCCCGTTCTAGTAGTTCTTTGACCCGGGTAATGCCCCGGCGAATGGGCTGTTTGTCAAGACGCCCCTGGAGCATAAGGTTGGTCACCGGGTTGGTGATCATGTGCATACCAGCAGTTTTCACCTTGTCCATAACATACCGGGCGTAGTGGTCGTCGTAAGCTGCCAGGGCGCAGGTGTGGCCTGCTGTTACCCGGCCGTGCCATCCCGCTTTAAGGCTGGCGTCTGCCACCATTTCTAGGGTCCGGTAGAAGGGATCGTCTGTCTCGTCCACGTGCATGTCGATGTCCACGTCAAAGGCCGTGGCAATCTCAAAACAAATGTCCACGTGACGCTGGCTATCTTCTGGAGAATTCTCATTGGCTGGCATGCCCCCCACCACGTCGGCCCCCATCTCTACAGCCTTCCACATGAGGGCTTCGCAACCTGGGTCTTTGAGTATTCCTTCTTGGGGAAAGGCTACGATTTGCAGGTCCAAAACATGGGCATACTTCTTTTTCAGGGCCAATACCCCTTCCAGGGGTTTGAGGCCACCAATGGTGTCCACGTCCACGTGGGTCCGCATGTGGAGGGTTCCGTTGGCTATGGCCTTTTCCACCACCCTAGACGCGCGGTCTACAATATCCTCAGTGGTATATTGCTTTTTCTTTTCCCAAATGATCTCTATGGCCTCAGTTAGGGTCCCACTGTCATTGGGCCGGACCACGTCCACAATATTCACCTTGTCCAAATGGATATGGGGGTCCACAAAGGGTGGTATGACCAGCTTGCCTCCAGCGTCGATCACTTGGCTTTTGTCACTGGTTTGATCTACAAGAATGCCAGACTTGCCAAGGGCAATGATTTTACCCTTGTCGATACCGATTTCGATGGGGCTTCCGTCCATATCTATACCATTACGAATGATCAGGTCCATTTTTTCCTCCTCATGGGTCTACACAAGCTCTGGCAACAACCGTCTATGTTCCTTAATCGGATGCCGTGATCAAATGCCTTGATCTAGTCACCTAGTTCACTCCTAGTCAGACAAGGGTTTTCGCCCTGACGAAATCACCAAGCCCAGGCAGTGAACAGCTAACCTGCTCTTACCAGTCTCCTGCCAGTGGTCCCCCTGGCCTTTTCTCAGTTCCACAAAGGCGCTAGCTTCCTCTATAGCCATACCCCGGGAGACTAAGAAGTTCAATTGGTCCCTTTTTTCACGGCTGGAGATGGGGTCTGTCCGCCACCCCTTGAGCTGAGCTAGGGTTTCCAGGTCCTCCGTGACTTGGTTATGGAAGAGACCCACCCGGTCATTGATCCGGACATCTATACCTTCAAGTCCCACTTGGTCCATGAGGACAGGAAGGCGAATACCTATGGCATGGTCCCTTTCTTCCATGAAAAGTTCCTTGGTCCACAGCTTGGAAATCAAATTCATTTCCTCCCATGGAGCGTAGGCCTGTCCGTCCATATACAAGCCTGCCACTTCAAAGGCCCGGTTAACTTCAATCCCGACCAGAAGACCACCAGGTTTGAGTACCTTGATCATGTCCTTAACATGGGACTGGGGCCTTCTGACATGACGTAAGAAGGCTTGGCAGATGGCCAGGTCAAAGGGCTTTGATCCATCTAAGACCGTGTCTGAAGAGGTCATAAACGTTGCCTCATAGCCATGGTCGTTAAACCAGCCTTCTGCTTCCTTCACCAAGTCTGCCCCCGTGTAAACTCCTGTATAAGTGGACCCCTTGGGCAGGAGGGGCAGGAGCTTTCTTCCCAAAAAACCGATCCCACATCCAAAGTCTACTATGTCAATTGCTTCATGGATCTGCCACACCTTTTCCACCAAAAAGGCCAGATAGTCGTCATTCCACATGGCCTGACGGGTCCGGTTTAAGTAAGCCGCATTTTTGGCCCAAAACTGGCCTGTGGCCTCAGGTCTTGGTTGATAGTCCTGAGAGGCCGGCAGGGGCACACCCAAGACCTCATTAATGGAAACACCAAAATAAGAAGCGATCTTGGGCAGCAAGGTCACATCCGGCAGGGTCACCCCATTCTCCCACTTGCTCACAGACTGGTAGGTGATCCCCAAGTAGTCTGCCAGGTCCGCCTGGGTAACCCCTTGTTCCTTCCTAAGTGCTGCAATAGCAATGTTCATATCCTCCATGTTCCTTCCTCCTATGTTATGTCTTACATTGAGCATATCCCACTGCTAACCTGCGAACAATAACGTGGTTGCCTATACATCTCACCCCGCAAGCGAGGTGCAACAGAATGCTGATAACCCATAAGTTGAGCCTAGTCTTATTTCTTCTCCAATACCCCATAATAATGTTTCTTATGCTGACCTTCTTCCACCCATTCGTCAATGACCTCAAATCCCGCTTCCACCAGCTCCCCCCGAAGCTGGTCTTCACTTCTCATACACCGTTCTAAGGGGGATATATGGGGATTGTGAACCCGTTCAGCCACATCAGACTCAGACTTGGCTATGGTTGAGCTGACAATAAAGGTCCCCCGGTCGGTTAAACTCTCGTACACCAGGCCCAGCAGGGTCTTTCGGTCCTCCCCAATAATGCAGTGGAGGCAGGTGCCGTCTACGACAACGTCGTACTTACGGTCCACCCACATGGCCGGGTCAGCCACACTGCCCACGCGAAACTCCATGTCTAACCCCTTGTCTGCCGCCTTTTCCCTGGCCCACTGGATAGCTGTTTCTGAAACATCGATTCCACCGGCTTCAAAACCTGCCTCCTGGAGCATTTGAGTCAGTACGCCGGTCCCACAGCCCAGTTCCAAGAGTTTTCCTTGGGTGTGGCGCATCTTTTCAAGGAAACGGGGGTGGGCCTTAACCCAGCCTTCCACCCGCTTGTCATAGTTTTTTCCGCCCCAGCCGCCGTGGCCTTCAGCCTTTAGTTTTTTATATACTTCTTCATGTTTTAAGTAGTCCATGATTTCCTCCTTTTTGATCCCTTAAGACTTACACGCCCAAAAGAAAAAACCTGTGCAAAATATTTTCCTTGCACAGGTCAGTGTGTCACCTATTTGATTCAAGCCTTGGGCCTACTGGGACAGGTCTGTTAAGACATAGTCCATTTTTTCGCAGCCAATGGCATTTGCCACGGATATGCATTTTGCCCGGAGCATAAAGTGGATATTCTTGTCCCTTTGGTCACTGAGGGTCTCAAAATTAGCTTGGCCCTTACTGATAATTAGGTCTGCTTGGTCATAAACATCAAGAAAGGCCCTGGAACACTGGTGGAGGACTGTCCCCTGGGCGTCGTGTCCGTTGTCGATCACTGTCACCATGTCGGTCAGGCCCGCTGCCACAGCGTCTTCCAGGGTTGCGTCATTGACAATGGGTCCTCCCTTAACGGCCAGGGTGACCTTGTCCATAGGCAGGTGTTCAATGAGGAAGCGGTCAAAAATGATCTCCCCGGCATTGTCCACTATGTATAAGATGCGGTCCGCCCCAACCACTGCCTTTTCCAGTTTTTCAACGCCCGTGCCAAAGATGTCCTGACTCAGACTCCCCTCCACAGACTTTAGGACGTCTGCAAAGTCCAGGTCCAGGCCTGCTGAAAAGTCGATGATATTTCCAGCGATGGCCAAACGACAGGCCAGGTCAAATGGCTTGTCCGCATTTTCCATCCATTTCTCCCCGCGGATACGGTCCGCAATTTGTTGGGCGATTTTGTTATAGTCTTGCTTGAGGTCGTAATAAGGGTCCTTGATCCCTGTGGCCTCCTTGGCGTGCTGGTGCATGCGGTAGGCCACTTCGGGGGACGTTTCATTGAAGTTCATCTTGGCCAACTCATTCAAGGACTTACGGATAATGTCCTGCTGGGTGGCTTCACATGTGGTTGCTTCTTCTGCGATTTCCACGGCCTGGCGGGCCATGCAGTGGATACATTCTCTAGCTATTTTCATTGGGTCACCTCTTCAACTGTTTTCTGGTCCATTGTAGCATGTCAAAATGTGGAGGAGGCAACAAAGGGTTTACAATTGGCCCTCAACTTTCGTTTTTTCGATCAACTCTTGCTCAGTCGGCGTGGCTGTATGGCGGTTAACCCAAAGGGCTTGGGTTTGGTCTGGAATCCACAGACAGGTTGGGATCTGGGTGTCTGGGCACTGGACCCAGTCTTCTTGGCCTACATTCTGATCAAGCAAAGTCCAGTCAATCATTACTTCCTTTTCAATGGTCTCCAACCTTTTTCGGTAGCTTCCAATACCCTGCCGTAGGTCGTCCACATGACCCATAAGACCATGGTGACCAATTTGCTCATGCAAGCTAGCAAGGTCATCGGTGACCGTCCGCCCCACCGTGGTCTGTAAAAAAAGGTGGATGAGGGTCGCCTTATCCTCTGGAAACCAAGTGGACCATGCTTTTATAAAAGGAAAAACTGGACTCTGTTCATCTACCACTTGGTCTTTGATCTGCCAAAAAATCCATACATGCTTGAGGAGTATATTCTCAAGGGGTGCTAAAGGGGTCTTTCTGGTGTCTAACCCAAATGCTTGTTGAACTTCTTTGGGCATAGCACTATTTTTAAGGTCTGTGTCCATACACAAGCGGTAGAAAATCGTCGCCATGACCCCTTCGCTGGACAAGAGTTCTTGGGCATTACGGACCCGCGTACAATCAAAGAGCGGCGAAGTGTGCTCCAGTAGAATCTTTTCTGTCAGTGGTAAGTCTTCATGCCAAGAGGCCGGTCTAGCCTTTTGGTAGATATACTGGTTTTGCTGGACACACCGAAGGCGGAGTTCTGCGTCCACATAAGAGTGCCACTTGTTGACCTGGTCTCGGTCTGGACTGTAGAGGTCCCTTGTTGCTTTTTTATACTTGTCCATATGGTCATGGGCAAAAGACTCAAAACAGATACCCCAGCCTTCATAAAAGGCCATAAAGTAGTCTGTGATCCCCATACTGACGTGTTGCTTGACACTCTTTCCTTTTGGATATTGGGGAATGACAA
>CAYFHQ010000140.1:0-8261 GCA_964342805.1 uncultured Peptostreptococcaceae bacterium | reverse complement strand
ACCTGGCATATCGGGTCCACCAATTTCCTTGACCAGTCCGTCATAGCGACCGCCGCCACAAACTGCAGCTTGGGCGCCAATATCCTCAGAGAGGACTTCAAAAGCCGTTTTGGTGTAGTAGTCTAGGCCCCGCACAATCCGGGTGTCAATTTCATACTGCACGTCCATGGCGTCCAGATAGGTTCTCAAGTTGTCAAAGTGGGTGTCACAATCCTCACACAGGTGGTCCAGCATGACAGGTGCCTGGGTTAACTGGTCCTGACAAGTGGGCACTTTACAGTCCAGCACCCGAAGCGGATTCTTTTCGTACCGCTCATTACAGGTCTCACACAAGTTGTCCAGTTTACCAGCCAAAAACTCTTTAAGCACTGCATGGTACTTGGGTCGGCATTCTGGACAGCCAACTGAGTTGACCTTTAACAGCAATTTATGTAGTCCAAGTCGATTACAGAAGTCCATGGCCAGAGCAATGACCTCAGCGTCTGCTGTTGCCTGCATGGTACCAAACACTTCAATACCGAATTGGTGGAACTGTCTAAATCGTCCCGCCTGCGGCCGCTCATGGCGAGAGCAAGGGGTCACATAGTATAGCTTTGACGGCTGGGCGTCAGCATAAATTTTATTTTCTACGAATGCTCGCACAACCGGTGCTGTCCCCTCGGGTTTTAAGGTCATACCCTTGGCGTCCAAATCGATTGCGTCATCCTTGTACTTTTTCAAGTCCACGCCACTGATTACAGAGTACATTTCCTTTTGAACGATGTCCGTCGTTTCACCAACGCCCCGTTTAAAAAGCTTTGTAAACTCAAACAGCGGTGTACGTATTTCGTCATAGCCAAAGTTCTTACAAACTTCTCTGAACTTCTCTTCCACGTACAACCACTTGTGTACATCAGCAGGCAAAATGTCTTGAGTCCCTCTCGGTTTCTTGATCATTCCATGCCTCCCTCTTGGTAGACAATTTCAGTGACAATACAGGCATTTTAACATACCCCCTTATTCCCTTGGTATGTATAAACTATCCAATGCATAAATACTGCACAAACTGGTCATTGCCGTACCTTAAAAATACAAAAAACCCGTCCCTAAAAATAGGGACGGGAATATTCCCGCGGTGCCACCCTAGTTGGTCAAAGACCCACTTTCAGCTTGTTGCGCTGCTGCAATACTTGCTCAGACTGTCATTCATATGGGTAGATTGCCAGGCTTCCACCTTCCCTGACTCGCTAAAAATCCCCTGCATACTACTACTTCCTGAAGCGCAATTATTCAATAGATTGACTTCATTATACGAGGCTAGAAGTGGCCTGTCAACCGACTTAGCGTAAATACTTCTCTTTCTTCTTGATCATCTCATCGACCCTGTCAATATAGTCTTCAACCCCCTTGGAGTTGGCCACTCTTTCAAAGCGATTTTCAGAAGGGAAACACATTTTGGACACGGACCCTGCCCCCATGGCAATGATGGAATGGCGTTCCTCCATGATCCGCATATTGTATAAGCTTTCATGGCCAGGTTTAGAGTAGCCAATGTTCTCAAGGTTGGCCAGGATATTCTTCTGGCGGTACATGTAGTAGGGTACGTAACCCTGGTCCCTCATGGCCCCCGTGGCTACATCCATCATGGTCTCAATGGTGTCACCATCGGTTAAAGTTCTTGTGGATAATTCATTCTTCAACTGGGAAGACCGCTTGACGGACAGGGTGTGAATGGTCACGTTTTCAGGCTTCAGATGCGCCAGCGACGACATGGTCTTGCTGACTTCCTGATCACCCTCCCCTGGCAAGCCAATAATAATGTCCATGTTGATGGTTTTAAAGTCAAAGGTCTTGGCCAGGTGGTAGACTTCCTCAATGGCCTGGGCCTTGTGGCTACGACCGATCTCCTTCAAAGTCTGGTCCACCATGGACTGGGGATTGATACAAATCCGGTCAACCCCAAAATGCTTCATGACCTGGAGCTTGTCTGCTGTAATGGTGTCCGGTCGACCAGCTTCTACGGAGAACTCCTTTAAGTCAATCACAGGCATGGAGTCAAAGAGGGTCCTAAAAAGGGTTTGCAGTTGGTCTGCCTCTAGGCTAGTTGGCGTTCCACCACCAAAATAAATACAGTCCACCACTTTTCCACTGTCTTTGATCATCTGCCCAGTTTCCCTCACTTCTTTCAACAGGGCTTCAAAGTATGGTGTCACCAGCTTAGCCTTCTTATCCAGTGGATTACTGGGGAAGGAACAGTATAGGCAACGGGTAGGACAAAAGGGCATACATAGGTAAATACTTAAAGCATTTTCATCCACTGGGTAGATAAAGGGACGCTCTCTTTTGGCTATTTCCAGAACCAATTGACTCTTTGCATGGTGAATTCGATATTCCTCATGGAGGATTTGTCCAATGGTCTCATAATCTAAACCAGCGTCTAACATGTCATGGACCAGTTTTACGGGACGCATACCCACAAGTATCCCCCATGGACTTCTGGCTGGTCTCAAGGTTGACAAGCCGTCGTACAAGGCCAATTTCATGGCTTTTTTAACCTGTCGTAATTCGTGGTGCGCATCTTTTTCGGTTTGAAGCACTTGGCTTGTTTGGTTATAGGTAAGGTCAGGCCCCTGCCATACCTGGGTGGTTATAATGGCATGGCCCTTTTCCTTTTTCAGGTCCTGTTGCAAGCGATATTTATCTGGATCACCTACCCATGTTTGCTCTAACATGGAGCCTTCGTTTACATACTCAATCTCATCCTTATTAAAGAATACATACATTAGGTTTTCAAACTCATAACGAAAGTCATGACCTGTATAGTGGACGCGAATCATAGGGGCTCCTTCACACATGAAAAGAGACTGTCCATAAAGGTCCAGTCTCTACTCTTCTTATGCACGTACAATAAAGTTCTTTTCTTTTTCAAAACCAATGGTCGTTTCAGGACCATGGCCAGGGTATACCGTTGTCTCCGGGTCCAGCTTATAGAGTCTTTCTTTGATAGACTTCGCAAGCTGGGCTTCATTACCCCCTGGTAGGTCAGACCGGCCCACACTTCTTAAGAAGAGGGTGTCACCAGCAAAAAGGTGGTTGTCGATCAAGAGACAAATCCCCCCCTGGGTATGGCCTGGCGTATGGATGACCTTGGCTGTCGTATTACCAAAGCTAATGGTGTCCTCATGGGTTAGACGTTGGTCTGCTGTGAAAGAAATGCCGCCACCTTCATACTTAGAAGAAAGGTTTTCAGACGGGTCCTCCAGCATATGGGCGTCCTTTTTATGGATCAAAATTTTGGTTTTTAGGGCTTGTCTGACTTCATCTGCCCCACCAATATGGTCATAATGACCGTGGGTTAGAACAATGGCTTCCACGTCTAGACCCTCTAGCTTCACGTCTTGAACAACCCGCTTGGCTTCAGCACCTGGGTCGATGATCAGGGCCTTTCGTGTGTCCTCGTCAATGAGTATATAGCAATTTGCCCCCAAGTAACCTAGGGCCATTTTTTTTATGATCATGGTTCACCTCTAAAAGTTCTTTTTGCTGTCAATCAATAGGGTTACAGGCCCGTCATTGACAATGTCGACCATCATGTGGGCTTGAAATTGTCCTGTTTGGATTGCAATTCCCTTGGACTTTGCCTTGTCGACAAAGTACTCGTATAGTTCATTGGCCATTTGGGGCCGGGCTGCTTCTGAAAAACTAGGTCTACGTCCCTTTCGGCAATCACCCATGAGGGTAAACTGGGAAACGGCTAGGAGCTCCCCACCGATGTCCAGTAGAGATCGGTTCATTTTACCTTCATCGTCTTCGAAAATTCTCATATTGGTTACCTTGTCAACTAGCCAATCTGCGTCGGCCTTGGTATCTGCATGTTCCACGCCCAAGAGGATCATAAGACCCTTGTTGATTTTCCCAACAACGGCTTCATCGACTGTGACACTGGAACGGCTCACTCTTTGTACGACTGCTCTCATGATCTTCCCCCATTTGATGCCACCTGCTCTTAACGAATATCCGATGGGATCAGGCATGACCAAGCTCTTGTTTAACAAGAGTCTTAGCTGGTCACCCGTTTTACATCAATAATGCCTGGCATTCCCTGTAGTTTTTTAATGAGTTTGGTCAACTGTTCTGTATTGTTAATTTCAATAGTCAAGTTAATGACTGCAATTTCATTCTTGGTTAACTTAGCATTGACACCAGTTACCATAAGAGAAGTTTCAGAAATAAGCAGGGTGATCTCGGACAATAGCCCCTTTCGGTCAGGTGCATAAATCTGAATTTCAGTGGAGTAAGCACTTTGTTCCTCAGAATCCCAGAAAACTTCTATGAAGCGGTTGTCGGAGTCATCGGTCTTTTCAAAATTGGTACAATCAGACCTGTGGACAGTAACCCCTCGGCCACGGGTAACGTAACCAATAATGTCGTCTCCAGGTACAGGGTTACAGCAACGGCCAAACCGTACCAAGACGTTGTCGATTCCTTTGACCACGATACCGTGGGAAGACTTGTCTTTCTTTTGTCCCCCGCGATCTTCTTCCTTCTTTTTGATGATTTCGCGGATATCCTCTTCTGGTTCACCGGCCTTTTGTTCTTCTCTATGTTTTTCACGGAGTCTTGGAAGGACTTGAGAGATCAAAATTCCACCATAGCCGATGGTTGCGTACAGTTCGTCCATATCCTTTAGACTAAGTCTTTTGAGGATTGGATCGATCCATTTTGGACGTATGAGGTCCTTGAGGACAAAACCGTTTCGTTTGATTTCTTTTTCAAACATGTCACGGCCTTTTTCAATGTTTTCCTCGCGACGCTCTTTTTTGAACCATTGTTTAATGCGGTTTTTAGCTTGAGTAGTCTTCACAAACTTCAGCCAGTCCCGGCTGGGTCCATTGGAAGACTTATTGGTCATAATTTCAACAATCTGACCATTCTTCAGTTGGAAGTTGAGAGGGACAATCCGGTTGTTGACTTTGGCCCCAACGCAGTGGTTGCCCACTTCCGTGTGAATTTTATAGGCAAAATCAACGGGAGTCGAACCCAAGGGCAACTCAAAGACACTCCCCTTAGGTGTAAACACGTACACCTGGGTGTTGAATATGTCCATTTTAAGGGACTCAACAAATTGGGTGGGTTCAGAGATTTCATTATGCCATTCCATGGTTTGGCGCAGCCAGGCCAGTTTGTCGTCCAAGTTGCCACCATTTTTACCTTCTTTGTATTTCCAGTGGGCCGCAATACCATATTCAGAAACCCGGTGCATTTCCCAGGTACGGATCTGGATCTCGAAGGGGTCTCCACCTTCTCCAATCACAGTTGTGTGGAGGGACTGATACATGTTGGGCTTTGGCATGGCCACATAGTCTTTGAAGCGGCCAGGTATGGGCTTCCACTTGGTGTGGACAACGCCCAAAATGCCATAGCAGTCCTTAACGGATTCCACTATGACTCGTACTGCCGTGAGATCATAGATCTCATCAAACTCTTTATGCTGGTGCTTCATTTTCTTGTAAATGGAATAGAAGTTCTTAGGTCGACCATAGATTTCACAGGTAATGTGGACTTCTTCTGCTGCATTCCTGAGAATATCCATGATGTTATTGATCTGCTGTTCCCGTTCAGCCCGTTTTTTGTTGACCTTGTTCACAAGATCATAGTAGCCTTCAGGGTCAAGATATAGGAGAGACAGGTCTTCCATCTCCCATTTGATTTTAGAGATACCCAGTCGATGGGCGATTGGGGCATAGATTTCAAGAGATTCTGACGCTTTTTCTCTCTTTTTATGGTCCGCCATATACTTGAGTGTTCGCAGGTTATGAAGGCGGTCAGCTAGCTTAATGAGAATAACCCGGATGTCCTTGGCCATGGCCATAAACATTTTCCGTAGGTTTTCTGCTTGTTGCTCTTCCTTAGTTTCGTATTTAATCTGACCCAGTTTGGTAACCCCGTCCACCAGGTGGGCGACGTCGTCACCAAAGGCTTCAGCAATTTCCTCAGTTGATGTGTCTGTGTCTTCCACAACATCATGAAGAAGCCCACCAATGATCGTAGGTGCGTCCATTTCCAGTTCAGCAAGAACCAAGGAAACCTCCACTGGGTGAATAAAGTAAGGTTCACCTGACTTGCGGAATTGACCTTCATGGGCTTTTTCTGCATAGTGGTATGCTTTTATGATTGGTGCTAGATCCATATTCGGTAAATATTGCTCCAAGCGGAGAATATAAGATTCAAGATTCATCTGATCACCTACATGCTGTAAAATAATGAAACACAACGCCACGGGCATTCTCTTGCAAGTCAAGTGCGTCTGCAAGGGCCTGAGAGAGTGTGTTTCACTGACTTCCTCTAATGAATTACGTTTATTATACACCTTTTGTATACTTGGAACAACAAATTTGGGTGGCGAAACGTTTTCCGGCATTTGTGCAAGTATAACAAAATTTTGAGTACAAGAAAAGCCCTCTCATTTAAAGAAGGCTTTTGTTTAAAATTCAGTACAATATGCAAGTGATTTTCCCGTATAAAAGGCACTTGGGCCTTGTCGACCCCTAACTACCAGGCTCGGTTAATCCTCGTACTGGATGATAGACGCTATTGGTGTGTCCCCTAGCTTTTCTCTTCCCGGTAGGAACATCAGCTCCATAAGGAAAACAGCACCAGTTACAATGCCACCCATTTGTTCGATCATGGCCTTGACAGCACCCACAGTACCGCCTGTAGCCAGCAAATCGTCGGCGATCAGGACTCTTTGACCTGGCTTGATACTACCTTCGTGGATTTGAAGGGTGTCCGTACCGTACTCAAGGTCATACTCATAGGATAGCGTTTTATATGGAAGCTTTCCCGGCTTTCGAATGGGAACAAACCCCTTACCTGTTTTCACAGCCATGGGAGCGCCCACAAGGAAACCACGAGCTTCTGGTCCAACAATAACATCATACTCCCACTCAGAAGCGGCAGCAATCATTTGATCGATGGCCTGGGCATAAGCCGGTCCATCTTCCAGCAAAGTTGTAACGTCCTTAAAGGAAATCCCTTCCTTTGGGAAGTCCGCTACCACTCTTACCTTTGCTTTTAAATCCATTTCTTCCTCCCCTTCCTGGATACATCGTCCAAGTACCCAGGGCGTTTACTTGACACTCTATTGTATCAAATCTGCCCGCTGATCTAAAGACCCCAACCTAAAATTGTAGGATTAAACCTTATATTCCTCAATCCCATTCTTGTTTACGTCTTGGAGCTTCTTGAAGAGCGGAATGGCCAAGAGGTCAATTTTTCCTTCTGGGGCCTGGCAAAGGGTGACTACACCAGACTCAGACTGTTGGATCAGGTCTCCGTCTACCAAAACGGCCACACCGAGGGCCACCTGATGAAGGGGTCGTCCCAAGGCCTTGGCTATGTCAGCTGAGGTACAGGAAATCACCTTTCGAACATGCTTGTAAATCTCAACAAGTTCGTCCCGAGACGGGATCATTTTTTTGATGATCATGGCAGTATGTTTGCTGGGTCCTTCCGCTAGGAAGACCCGGTCATAGCCTGTAAAATCAATGGTACCAAGAGGGTGGACAAGAACATCTAACGCCGTCTTTTCCTTTAGATGGTTCATGTGAACCTGGTAGTCAAGGTCTAAGTGGTCATATAGTTGACGCAGAACCTGGATAAGGCCAGCAAAGTCTTGAACGACAATGGCTGTTGCCCCTGTTTGGTCGGCTAGACGGAAGTCAGTAAAGGGCTCTAGACCACTGTTTCTATTGGGGTTCTTGTTTGCCCTGAGTAAAAATGTGGCCAGGGCAGCCTCATAGATATCCTGGACAGGTCGGAACTGGACAGCTTTACTAGACCGAATGTCTTGGATCATAAACTGGATGGTTTCAACACCCCGAAACTGGTTGAGTTCCAAGGTGGCAGCCATGTCTATGGTGTCCTTGGACCGAAGGAAGTCATATTTGTCTTCACAGCCAAAACTGATGGCGTCAAAGACCCGGGTGTCGTCATGTACAAGCATTTTCACATGGTTTTGCTGTTTACCAATCCGCCTGTTTTGGTCAATCACCAGGTTGCGAATGGCAAATTGAGGTCTTGGATTGCCAACCCCAAAGGGTTCCATGAGGGCCAGTTCTTCCAGTAGGCGGTGATTGATGTTCCGTCCCTCCACGTCCCCATCTAGTTTTACGATAGGTGTTAGCTTTCTTTCCGTTAATATGGGGAAGGCGTATTGGTTGATCATGCGTCGGAGCTGGTCCACATTTTCTGCTGGCAGGGAGAGACCTGCAGCTTGTTCG
>CAYFHQ010000139.1:0-8267 GCA_964342805.1 uncultured Peptostreptococcaceae bacterium | reverse complement strand
GATTGGACTACTTCATGTGTCTGAAAATGGACTACTTTATATTACCATTCACAGCTCGCCAATATTCTTGGTGCAATCGAGCAGGGGAGTGCGCATCAGGTGTTGTTTGACAGACTTAGTGAGCTTCAAAGCGAAAAGGACAGAATAAGTGTAGAACTGAGCAAGCATCAGGCTCAGAAGACACATCAGAGGGTAAATGATGAAGATGTGAAGAAGGCGTTTGCAGTATACAGACACACTCTAGCAAGCGCAGATCGTCAGAATATCAAGGAAATCATAAAGAGATTTGTAACCAAAATAACAGTATATAAAGACCGTGTTGACATTGAGTTCAATACGGTCTTTTCATTTGTCCAGATACCAGTAAAACTCTTAGAAACTCTCCATTTGACGCGAGACAGGCTAAGGCAGGCGAGTGGTCTGTAGACATCATTAATACAATATATGACACTGTTATGAGCATCTAGTAAGTTTAATAAACTCAAAAAAATAAAAACCCTCACGATTTCTCGTGAGGGTTTGCTGGTGCCGAAGGCGGGAATCGAACCCGCACGCCCCGAAGGGCTCTGGATTTTGAGTCCAGCGCGTCTGCCAGTTCCACCACTTCGGCATGTGTTTTGGCAACAAAGTAATAATAGCATATGAAAGGGGCCAAGGCAAGCCGTTTTAACGTTTTCAGAATTTTTAATTTTTGAAAACGGTGATTTTCCACTCCCATTTCCTGCAATGTTAGGGAATCTGTCCTTTGGAGAAACAGCAAAACAAGCCAACGAACGGACGTTTGCACCCAGGGACCAAGTATAGTACCATAAAAGTAGACAAATCCTATTCTTAAAACGGAATATACCCATAGAGGAGTGGCAAGCGTGAATAAAAAACTATTGGAAGTGCAATGTAATATCGGTGTAGCCCAAAGGCTTATACGGGGCAAGTGGAAGGTGGCCATCCTCTTTTTCCTTGCAGACCGAACCTGGCGGTTTAATGAACTCCACCGGGCCATGCCGGACATCCAACAGGCCTACCTGACCAAGCAGCTCCGTGACCTGGAAAAGGACGGACTGATCCACCGGGAAATCTACAAGGAAGTTCCTCCAAGAGTGGAGTACTCCCTGACGGACATTGGCCAAGGCTTTGTGCCCATTATCCGGGCCATGGAAACTTGGGGCGGCCAGTATGTCGACAAGATAAAAGCGATGGAAGAAGAACAAGCTTCCGCAGAATAAAGTAAATGAGTCAAACGAGCAAAGTAGCATTCTGAACTTGGAATGCTACTTTTTTTGTGTTACTGGTCTGGGTTGTAATTCAAACGAAAGCTGATTAGTGATCTATCGCTCTTGCACATAAGCATCAATAAACCCATTAAAAACACTATGGCTCAAGACAAAGCCATACTTTTCATACAGTTTACCGACCTTCTCATTGCCATTGGCCACAAAGACCCAAAGGTCCTTCACGTCCTCTTGGTTACGAAGCCAGGTCATCACACGCCCTGACAGCTGTCCGCCAACTGAGAGGCCCCTGTAGTTGGGGTCAACATAAAGGAGTTTGTAGGTACCAATGATCTTTGGTACTTCGTAGTCCTGGGGATAGAAGCCAATCCCGCCCAGCTCTTCTGCCCAGGAAGGTTTAGCGGCCAAAGTTTCAGCCGTCACTTGACCCACCGTTGCAAAGGCAAAACCAATGGGGGTGTCGCCGTCAAAGGCCACCACCATGTACTTACGGTCTGTTGCTGCGTACTCAGGTTTCAGTCGATTTTCATAGTTCATGCTGGCCATGACATCCTTGCGGATGGTGGCATGGTCTGCCTGAAAAGCCATGAGGTTGTTGACCAGGGGGGCCAAGAAATCTATATTGTCATGGGTGATTTGTTCGTATCGGATAGTCATACCTTTACCTCCTAGGGTCTTCTTGATATTGAATAGTTGGTGGTGGTTCCAGTCAATGTTGATCATCATCTACCTATAGTCTACTACCACATGGACCAGAAAGATAATTGCTCCTAACGATCTTATCCATAGGTACAACCTATGATAAACTAGCTTTAAAAGAACACACTTATGAAACCCCACAGCCGACCGGAGGAGGTTGTCATGACCCTAAGGGAAATTCAGTATGTCCATGCAGTTGCCCACCACGGCAACATGACCAAGGCCGCAGAGGCTCTGCACATTACCCAGCCCAGCCTGTCACAAAGTATCAAGTCCATTGAAGACCAAGTGGGCACACGCTTGTTTCACCGTAGTAAGAAGGGGATGACCCTCACAGACCAGGGCCAGCGCTTTCTCCATGACTCAAGCCAGGTCCTAAAAGCCTATGAAGCCTTTATGGCATCCATTCATTCCTATAAGGACCAGGCGCCCAAGCTTGGTATTGGTCTCTTTAAACTGGCCCATACCAGCCCTGTCAATAACCTGGTCATGACCTACCTTGACCTCCATGGCAAGGACCATTATGAAATGCGGGTAGACGCCATTGAGGCTCTAGAATCTATGATCGTCAACCACCAACTGGACCTGGCCCTAATCAAGTATTCGCCCTTATCAAAGAAGAATCCCAAGCTCAAAAGAACCACCCTCTACAGGGAGTCTCTCCATGTCCTTATGAGTATACATAACCCCCTGGCTCAGAATAAGATCATCGATCCCAGTGACCTTAAGGGCAACCAGTTAATCACCAGCAATAAGGACGAGTACCCCTATGCCATGACCTCAAAGGTCATGGAGGACGCAGGGATCACCCTCCAGACCAGGACCCACACCAACTATGCCAACCTGGCCATGATCATGGACCTGGTGGAAAAAGATTTTGGAATCACTTTCGCGACAGAAGAGGTATGTGCCTATTACAAAAGGCCTGGCATTGTTCACCGCCCACTCACCGTGGACTACTGGTATGAAGTATGCCTTGTGGAAGCCCAGGTTTCCAGCCATAAGGAAAGCGCAAAACTCCTGACTTTTATCCAGGACAAACTGGCAAAATAGCCAGGCAACCATACGATAGGTCGGCTTGAATAAGCAAATGATTACCAACCGTTGCATTCCTCAAAACCGCATCAGATTAATGGTAAAATCCTGTCTTGTCACCCCCAAAACGAGGTATATATAAACTAGCTGACCGGTGTGAAGAGGAGGGAGACCGATGAAAATATTCTCGTTTAGGAGTCTAGCAGGTAAATTCATTATTCCGATCGTCTTGGTGTCAGCACTCATTTTGGGGGGATTCTTGCTTTGGAATGTGAATCAAGACGTGGAAGACAAGGCGGAGGCCTTGAACATGAAGGGGCAGTCCTTGTTGACATTGCTGGACACGGCGTCCAGTAACCCCTTGTGGGATTATAGTCAGGCCAACATAGAACAGTTGGGGGAGGCCATTGCAGCTGACCCGGAAGTGGCCATTGTGGCCTTCTATGACGGCAACTTTAAACTCATGTACATGGTGGACAAGGATGGCCAGGGAACAGAGTACGAAGACCGTTTCCTACGAAATTTCCCAGAGGAGATCGTGGATGGCCGTTTTGCCCATGAAGTTAAGTTTGGTGACGAGACTGCTGGTTATGTGGAGCTGGTTTTAACAGATTACTTTATTAAGGAAGACATAAGGGCTCTATTTATAGCCACAGTGATCCAGAATACAATGATCCTGGTGCTTCTGATCGTCTTGATTATCCTGGTGACACAGATTGTTGTACGGTCCATCAACAAACTCAAGGACGCAACAGACATTATTGCCCAAGGGGACCTGACCGTCCGGGCGGAACTCAACACCAAGGATGAAGTGGGGATCTTGGCCAACAAGTTCAATGCCATGACGGAAAACTTGTTCCAATTGGTGAGCAAGTTTAATACCACCGCCCATACCCTGGCGGCGTCTTCAGAGGAAATGGCGGCTTCTGTGGACAACTCCATAGAGATCGTAAAGGACATTTCCCATAACACAGAAGACATTGTAGACATTATGAAAAACCAGGCGGATGATATCGAAACCATCGACCGCTCGGTCAAGGATATTAACAATTATTTCGAAGAAATTGCTGCGGCTGTCGACGAGACAACCAATGCTTCTGAAAATGCCTTGATCATGGCCAAAGACGGGGAGTCGGCCGTGAACGAAACCATAAGAACCGTGTCGGACATTAACACAATCGTTAAGGACGCTGAAGACATCATTAACAGCTTAGCGGCCAAGTCCGGTGGGATTTCTTCTGCGGTAGACGCCATTAATGAAATTACGGACAAGACCAAGATGTTGTCCCTAAACGCTTCTATTGAGGCCGCCCGGTCCGGTGAGGCGGGCAAAGGTTTTGCTGTGGTTGCAGACGAAATTAAGAAGCTGGCAGACCAGTCCAGTGAGAATACCATACGGATTGAAGAGAGTATCCGGGACATCCAGCAGACCATCCGGGAAGCTGTGGAGTGTATGAGCCGGGCGCCCCAGGCCATTGAAGAGGGCAAGACCATGGTGGCCCAGACGGTGGAAGCCCTGGGTAAGATCATGGAGTCCACTGAGAATACTTCGGAGCAACTCCATGTGATCAAGGAAAACACCCATGACCAGATCGAGCACACCAAGGAAGTGGTGGTGTCCATTGGCAATATCACCTCCAATTCCAAGACCTCTGTTCAGGAGTCTGAGCGGATTCTTGAGCGTGTGAAGCAGCAGGAGTTGATCGTAAGTGAAATTTCCGGTGCGGCGACCGATCTGGCGAAGATTGCTGAGGACCTCATTGACGTGTCCTCCAGCTTTAAGGTCTAGGGGGTGACGATGATGATGAAAAAAATATCCATTCTACTATTGATCACCATGATGGTCCTGGTCGGCTGTACCGTGGCGGACTCGGAGTTTTCCCGGGACTTGCTGATAGCCAACCAAACCATTGAACAAGAGGAGTCTCAAGTGGTTGCAGAACCTACGACCACAGAGCGGAGAAAAGTGACCCTGGCAACAGGGGACTGGGCCCCCTATGTGGGCGAGAACATTCCAGGACAAGGCTTCTCCTCTGAAATCATAATAGCTGCCTTCAATGAAGTGGACGTGGACGTGGAACTGGAGTTCTTCCCATGGGCCAGAGCCTTTGAATTGGTGGAGTCTGGTGAAATGTTCGGGACCTATCCCTGGTCCTTTACTGAGGAGCGAAAGGCGACATTTGCCTTTTCTGTACCCGTGGCCACCAGTGCAGAGAACCTCTATTACATGGCGGGTAATCCTGCTGTACCAGAGGATTTCACAGGCTTTTCGCCTATTTCCGACCTACGCTTTGGTGGGGTGGACACCTTCTCCCACGTGGACATTATGGAAGCAGAAGGGGTGACCGTGGACATCGCCTCCAATGAGGTGGACGCCCTCAACAAACTCATGAATGACCGGATCGACCTTATGCCGGGCAATCCCTTGGTCTTCCAAGACCTGATTAAGGAGCACTATCCCGACCAAATCAATGCCTTTGACTTCCTGCGAACACCGATTTTGTCAACAGACATGGGGATCATCGTTTCTAAGAACTATCCCGATCAAGAAGAGTTGCTACAGCTCTTTGCCCAGGGCATGGCCCGACTTCGAGCCAAGGGTGAATATGACAATATCCTCATCCGAAATGGCTTTGAGTTCTTGATCGTGGAAGACGATGGGGAAATGATGGGCCAAGTGACCGACTACGGCCACTTGGGCAAGCTGGTCATCGCAACAGGCGAGTGGGCCCCCTATGTGGGTGAGGGCCTAGACGACCAGGGCTTTACCACTGAAATCATTACCAAGGCCTTTGACAAGGTTGGTGTTGACGTGGAAATCAAGTTCTTCCCGTGGACCAAGGCCATGGAAGAAGTTAAGGCCCACAATGCGGCGGGGACCTACCCCTGGTCCATGACCGACGAACGTAAGGAGACCTTCTTGTTTACGTCGCCGCTCACGGTTTCTGAGACCAAACTCATGTATATGACGGACAACACTAGCATTCCAGGGGACTATGACGATCTGGCTGATCTAAACAACCTCAAGTTTGGTGGTGCGGAAGAGTACTCCTACTTGGTGGAGTTTGAAAGTCGAAACATGGACGTGGACCTGTCTACGTCTGAAACCGACGCCATTAAGAAACTCTACAACGGCCGTTTTGACCTCCTACCCACAACACCCCTTGTGGCCATTGAGTTCATTAACAGTGAATGGCCTGGTGAAGTGTCCAAGTTTAAGTTCATGAAGAAGCCACTCCAGTCCCTGGACATGGGCATGTTGGTGGACAAGGCTTACCCCAATGCCGACGAGGTGGTAGAGGCCTTTAACGTAGGTATTAACCTCCTGCGTGAGAGCGGGGAGTACAACGATATTTTGACCAAACATGGTTTTGATTTTCTGATTGCTGACTAGGCTGGTCACCTTGTGAATGGCTGTCAGCCAAACGTCCTACCCTTTAAAAGATGCGCTCCAGCCCCAACCGGTTGGAGCCTTTCTTTTTTGCCCCTTCCAATGGCGTTGACATTCCAGTCACAGATGGATACCATGATACTTGACTTTAAGAAAGGAGTCTTGCTGGGGTTCCCATGTGTCCTGGCGAGTAAAACCATGAACTGTTTAATCTGTAATCAAGCTACCAAACCACTGAATGACACACAATTTGACCATCTTTACCACCGGTGTGAGGCCTGTGGTTTCATCTATATGGACCCTGCCCACCACGTTTCCTTTGAGGAGGAGCGGGCAGAGTATAATACCCATGAAAACTCCATTGATGATCCTGGATACATTGCTTATTTGGAGCGTTTTCTAGAACCCGCAGTTGATCCCTTTGTACAAGAGGGAAGGGCACTAGACTTTGGCTGTGGTCCGGGACCCGTGTTAGCTGAACTTTTAATAAGAAGAGGGTTTGACACGTCTGTGTATGACCTTCACTTTTATCCTGACCAGAAAGTGTTAGATGACCGCTATCATTTGATCACGTCCACAGAGGTCTTCGAACACTTTGTTGACCCCATGGGAGAGATCGAAAAAATCGTTGGACTTCTGGAACCCGGTGGGGTACTGGCTATCATGACTTCTTTTCCGCCCCATGACCAGGCCTTTCTCAATTGGCGCTACCGGAGGGAAGCCACCCATATCGCCTTTTACACCCTGGATAGTTTTAGGGTCATGGCAGAGGCCTTTGGCTTAGACGTTTTATTCACGAATAATAAGAATATTGTCACTTTTCGTCGAGTATCCAAGTACTGACATTGATTTTCACCCCTATTTCGGTCTATAATGGTTAACATAATGATTGAAAATGACCGTTTTTCCTATAGATGAGGTGAATAATGGACCCAATAACCCATGGTGTGATCGGATTGGCGATTTCGTCTTTCTCCGGTCAAGCAGTGTCGCTGGACAACCCGGCGGCCATTGGTTGCGCCCTAGGCGCCATGGCACCCGACATTGATGTGGTGTCACGATTATTCTTTGACGATCTAGTGTATTGTAAACATCACAGAGGCTTTACCCATTCAGTACCTGCCCTGGCTGTTTTGGCAGTGGGCATTACCTATGGTTTGACCTTCTTGTTTCCGACATTATCCTTTTGGCATGTCTTCTTGTGGACTTTTATAGGGGGACTCTCCCACACGGGCTTTGATATCCTCAATTCCTACGGTGCCATGCTGATCCATAAAAAACTCAAGGTAAACATTTTGTCCTTATATGACCCGGTGATCTCCATCTTGGCCATCTTCTTGATCGCCTACCGCCAGCACTCGGCCATTTCCTTGACCACAACGGCTGCCATATTCTTTGGTTATATCTTTTTACGTTTCTTTGCTCGCCTCCATGCGGGCAGGGTAGTCAAAGACCACTTTGGCCAAAGCCACCGCGTTAAGTCTGTTCGGATTTTACCTTCATTAAAGGTATTTTATAAGTGGGACTTTATTGTGGACTCAGTTTCCCATCACATCGTGGGCAACTACAATCCCTTGATCAAAGACTTCCATGTGATCTCAGACTTTGTGAAAGACAGTGACATGGCTCAACCCTTGTTCCATAAGACCAACGTGGGCCGGTATTTTGCTGACTTTACACCCAACTATCACATTGAGCACACCAGCCATGAACATGGCCACTCCCTGCGGGTCATTGACCTACGTTACCATTTCAAGGGCGAGTTCATGCACCATGCGTCTGTAGAACTGGACCATGATTTAAACATCACGGAGTCTTACTTCCAACCCTATAGTCAGACACGGAAGATCCCTGTCCATGAGGGAATGACGTCTTAAAACCAAAAAGCAACAAAAACCAGCGGGCTACCAGGA
>CAYFHQ010000138.1:0-8329 GCA_964342805.1 uncultured Peptostreptococcaceae bacterium | reverse complement strand
AATGATGTTTACCTGGATGGCTTTAAGTACAAGGAACTCAAGCTGACCTTCAAGGACGGTTATGTGACAGAGTACGATTGTGCCAACTTTGACGATCCTGAAGCCAACAAAAAGTTTATCCAGGAAAATCTACTGTTCCCACACAAGTCCCTGCCGCTAGGGGAGTTTGCTATTGGGACCAACACCCTGGCCTATGTGATTGCAGAAAAGTACGGCATTACAGACCAGCTTCCCATTCTGATTGTTGAAAAGATGGGTCCACACTTTGCCATTGGTGACACTTGCTTCTCCTGGTCAGAAGACAATCCAGTTTACAATCCGCTGGATGGTAAGGAAATCATTGCCCGTGACAACGAGCATTCCATTATTCGTAAGGAGAGCCTGGACAAGGCTTATACCAACTGTCATACGGACATTACCTTACCTTATGACGGTCTGGCAAAAATCTCAGTTCTTCATAGCGATGGGGCAGAGGTGTCCATTATCGAAAAGGGACGATTTGTCCTACCGGGTACTGAGTCCCTGAATGATCCTTTTAACCAATAGGGCCAGACCGACTGGCTTGCTGTCAAATCCCACCAACACGGTGGGATTTTTCACGTCGTGGACAATTCAGAAGTTTGTATTATACTATATGGGTAGGTCAAGGAGAGAGGGGGGCCCATGGGCAAGTATAGAAAAATCCTATTAATAGCATTTGTAGACGCTTTTGCGTCCTTGATTGGCTTTAATATCCTTATAGGTGGCTTCCGAATAATGTTGTCCGTCGTTCTCCTGCCCATCTATTATTTTTTTGATCGCAAATTGAACCCCCTACTCTGTGGTTTTGCTGTGGGTGTAGTGGGTCTCATGTTCAGAGGGATTGTTGGGATTCCCAATATTGGCTTTTCTGAAGCCCTTCAGGTAGACTTTCCCATTTTTATATTTGACATGACCTATGCCATGGTCTACTACTTCTTCTTTTACATGAAGGAAGAAGAGGACCAGTCGGTGACCCGGTGGGTTATAGTGGTCATGATGGCAGACTTTATTGGTAACGTCTTTGAAGTGGCCACGCGGATTGGGCCACTGACTGAACAGTACGTGGGCATTCTCAATGACCTCCTTGTCATTGCAGGTATCCGTGCCTTTATGGCAGTAACCATCGTCCTCCTCTTACAACGTTATCAAATGCTCCTCAAGCGCCAAGAGCACGAGAGCCGGTACAGGGACCTCCTGACCATGATCTCTGAGCTAAAGAGCGAGATTTACTACATGTCGGGCAATATGGAATACATCGAGGCGGTCATGGCAGACGCCTTTGAACTTTATGAAGCCATGGACGGCAAGGGGGAGTATGAGCAGCATGTCTCCTTGAAAATCGCCAAAGACGTCCATGAGATTAAGAAAAACTATGTACGGGTCATAAAGGGAATTGAGCAGATAATGGTGGACAAGGAAGGCTTGTCGGACATGCGGCTCAAGGACATCTATTTGGTCTTACAAACCAATCTCATGCGGGAGTATCCTTCCGATGCGCCCGGGCCCAAGTTAACGGTCCACGTGAGGACCAATGAAAAAGTGTCAGAACACTTTATGCTCATGTCCATTCTGAGGAATCTGACAGTGAATGCCCTGGAAGCTTTAAAGAATAGAGAGGATGGCCTGGTCGACATTAACCATGAACGATCTGGCGAAGACCACATCATACTCATACAAGACAATGGACCTGGTATAAAAGAACGGGATCTGGAGCACATATTCGATCCCGGATTTTCGACCAAGTTCGATGCCCAAACGGGGGATATATACAGGGGCCTTGGACTAACCTTGGTTCGAGACATTGTAGAAAAGAAATTTGGCGGCACAATCGACGTACAATCTATACCAGGTGCTGGGACGACATTTACTGTCACCATACCGAATCGGAGTTTGGAGGGGCATCATGAAATTTTATCTAATTGACGACGACATTAAGGTTATCCGTATTCTCGAGAATATTATTGAGGAAGAGGAACTGGGGGAAGTGGTGGGTAATTCCACGGACGCGGTTATGGCCACCCATGAAATCATGCAGCTGCAACCGGATATCGTCCTGGTGGACCTGCTCATGCCTGTAAAGGATGGCGCCCGTTTGGTCAATGAAGTCAAGAGTCAACATCCCAGTATTCGTTTTGTCATGATCTCTCAAGTGACAACCAAGAACATGATTACCAAGGCCTACAATGCAGGTATCGAATTCTACATCCACAAACCTATTAACCGGATTGAAGTCACCAATGTCCTCCGCAGTGTCCTGGACAAAATTCGACTGGAAAAGAATTTTAAGATTATCGAGTCCATGATCAGCGGTGGGGGAGCCGCTGCGGTGGCGCCAAAGAAGAAGGCGGAGCCTGGCAAAGACCAGATCAAGAATATTCGCCACATTTTCAGTCGCCTGGGTATCATGGGTGAAAAGGGGGCTGACGATATTTTGACCATTTGTCGGCATATGATTGATCACGGCCTCTATAGTTTTGACTTTAAGGTTAGGGACATCTGTGACAAGCTCAGTGACAACCCCAAGGCTATGGAACAGCGGATTCGTCGTGCCATTAACAAGGGCCTGATCAATATTTCCAATGTGGGCATAGAAGACTATATGAATGACAACTTCACCCGGTACTCTAACTCTCTATATGATTTTGAGAACGTGAAGGCCGAAATGGACTTTATCCGTGGCAAGCGAAATAGTGGTGGAAAAATATCCGTTAAACGGTTTATAGAGAATATACTCCTACTCAGCGACCACGAATAAAGAGGAGGTTTTCATAAACTGAGCTAATACCACAAATGATGACAATAACTCAACAGGTTTCAAAAATACCCAAAATTCTGTGAAGCTTTACAAGACAAAATACTCAAAACTGATCAAAAAGAAGCCTCTTCCACATCTGGGAGAGGCTTCTTTTTCTGCTTGATCTGCATGGGAACTTGCATAAAATGAAAAACTATACATCAGCAAGAGTAAAAAAACGTTTTCATACAGAGATCGTGAATAATTCATCGTAATAACGGCCTGTAACACATCAAATAATGCTGTTTTCAGAAAAATTAAAATGGATTCACGACTTTTTCTCAATCATTGTGAGTTTTTTTGAAAAGTATCAGTATACTTCAAGTAACTTCAAAAAAGGGGGAGTTAATAAGTATGAAGCAAAAGAAAGAAGCAACGTTTCTCATTGCAATTGTTCCTGTTATTTTTTTGGTAGGCTTTTTGATCATCGCACTTCAAATGCTCGGAGCCGATCCACATATCCCGCTATTTGTTTCTGCAATGTTCGCAGCGGTTTATGCAATGGTAGTTCTCAATTTTAAATGGAAGGAAATTGAGGAGGGCATCGTTGAGACAATTAAAATGTCCATGGGTGCTATCATTATCCTGATGGTTATCGGTATGGTAATCGGTACGTGGATCCAGGCTGGTGTTGTACCTGCTATGATCTTCTACGGACTAAAAGTATTGTCTCCATCAATCTTCCTAGTGGCAACGCTTCTGATCTGTTCTATCGTTTCCCTGGCAACTGGTTCTTCTTGGACAACTGCTGGTACGGTAGGTATCGCTCTCATGGGCGTTGCTGCAGGTCTTGGTATTCCAGCGCACATCGTTGGTGGTGCTATCATCTCTGGTGCTTACTTTGGTGACAAGATGTCTCCACTGTCTGACACGACCAACCTGGCTCCTGCAATGGCAGGCGCAGACCTATTTGACCACATCCGTCACATGATCTTTACTACAGGTCCTTCTTACATCATCTCTCTAGTGGTGTTTGGTGTTCTGGGCATGCAGTATGCCGGTGGTAACCTGGACCAGATTGCTATCAACGAAATGTTGACAGGTCTTTCCACAAACTTCAACATCACACCGGTTCTTCTACTACTTCCACTGATCGTTATCGGTATTGTAGTTATGAAGACTCCAGCCATTCCGGGTCTATTTGGCGGCGCCCTTCTTGGCGGTGTGTTTGGTATGATCTTCCAAGGCGCTAATCTTAGTGATGTTGTAGGAGCTTTACACTATGGATTCTCAATTGAAACAGGTCAAGCCGCACTAGATAGCCTACTAAACCGCGGGGGTATGGACTCAATGATGTGGACTATCTCTCTCATCTTAAGCGCCATGATCTTCGGTGGGGTAATGGAAAAAACCGGAATGCTTCAAGCGATCGCTGCTGGTATCCTAAAGCTTGCTCGCTCTACTGGTTCTCTAGTTGTTGCAACTATTCTTACTGCAATTGCTATGAACATGGGCGCTGGCGACCAGTACCTAGCAATCGTAATTCCAGGTCGTATGTTCAAGGAAGCTTATGACGAGCGTGGTCTAGCACCTAAGAACTTGTCTCGAGTTCTTGAGGATTCTGCAACACTAACGTCTCCACTGATCTTCTGGAACACATGTGGTGCATTTATGATCGGTACGCTGGGGCTAGCACCATGGACTTACATTCCATATGCAATTCTCAACTGGGTAAACCCATTGATCTCTATCTTCTACGGCTATACAGGCATTACAATGCACAAGGTGGAGCAGAAGGAAGAGTTGGCTGCTTAGTCAAACCGCTAACATGGAACATTTTTGATCAACTTGTCTTAAAAGGCGCCTACTTCGGTAGGTGCCTTTTTGTGGTATACTGCTATAAGAGAAAGAGAAATGAGTTGGAGGTACAAACATGGTAATGATTTTATGGCTCATCCTTCTGGTATCCATGTCCATGGTATACAGGGGAAAAAAGCAGGCTAACCAACAAATGCTCAACTGGGGATTCATCGTTTTTATCACTGTGGTGGTAATGCTAATCATTCTATACTTTGTGTATGGTCAGTCCATTCAGTTCTAGGAGGGCTTGTTGTGGCTAAAGGCAAGAAGTGGGTGGCTCTTGGATATGGGAAGTCCACAAGCCTCAGATATGTTGGAAGTCGACATATCTTTCATAGAGTAAAGAATGAAAAGTAATAGACAAATGCTACAAATCCGTAATGCATAAACAAATCAAGAAGTTGGCTGTTCTTTTCAATAAGGTGCCAGCTTTTTCACTTTATTTAAGAGCCACAAATAAGGTACAATATAGGTAACAGCACGACATGCGTTTCGTTGTGTTAAACAACCACTGCCGGGAGGTAGCGGTTAAAATAACAAAAATTGAGGTGGATCGTATGAATGTCATTCTAGACATCATCCAAAACCAAACGTTAACGTATGAGCAAAAAGTATTGGCCATGGCCAGAGAAGCGGAGAACAGCATTGACGTCCTGTCAATCTCAGACGCAGTTCAGGAACTAAGAGACCAGGGAATCGTCTGTGATCTCTTTGAGGGCAATGCCCCTTACAGACCCCGGTACATTGTGCCGGACTACGACCTCTTTATGAAGCAGGGGTCAAAGTTCCTCAGTCTAGACCCACCAGAGGACTTGGACGACGCTCTTAACAATCTCATGATTTTATACCGTCATGTGCCATCCATTACAAGCTTCCCGGTATACATTGGTAACCTGGACCGTCTGTTAAACCCCTTTATTGAGGACGAGGACTATGCCCTAAAGGCGATTAAACGCCTCCTCAAGTATATTGACCGGACCATAACAGACTCCTTCTGCCATGCCAATATTGGACCTGAGGACACCCTGGCAGGTCGACTCATTTTGAAGGCAGAACGAGAACTACAAAATTCTATCCCCAACTTAACCATGAAGGTTTCTGAAGAGACACCTGACGCATTCATAAACGAAGGTGTTCAAACTGCCCTGGTAACAGCCAAACCAAGCTTTGCCCACCATGAGCGATTTGCTGAAGAGTTTAAGGCTGGGGACTACGGCATTGTCAGCTGTTACAATGGCCTATTCATCGGCGGTGGCGCCCATACCCTGGTACGCATGAACCTTATGAAGCTAGCTGAAAAGAGCCAAGGTCTAGAAGACTTCCTAACAAAGGAACTCCCGCAAGCAGTTGACCTCATGTTGTCCTACTTGGACGAACGGGTGCGGTTTGTTGTGGAGGACTCAACCTTCTTTGAGTCCAACTTCCTAGTCCGTGAGGGTCTCCTACACAAGGACCGCTTTACCTCCATGTTCGGCATGGTGGGCCTAGCGGAAACCGTTAATCATTTTCTTGCTACAGACGACCCAAGCAGTCACTTTGGACATAATACAAAGGCCGATGACCTAGGTGTTCAAATCATTGAAACCATAGAAGCCCTAGTTAAGGGCCATAAAGATAATCCATACCTGGCAGTGTCAGAGGGCAAGTACCTGCTCCACGCCCAGGTGGGCATTGACTCCGATTTGTCCTCCAGCCCAGGCTGCCGGATTCCAATTGGAGAAGAACCGCCTATTCATGACCACTTGCTCCAGGCTGGTCGCTTTCACAAGTACTTCCCATCAGGGATTGGTGACATTTTTAAGTTTGACGAAATGTCCAAAAAGAATCCTGCCCAGGTGACAGATATCGTACGGGGTGCCTTTAAGGCAGGCCTTCGTTATTTCAGTGCCTACGCCGCCGACGCGGACGTCATCCGGATCACGGGATACCTGGTCAAGCGGTCTGAAATGGAAAAGTTAGATCGTGGAGAACAAGTCCTCCGTGACACGGTTGCCCTAGGGCTGGGTTCTGTGAAGAATCAAAAAGTCCTTGAACGCGCTAAGCGAGATATGTAGGTGGTCCCATGACTGGCTATGTAGCTAGAATCCTTCCTTTTTCCGCAGTAGACGGACCCGGCAATCGAACAGTGATCTTCCTCCAGGGTTGCAATCTCAATTGTGCCTACTGCCACAACCCGGAGACCATTGCCCTTGCCAAGGACGGGAACGTACCTGAAGGAGCCAGTGCTCAAACTGTTGACCAAGTCATCGACCAGGTCATGAAGTACAGCCTCTTTATTTCAGGCGTTACCATCAGCGGTGGAGAATGTACCGTTCAATTTAACTTCCTCATGGAAGTGGTCAAGGCCCTAAAGGCCAAGGACCTCCATGTTCTGATTGATACCAATGGCATGGTTGCCTTGGACAAACTCCAGCAACTCATGCAGGTCGCAGACGGGTTCATGTTGGACGTAAAGGCATATGGCGAAGACGTCCACAAGGCCCTGACTGGTGCCAGTAACCACAATAGTAAACAGACCCTTGACTTACTCTTACTTGCAGACAAACTCTACGAAGCCCGGACCGTCATTGTCCCAGACCTTATGGACGGGAAAGAAACTGTGACCTATGTGGCTGCACGGATTGCTGCCATTGACCCTGCAGTCCGATACAAGATTATCACCTACCGGTCCCATGGGGTCCGCCAGGAAATGAAAGCCCATCCTTCACCGAGCGTGGAGGATTTGCAGGCCCTCAAGGCCATGGCCGAGAAAATCGGTTGTGAAAACGTACTACTCGTATAATCCACAGACCGCAGGAAATCTCTATTTCTGCGGTCTGTTTGCCTTTTATCGAATATATGTTTGTGTTAAGATAAATAGAGATAAAGAGGTGACCTATGATTGATTTTATTAAGGGTCATGTCATGGTACTCGGCGCTGATTTTGTCGTCGTAGAAAACAATGGCATGGGCTATAGAGCAGCAGCATCTACATTTACCATCGCAGACTTAAATCAAGTAAACGAAGAAGTGATCGTTTATACCCATATGATCGTCCGTGAGGACGATATCAGCCTATGTGGCTTTTCCACTGTTCAAGAAAGAACCCTCTTCCGCCTTCTCACATCTGTGAGCGGTGTAGGGACCAAGGTTGCAGTAGGGATTTTATCTACCATACATATCCACGACCTGGCCTCGGTTATAGTGACTGGTGACGTAACCCGCTTGACAAAGGCTCCTGGGGTAGGTAAAAAGACTGCCCAACGGATCATTCTGGAGCTGAAAGACAAGATCGACAAGCAAATGAAAGCAGGCGTCATTACCCAAACCGGTAGCGCACCAACCGCATCTCCTGTATTGATCAGTGAAACCCGTGAGGCCCTGGAAGCCATGCTAGCCCTGGGATACTCCCAGCAGGAAGCTGAAGGGGTGATCATGCAGATCGACTGTGCAGGCAAGACGACAGAAGAAATTATAAAAACCGCTTTGCAATTGATCATTGCAGGATAGTGAGGGACCATGTCTGACTTCAATATCGACCGGTTTATCACACCCAGCTTTGTGGAAGAGGACCAACCCGTTGAGGGGTCTCTCAGGCCGCAACATCTGAGTGAGTATATCGGTCAAGAACGCACCAAGGAAAAACTGAGCGTCTTCATTAATGCGGCAAAAATGCGGGGAGACCAACTGGACCACGTCCTTCTTTACGGCCCGCCAGGCCTGGGAAAGACGACC